>CAYYSY010000223.1:0-36261 GCA_964474355.1 uncultured Spirochaetaceae bacterium | reverse complement strand
GCTCGCGCGAGCGGGGTCCGGACGCGGGCGGGGCCCGAGGCAGCCATCCGGGAGGTGACCGGAGCCGAAGGCCTCGATCTGAACGCCCCGCTCAACGTCAAGGCGCTTGATAGCCTCGTGCTCGACCTGGTCACGCTCGGTCGGGCCAGCGAGGCATTGGCGCGGGTCGATCAGGCGCTGGCGGCGAGTGGGAGCAAGGCGGGGTTCCACGCGCTCCGCGGGAGCGTGATCGTTCTGACAGCCGTCGATCCCGAACAGGCTCGCCCCGAGTTCGATCGCGCGCTCACGCTCGATCCCGCGAATGCGCGAGCCCTGATCGGACTCGCGCGCCTGGCTTCGGCCGCCGGCCGCACGGACGAGGCGCTGGACCTCTACGCGCGCGCGGCCGCGGCGGACGAGTCCGATGCGACGGCGCTCCGCGAAGCCGCCGGGCTCAGCCAGACCGCGGGTCGCAGCACCGAGGCCGCCCGCCTCCTCGAAGCCGTGCTGGAACGCGATCCCTACGCCGGCACGGAGGCGCTCCAGCTCGCCAAGATCATGCTCGACGCGAACGCCGAAGCTCGCGACTCCGCTCGCGTGCGGGCGCTGTTGCGAACCGCGGCGTACTTCGGTGAGGGCGAAGAGGCGACGGACCTGCTCGAGGCGATCGGACCGCCGGATTCGACGCAGCCCGGCGACGCCTGACGACGCCTCGGCGCCGAGTCGACACGCGCCAGAATGACGAACGATCGAATGCGGACGCGGCACGCATCGGGAAGGAGATCCGCCAGACTCGAGGCGGGATCGCTCGCGAGCACGGAGCCGGCATGGCCCGGCCAACGACCTCGACCGGGCTGGCTCGCGGCCGCTTCGCGAGCTCAGGTCTCGCCGAGGGCCTTTCGCACGCGAGGGTTGTCGGGCAAGACCCGGATCTTTCGAACCAGGTCCTCGGGGAGGCCCGACTTCGACAGCCACTGATCGGCGGCCTCGGGCTCCCTCAGCAGCCACTGACGGGCGATCTTTCCCACCGTGTGATTGCGCAGGTCACCCTCGGCGAGCCCCATGGCAATGTCGAGCGCTCCGCTCGGGTCGCCCCTGCTGATGCTTCGGGCGTACAACGCAACGGCGGGGTCGAGCCACTCCTCGTGCTTCTCCGCTGCGATCCAGGCCTGAGCCGCGGGGCGGTCCCACGCCAGCCAGACGCGGTAGGTCTCCATGACGCCCGAATCCCGGTTGGGGCTCGGGGGCAGGCTCGAGAGCCAGCGCATCGCGGCCTCCGGCTCGCGCATGACCCACTTCATCCCGACGCGTTCGGGAAGCCCCTTGCCGTAGGGCCCATCCATGTGGCGCTCCGCGAAGACCACGGCCAGCTCCGTGTCCACCTCGGCCACGGAGCCTGCAACGCGCCGGTAGGCGTTCAACTTCAGGGGCTCGTCGTACTCGGGCAGCGCTTCGGCCCATTCGATGACGGCCGCCGGACCGTCACGCATCACCCGGCGGCGCGTGAGCACGGTCAGGGCCCACTGCCGCTCGGGCCCGTGTCCGAGGGACTCCACGAAGGACAGCGCACCATCGATCACCGACTCGTCCCAGCCGCGGAGCACGTAGTCGACCCAGAGGCGACGCTGGACGTCGTTCGGGGCCACGGCCGATGCCGCCTCGATCGCCGTGAGAGGATCGCTTCGCCCCCAGGCGCGCATCACACCGCGTACGACGGGGACCGACTGGCGGGTGTTCCAGTTCTCTTCGGTCCACTGGAGCGCCTCACGGGGCGCAAACCCGGCCCACCACTCGCCGAACAGGACGAGCTCGGTGTCTCCGGCGTCGAGCAGCACGCTGTCGTACGCGGTGCGGACGGGCTCCAGCGCATCCGGGCCGAGCTCCGACAGCTTGTGCGCGAGCTTCTCGGTCCGGGCAAACGTGTCGGGATCGAGGAGGATGTCCCGCACCTCACCGGCGAGGCCGGGGGGCGCGAAGGGTTCGGGAACGGCCTTGCTTCGCGGCGTGGGAAGGTCCAGCTCGAGGCCCCAGCGGCTTCCGGGGCCCCAGACCTGGTAGGCAATCGCCACACCTATGATGACACCCACCGAGGTCGCGATCGCGGTCGTAGTAGACGCTCGTCTCGACATGGCGGGCCATACTAGCATCGGAGCGTCTCGAATCGGCCCAGAAGCACCTGGCTCCCTCGGCTGCGATGCGGCCACACGAGACCGGCTCGCGAGGTCCACATGGCGGTGCACTTTGCGCCAGCCGGCGCGTTCTGCCCCACCCGCGCGGAGCGGCAGAACGACTCGAAACCTACTGAAATGAAAGCTGTTTTCCGCCTGGAGGCCCGGCTCGCTCGACGCGGCGGCGCAGACCACC
The DNA here is from genome assembly GCA_964474355.1 of uncultured Spirochaetaceae bacterium. Classification (GTDB taxonomy): domain Bacteria; phylum Myxococcota_A; class UBA9160; order UBA9160; family UBA4427; genus CAYYSY01. Next base: position 33,918 of record CAYYSY010000223.1, on the reverse strand, counting down.
CCATTCGCCTCGAAATCAGGCGGTCGGGCGTTCTCGTCTGCGGCGCGCAAGTGGCCGACACCGAAGGGGAAATTATTGCAGCGCCGACGAACATTTAATGGCACTGCGCTTGCAGGAAATATGAGAACAGAACAGATTGGTCGCCGGCGACGAGCCGCTGGCGTGCACTAAGGAGAAGTCATGATCACCGGTAAGTTGATCCAGTGGAGCGCCGGGTGCATCCTCGCCGTCGGCCTCTTGATCGCTCAAAGCGCAGCCGCCGGCCCCCTCACGATGGTCGGCGAATGGTTCATGAACCGCGGCCCGCTCGTGGACATCCCGGCCAACGGCGGCCCGGTCTTCTGCGGTGGACCGAACGCGATTCTGAGCGGCTGCGTAAGCAACCTGCGCCCCCTGAACGGCGGTATTCCGGCTGGGATCACGACCGTCAGTGCGATGGGCTCGAACCCCGCATCGTTCACCGTTCCGACCGGCGCATTCGGACTCTCCGGCGGCCCGGCAAACCGTCAGACGGTTCCCGTGAACGGGATCCCGACGGTCATTCAGCTGGCCTCTCAGTTCAGCATCGCGGCCCCGGTGGCCAGCTCGACGAACAATGGCGCCACGATGGGAATCGTCCCGGCCGGCCTGGCGAACTTCCAGGCGAATGCTTGGGTGAACGACCCGATCCAGACGGCCGGTGGCCCTGCCACGCTGATGGGCGGTGGCGGCGGCGTTCCGCGCCTGGCTTCGAACTTCACCTGGTGTCCGCCGACCGGCGCCTGCACGACGACCACGATGTTCACGACGATGCTGGGCCCCATCACCACGATGCGGACGTTCCCGGTGGGTCCGATTGGCGCCCGCATCAAGTACACGTCGGGCGCGAGCAAGTTCGGCGGGACGATGAACATGATGCTCCGGAATACGGGCGTCGTATCGATCAAGTTCGGTCCGAGCGCGGTTCTGCATCAGCTCGTCGGCGGCACCTCGAACCCCGACTATGGCAAGCAGGTCGCAGGCGGCGGCTACGCCAACTTCCGCCAGCTGACTCTTGCGCCTGGCCCGGTGTACTCGACGTACATGATCAACACGCCGTGCACCACCGGCCTTGGCGTCGAGCCCAACCCGCCTGGCTGCGGAATCATCTCCGCCCAGGGCACCCAGACCATGACCCTTCCGGGTTCGATGAACTACGACTGGGGCATGCCCTGGACGACCGGCACCATCACCGTCGACAACGCTCCCGGAGCGGTGCCGTCGCAGGATCCCGCCACTCGGCTGACCGCCATGGGCGGCGACTCGCGGACCGCTCTCGGCGCGGGCCGGATCACCATGGTGGCCGGCGGGACGACCGAGCGGGCGCCGAGTGGCAACCACTTCGCAGCGCTCGAGGTGCTCAACCTGAAGTTCGGTTCGACGTCGCAGGTTCCGTTCACCTCGTGGCCGACGCTGATCGCGATGGTCGCGCTGCTCACGCTGGCGGGCGGTTACATGGCTCGCCACCGGCTCGCCGGCGAGGGTTGAGACACCGTACGTCTTCGCGGCCGGGGGCGCGCCAGATCGCGCTCCCGCCGCAGGATGATCCGAACCGAAACGGGCGAACTCGAGAGAGTTCGCCCGTTTCCTTTTTTGCACACGTGCACAGCGGTGTCAGCCACGAGCGAGAGACGAACTCGAAGTGTGTCGTTCACTCGCGTGGCGTTGACCACTCTTCCAGGTGCATCAGAGCCTGGTGAGGTGGGTGACTGAGCGAGGTCCGAGGCCGGCGCAACCGCTCGACGACACTTGCAGGAATCGGGCGCTGGGGCAGAGCTGCTCGAGGTCGAGCTGAGCGTGACGCGGATGAAGCTCCGCAAGCGGTGTACCCGGCTACGCCTTCGGGATCGAGCCGAGGCCGTTCTCTGCGATGGATCCGCGAAAGCGGATTCGGGCGGGCCTCTGGATCAGAGAGTCATGCCATGCACGGCTGGACCTTCCGGTCGGGGCCCGGCGAGGTCCTGGGCCACGGGCGGGCGCCGCCCAAGCTCCGGGAGGTCCATTCAACGGTCGATGCTACGGCCCACGCGTTGCTCCAGCCGAGTGAGGATCGCGCCCGAATAGGGTCCCTCCGGAAGTCCCTTTGCGATCTCGAGCGCGCGGAAGTAATCGGCGCGTTCCACCCGCGGTGGTGGAATCTCGCTCAGCCGATCGAGCGCAACCCACCCGTGATCGGGGCGACCGGCCAGCGCCGCCGCCTGCGCCCTCGCCAGGTAGATCTCGGGCTCGCGGCGCCGGGTCAGGAGCTCGTCGGCGATCTCCAGCGCTTCCTCCGCCTCGCGGCGGCCACCAGCCGCGAGCCGCCAGTCGACTCGAAGCAGCGCGGCCTCGGGATAGAGAAGCTCTCCTGGTCGCCAGCTCGCGAGCTCTGCATCGAGCCGCCGGACCCCCTCCAGGTCGCCGTTCGCTCCGAGCCGAATCGCCTCCGCAACGACCGCGTCACGCGGCGACAGAGCCCCCATCTCGGAAGCGTGGCCGAGCAGAGCGAGACCGATCCGCGCATCGTGTAGATCGGGAGCCTCGGCGAGTGCTTCGCGGAAGCTCCGTTGAGCCTCGAAGTCTCGGCCATTCTCGAGCTGGGCCCATCCGCGAGCAAGATCTCGATGTGCCTCGTCGAGCCCCGCGATCAGCCGTTCTCCACGCGCGACGTCCCTCCGCAGGCCGATCTCGCGCATCAAGCGTGAGAGATCGAACGAATCAGCGACCGCGGGCAGCGGATCGTGCGCGGCCAGCATGGCGTCGATGCGTCGCCGATCCCGCTGGAACTCGCCGAGCCGTCCCACGGACGAAGCGAGTCGATTGTGATCGTCCGTCACGAGCTCAGCGCCGGCCGAGACGACCCGTGTGCCTTCGCTGTCGAGCACTCTCGCGAGAGCTACGTCCAATGTGCTGTGGACGCCGACCAGGCCGAACGGCTCCGGGGCGGACTCGATGGCCCGCTGGGCGGTGCTCAGGGGATCGAGTGGGGTCGCCGATGCCACGAAGAGCAGGGCCGCCTTCTCGGGCTGGTAGGCCTCGACGTAGGGGAAGACGTCCTGAAGCGTCGCCAACAGGCTGCGTACCAGGTCGGCGTTCACGAAGGCGAGGCCGATCCACTGGACGAAGACTCCGTCCGGACGCAGCCTGCTGCGAACCAGCTCGAAGAAGTTGCGGGTGTACAGGTGCGAAGCCCCGGAGGTCCACGGATGCGAGGGCTGGGACACGACCGCATCGTACGTGCGACCCGAGAGCATCAGCGCACCACGCGCGTCGCCGAGATAGAGCGAGACTCGCGGGTCCGCCAGCGGGTCGCGCTCGCGTCGACGCTCCGACACGACTGCGTTGGCCTCGACGACCTCCGGCTCGAGCTCGATCACGTCCACTGATCTCAGGCCGGGCGTGATCGCCGCCAGCGATCCTCCGCCCCCGAGGCCGATCAGCAGGAGATCCTCCGCATCCGGACGCGCGAGGATCGGGAGGAGGGTCAGCCAACGCGCCGGTCGCAGTCGATCGAAGGGCACCTCGGGCCGGCTGATGAGGGCGTCGGGCAGTCCGTTCGTGGTCAGGCGCCAGCTGTGTCCCGCATCGATGAGCGCCACCGTGGCCGAGCGCCCCACGCCGACAAACTCGAGGGCGCCGGGATGCGGCTGGACCGCGAGAGGCGAGCTCTTCATCAGCCGCTCGGGCGCCACCGGCGGTGCCACCAGCACGGTTGCCACGGCCAGCACAGCGGCGGTCGCGACGCCGATGAGGCGTCCCCGCGGTGCCAGGAAGGCGAGCGCGGCGGCCACGGCGAGCGCGAGATTTCCCAGCACGCCGAGGGTGGCCGTCCCCTCGAATCCGAACGTCGGCAGCAGCCAGAAGCCGGCCCCCACCGCTCCCGCGACGGAGCCCAGAGTGTTCCACGCGTAGACGCGTGCACTGGCTGGTGCCGCGTCGATGGCGTGCTGTGCATGGAGCCGGACCGCGAAGGGGAAGGTCGCACCGATGCAGAGCGTGAAAGGCAGCAGCACGAGCACCGACGTGAGGGCGCCGGTCGCCATCCGATCCGGTGTCAGCTGCAGCGCCGTGGCGATGTCCGGGAGCGCGTCTGCGACCGCGAAAGCCCCTCGCGCGGCAACGGCCGCCCCGAGCTGCACCACGACGAATCCGACGGCCGCGGCGCCTGGCCGTCTCGCGAGCCGAGACGCCACTGCGCTACCGGCCGCGATGCCGATCAGGAACGACGCAAGCATCGTCGCGAATGCGGCCGTGCTGCCGCCCATCACGAAGCCGAGGAGCCGCGTCCACATCACCTCGTAGACGAAGGAGATCGCGCCGGAGATCGCGATGATCGGCAGGATCCAGCGCCCGGAGCTCACGGCCTCGGACGGCTGCGGCGCGACCTGGTAGTCCGCGGCCTGAACGCGCCGAGCCAGCAACGCGGCCGCCACGAAGACGAGACCGTTGACGAGCGCGGCCACGTAGATCGTCTGGCGCAGGCCCACCGCCGGCAGGAGCACGAACGCCGCCAGCAGCGCGCCCGCGATCGCCCCCGCCGTGTTCACGCCGTAGAGCACACCGATGCGCGGACCGATCTGATCGTCCGAGCGCACGGCGTGCCGGGCGAGGAGCGGAAGCGTCGCGCCCATCATCGCAGTGCAGGGCACCATGACCACGAAGGCGCCCACGAGGTGGAAGAGCGCCGTGGCAAGCCCGATGGTCTCGGGCGGCGCGTCGAGACCGCCGAGCCAGCCGATGTAGAGCCCCGTGAGCCCCCGAATGCCCCACGGAACGGCGAGGGCACCGAGCGCGATGCCGAGCTCCAGCAGACCGTACGCCAGCACGGGGCGCCTCAATCGAGGCGCGAGCTTCGCCGCAAGGGCGGCGCCTGCGGCGAGCCCCGTCATGTAGGCGGCGAGCACGGCCGAGACGGCGAGCTCGGAGGTGCCGAATACGAACGCGAACTCGCGGGTCCAGGCCGTCTCGTACATGAGCGCAGCCAGTCCCGAGAGAAAGAAGCAGAGCAGCAGCAGGGCGAAGGAGGCGTTGGGGCGCAGGAGCGGACTCCGGATCATGTGCGTTGGGGGGCGACTCTAGGAACTGGCACTCGGACGTGGCAAGTGGCACCTGCGCGACACCGCTCCGCGCCTCATTATGAGCCTTCCGTCGACCCCGCGTGGCGGTATTTCAAGGTCCTTCCCCGACCGGCCCGCCCGTGCTTCCGTCCACGATCTGGAACGACGGGACACGGGGATAGGCGAGACGACTTCGCTAGCCGAATCAGAGGGTTGGGGAGCGCCCACGGTCGCCGCGACGAGGCCCCGAATGACGACGGGTCCGGACGATCCAGCGGGGTCGTCCGGCCCTTCTCTTCATGGGGTCCCCCGGGCTGCTAGCCGGCCAGCGCCTGCCCGAGATCGCGGAGCATGCGCGCCCCGTCGCCCTCCCAGGAGGCGCCGTGCATGCACGCGAGCACCGCCGGGTTCGTGGCGGCCAGCTTGTCCGCGAGCGCCGCGCCATGGGACGTCGCCGAGTAGTAGTCCATGCCGCCCCGCATGGCCTCGCTCGGCGCGAGGATGTCCGCCTTCGTGAGCGCCTCGTGCTCGTGCCCACCCTGGGTGAAGAGATCGCCGCAGAAGAGCGTCGACGTCGACTCCTCGTAGAGGTGCCCGCACTCCCAGCCGTGCGGAAAGTGCGGCGTGTCGAGCCAGCGCACGCGATGCCGGCCGAGCGAGATCACCTCTCCGTCGCCGATCGCCCGCGCGGGCCGCAGGGCGACGTCGTCCACCGAGACCATCTTCGCAGTCACGCTGCACAGCGGCTCTGCGTCGGGGGCCGCCTTGAGGAAGTCGTTCAGCGAGCCGCACTCGTCGGCCTCGTAGTGGCTGAACCCGACGAAGCGGAGCGACTCGACCGGCAGCACGTGGCCGATCGCCTCGCGGATCAGCGGGAACATCTTCTTCGGACCGGTGTGATAGAGCAGCGGCTGCTCGTCCTCGATCAGGAACTGGTTGAACGTGAAGCCGCCGGGCATCGCCTCGGGCGGCACCGGCGTGCTGATGCGATGGATGCCCGCGGCGATCTCGTCGATGCGTGTGCCGGACTCGCTGTTCGTGATCATGTGGTGCTCCTCGTGTCGTTTTGGGAATCGATTCGAATTGCGTGCCGCACCGCTTCGTGCGTCTGCTCGAACGCGGCGTCGGGCGTGAGCCCGCCGCTGGTCCGGAGAGCGCGGTACGTCAGGAAGTCGAGCAGGCCGCGGACGAGGCCCGCCCGCTCGCTGCCCGCCGGTGCGACGATCTCGCTGATCGCGTCGGCGAGCTGCTCGTAGGACGTCATCACGGCGTCGAGGGCCGGGGAGTCGGCGCGCGTCAGCGCGCTGTACCAGGCGTACCCGAACATCGACTCATGCACGCGGAGGAGCTCGCGAATCGCGTGCTCGACCCGAGCCGCCCGGACCTCGATGCGGGCGATGGCTTCGGGATCGGGCAGCTCGAGCGTCTCGGCGAAGGCGCGCGTGCAGTCACGAAAGACGTGCTCCTTGGTCGGGAAGTGCTTGCGGACGGTCGACACCGAGCAGCCCGCCTCCTCGGCGAGCGCGGCGAAGTCGGTGATGCCGTCCCAGTGCAGCTTGATCGCCGCCTGCACGATGTCCCGGCGTGTCCGCTCGGCGGCCTCGAGGCGTCGCGATGAGTCGTAGGATCGTCGCATCGGAGGACATTGGAACATATTCAATATCTCATAGCAATATTCATTATCAATCGACGATCTTCGAATGGCACGACTTCGGCTCGAGCCGAATGCAAATGCATCCGTATATTGAGATATCCTGATGAATCTGGTAGCCTGCGTGCTTCGTCAGCAGGATCAGGAGGTTGAGCGCTTCCTGGAGGCCGCGAGCCGCAGCCGCGGGTAATCTCCGAGCCGAGTCACCGCCCGGCCCCCCTGCCCCGTCACGAGATTCGAATCCGACAGGTCCATCCCAGGACCCGCCACGGAGCCCCACCATGACCGACCTCGACCGCCCGGCCCGCTTTCGGGCCGCCCTCCAGGACCGCATTCTCGTCATCGACGGCGCGATGGGCACGATGATCCAGGGCTTCGGACTCGGCGAGGCCGACTACCGGGGCGACCGCTTCGGCGATCACCCGTCCGATCTCCAGGGCGACAACGAGCTGCTGACCCTCACGCGGCCGGACGTGATCGAGCAGATCCACGCCGACTTCCTCGAAGCCGGCGCCGACATCATCGAGACCAACACGTTCGGCAGCAACACGATCGCCCAGGCCGACTACGGCCTCGAGTCGATCTGCTATGAGCTGAACGTCGAGAGTGCGCGGCTCGCGCGCCGCGTCGCGGACGCGGTCACGGCGAAGGACCCGTCGAAGCCCCGCTTCGTCGCCGGCGCCATCGGCCCGACCCCGAAGACGCTCTCGATCTCGCCCGACGTGAACGACGCCGCAGCGCGCAACCTCACATTCGACGAGCTCCGTGAATCGTACGAAGAGGCGACGCGGGGCCTCATCGAGGGCGGCTGCGATCTGCTGCTCGTCGAGACCATCTTCGACACCTTGAACGCAAAGGCGGCGCTGGTCGCCGTAGACGCGGTGCAACGCGAGCTCGGCGTCGAGCTGCCCCTCATGATCTCGGTCGCGATCACCGACGCGAGCGGGCGCACCTTGTCGGGTCAGACCGTCGAGGCGTTCTACCGCTCGATCGAGCACGCGAATCCGATCACCGTCGGCGTCAACTGCTCGCTCGGTGCCACCGACATGCGCCAGCACGTGGTCGAGCTCTCGCGGCTCTCGAGGAGCGGCGTGTCGGCGTACCCGAACGCCGGTCTGCCGAATGCGTTCGGGGAGTACGACGAGGCGCCGGACACGACGGGCGAGCTCGTCGGCGAGTTCGCGACGAGTGGGCTCGTCAACATCGTCGGCGGCTGCTGCGGCACCACGCCGGGCCACATCGCCGCGATCGCGTGCAACGTCGACGGCGTGGCCCCGCGCGTGACGCCGGAGCTGCCCAGGCTGGTGACCCACCTCTCGGGCCTCGAGCCGCTGACGATCCGCGAAGACTCGAACTTCCAGATGATCGGCGAGCGCACCAACGTGACCGGCTCGGCGAAGTTCCGCCGGCTCATCAAGAGCGAGAACTACGAGGAGGCGCTCGACGTCGCCCTCGATCAGGTGCGCGGCGGCGCGAACATCCTCGACGTCAACATGGACGAGGGGATGCTCGAGAGCGAAGCGGTCATGACCCACTTCCTGAACCTGATCGCGGGCGAGCCCGAGGTGGCGCGCATCCCGATCATGGTCGACAGCTCGAAGTGGACCGTCATCGAGGCCGGGCTGAAGTGCGTCCAGGGCAAGGGTGTCGTGAACTCGATCTCGCTGAAGGAGGGCGAGGCCGCGTTTCTCGAGCACGCGCGCAAGATCCGCAGCTACGGCGCAGCGGTCGTCGTCATGGCGTTCGACGAGACGGGCCAGGCCGATACCACCGAGCGCAAGATCGAGATCTGCGAGCGCAGCTACCGGCTGCTCACCGAGAAGGCCGGCTTCCCGCCCGAGGACATCATCTTCGACCCGAACATCCTCGCCATCGCCACCGGCATCGAGGAGCACTCGGACTACGCGAAGAACTTCATCGATGCCGCGCGCGAGATCCGCAAGCGCTGCCCCGGCGTCCACATCTCGGGCGGCGTCTCGAACCTCTCGTTCGCGTTCCGTGGCAACGATCGCGTACGCGAAGCGATCCACTCCGCGTTCCTCTACCACGCCATGCAGGCCGGCATGGACATGGGCATCGTGAACGCCGGACAGCTCGAGGTCTACGAGGACATCCCGAAGGATCTCCTCCAGCTCGTCGAGGACGTGATCTTCAACCGGAGCCCCGAGGCCACCGAGCAGTTGATCGAGTTCGCCCAGACGGTCAAGGGCGAGGGCAAGACCAGGGAGGTCGACCTCTCCTGGCGCGAGGAGGGGGTGGACGAGCGCCTCGCGCACGCGCTCGTCCACGGCATCACCGACTTCATCGAAGAGGACACCGAAGAGGCGCGCAAGGCCGCCGAGAAGCCGCTGCACGTGATCGAAGGGCCGCTCATGGATGGCATGAGCGTGGTCGGTGACCTCTTCGGTGCGGGCAAGATGTTCCTGCCGCAGGTCGTTAAGAGCGCGCGCGTCATGAAGCGCGCCGTCGCGTATCTCGAGCCCTATCTCGAGGCCGAGAAGGACGAGGGCTCGAGCCAGGGCCGGATCGTCATGGCGACGGTGAAGGGCGACGTGCACGACATCGGCAAGAACATCGTGGGCGTCGTGCTCGGCTGCAACAACTACGACGTGATCGACCTCGGCGTCATGGTGCCGGCCGAGAAGATCATCGACACGGCGGTGGCCGAAGGCGCCCACGCCATCGGGCTCTCGGGCCTCATCACGCCGTCGCTCGACGAGATGGTGAACGTCGCGGCCGAGATGGAGCGGCGCGGGCTGAAGCTGCCGCTGCTGATCGGCGGCGCGACCACCAGCAAGCAGCACACGGCGGTCAAGATCTCTCCGAAGTACGGCGAGAGCGTGGCCCACGTGCGCGATGCGTCGCGGGCGGTCGGCGTCGTCGCGAGCCTCCTCGATGCCGAGAAGAAGAAGAGCTTCGACGCCGAGAACGTCGCCGACCAGGAGCGCATCCTGAAGGTCTATGCCGACCGCCAGGAGCGCCCGCTGACCCCGTACGCCCAGGCGCTGGCCACGGGCTCGGGGATCGAGTGGAAGGCCGAGGACCTGGAGAAGCCGGCCTTCACGGGCCGGCGCGTGATCGACGACGTGAAGCTCGCCGACCTCGCCGACTACATCGACTGGACCTTCTTCTTCACCGCGTGGGAGCTGAAGGGCAAGTACCCGGCGATCCTCGAGAGCGAGAAGTACGGTGAAGCGGCGCGCGAGCTCTACGAGCACGGCCGCAAGCTGCTCGGGGAGATCATCGAGAAGGGACAGATCGAGGCTTCAGGCGCCTACGGCTTGTGGCCGGCGAACTCGGACGGCGACGACATCGTGCTGTGGAGCGACGCGTCGCGCAGCGCCGAGCTGACCCGGTTCCCGATGCTGCGACAGCAGAGCGTGTCCGGCTCGGCCGATCGCTACCGCTCGCTCGCCGACTTCGTGGCGCCGATCGACTCGGGCCTGGAGGACTACGTCGGCGCCTTCGCCGTCACCGCCGGCCTCGGCGCCGATGCGCTCGCGGCGAGCTACGAGAAGGCCCACGACGACTACCACGCGATCATGGTGAAGGCACTCGCCGACCGCTGCGCCGAGGCGTTCGCCGAGCTGATGCACGAGCGCGCCCGCCGCGAGTGGGGCTACGGCCGAGACGAGTCGCTCACGAACGACGACCTCATCGGCGAGAAGTACCGCGGCATTCGGCCCGCCTTCGGCTACCCCGCGTGCCCCGACCACACGCCCAAGCGCATCCTCTTCGATCTGCTCGACGCGCCGGCGGTCGGGATCGAGCTGACGGAGTCGTGCGCCATGACTCCGGCGGCGAGCGTGTCGGGGCTCTACTTCGCACACCCCGAGGCGCGCTACTTCACCGTGGGCCGGCTCGGCCGCGACCAGGTGGCGGACTACGCGAAGCGCCGTGGGCTGAGCGAGAAGGAGGCCGAGCGCTGGCTCTCGCCGAACCTCGGCTACGAGCCCGACGAGGCCTGAGAGAGGCGCAGCCGAGAGCGGGCAGGACGAACGAGCCCCGTTCTCCGCTCCAGGTCCGATGACCTCGACACCATGACAAGCAGGGGAGCGAGGGGATCAGGCCTGTTCCCGGGATGATTTCAAGGCCCGTGGCACCGCGCGGGGTGGTGCGCGACGCCCAGCGGGCTGGTCATCGGCTCGCTGGCCGATCGGCGGGCGCACCGGCGCCCGGCGGGATCTGGATGGGGCCACGCGAGGGGGGCGACGTCGCCCGACGTCGTCAGGCGCCGACGTCCCACTCGGCTGGGGTGCTCTGGTCGAACTCGAACGCGGACCGGAGGGTGTCGGTCTCGGCGGGCTTTGGAGGGTTCGTGCTCTGGCCAGGCAGGAGTCCGGCCGACTGGCCGGCTCCTCGCGAGCGGGGGAGCCCGCGTCGGCAGGTTCAGGGAGGTCCGAGCCCGCTCGTGCACCCGTCGCCCGAAGCTTGTCCCCCTGGCGCTTGACAACCCGGGCGAACGAGCCGCTCAATCCAGAAGCGCCAGCCAATGCTCAGCCCGGCCCCGAATGGACAGCTGCGCTCGCAAACAGGCCCACGGCCGCACAGGGCGTGACTGATGCCCGGGCTGGAGGCAAGGACCTTGAAATCGTCCTGGATCGGGCCTGGCCCCCTGACCCTGCGACTTGACATAGCCCTTGCTTATCGGACCTCGAGCCGAAAGCAGGCCTTGAAACTCCTCTGCCCATCCGGTTGGCTCCGCTTGTGACCGCCTTTGTCACGAGGCTGCCCCACGCTGACGGCTTCCAAGGAGGAGGTCGTGATGCAGTTTCCGCGCACACTCATCGAGTTTCAGGACCAGTTCCCGGATGACGCTCACTGCTGGACCTATCTGCGTCGGGCCCGTTGGCCAGACGGGTTCGAGTGCCCACGCTGCGGTGGCCGCGGCAGTCATTTTCTGGCAAACCGACGACTCGAGCAGTGCCGAGGATGTCGCTATCAGAGCTCGGTGACTGCTGGGACGGTCTTTCACGGAACCCGGGTCTCGCTTCGCGTGTGGTTCCTCGGCGTCTTCTTTCTCGCCCGTCACAAGAAGGGGAACTCTGCCCTTCAGTTTCAAAAGGACGCGGGGCTCGGGAGCTACCAGACCGCATGGACGTTGCTGCACAAGCTTCGGTCGGGGCTCTCGGCTCTTCCGGCGCCACTGTTGACCGGGAAGGTCGAGGCGGACGAGACCTACATCGGCGGCTATCGCAAGGAATGGAACGGACGCGGAGCCGGCAAGGTCGGTGTCGCCGTCGCGGTCGAACACCGAGGCCGCACCGCCGGCTGCGTACGGCTTGCCGTGATTCCACGCGCAACGACGGCTGTTCTGACTTCGTTCGTCCAAGACGCGATCGTGTCGAAGGCGGCCACGGTTCATACCGATGCCTGGGCCGCCTACAAGGCACTCAGCAAGATGGGAATCGATCATCGCGCTCGCAAGGGCGGTCATGGGCGACACGAAGTGGATGGTCTGCCATGGGCTCACACGGTCTTCGGAAACCTCAAGACCTGGTTACGGGGCGCCTATCACGGAGTCAGCCCGAAGCATCTGCAGCGCTACCTCAACGAGTTCCAGTTTCGCTTCAACGAACGCTGGAGCGAGGCTGACCTATTCTCACCCGTCCTGCGCGCCGCTATCGCAGCCGAACCGTTTCCCTATCGACGACTCACGGCGGAGCCAACCGGATAGGCAGAAGGCATTCAAGCTCCGTTTTCGCGATGTCCGATGCCGCCGGGCGGCGAGGCTCGCGCCTAGCGCGCCGGCTCGTTCGTCGCGCGCAGCAGCGTATAGCAGGGATGACGCGCGACGACGTCGTAGGCCGCTTCGCGCAGGGTCTCGCGCAGCGGATCGGGCGGCAACTCGCGCGGGCGGTGCAGCGAGCCGACCGTGTCCTCGATGAACAGGCAGTGGTTGTCGACGATGACGTCCGGGCGCTCGCCGCCGCCCTCGAAGCGGCGGGCGTAGACGCGCCGGACCTCGGGCGTGCCCTGGCAGCAGAAGTCGGGGAACGTCCAGAGCGCCGACGTGAGCGGCCGCAGATCGCTCAGGAGATAGCCCGCTGGCAGGTAGTCGATCGAGAGCAGCGTCGCTGCATTCGCGCGCACGCGCTCGATGTCGGCCGCGAGCTGATGCACGAGCGCGGCTCGCTGCGGTGTCGTGCGGATGCCCGCCCAGGGGCCCGACGCGACGGTCTCGGTGAGCGCGTCGACCCGGCCGTTGCGGTAGGTCACGTGCCAGTACTGCAGCAGCTGGAAAGCCACGAGCGCGGCCACGACGAACATCGCAGCGCGACGCGTCACCGGCCCCATGTCGGGCTTCGATGCGATCGTGCTCGCGATGCCCGCGAGGCCAGCGACCGCGGCGGGCAGGAGGCCCAGTGGCGTGTTGCGCAGGCCGTTCGCCGTCGCCCAGGCGATGGCGAGCCCGGCCACGATGCTGGGCAGGACGACGATGCGCAGGTCGACCGCCGCGCCCGCATCCGCGTCGTCTCGCGCGCCGCGCCAGAAGAGCGGCGAGGCCAGGCCGAGCGCCATCCAGTAGAACGGCGCGGTCGTGTGCGGCTCGTTGATCGGGGGCGAGAGGCCCTGCATGAACAAGGGCAGTGTGCCCAGGAGCACGGTCCCGAAAGTGAGCGCCGGCACCGTGGCGGCGCGCAGCGTCACGAAGAGCAGCAGGTTCAGCCACACGAGCAGGCCGACGAAGAAGGGCCCGGTGCGGCTCACCTCGTCCATCAGCTGTCGCACTTTGGCTGCGCCGCCGCCCTGTGTGCCGAGCGCGTCGTTCAGCGCCATCGGTCCCTCGAGGCTCGCGAGGCCGCCGATCAGTGCGAACCCTGTGCCGGCGATGCAGGCCCAGGCGACCATCGGGCCGGCCGTCGCGGCGACCACTCGCAAGAATCGAGGCCCGTCGAGGCGAGCCCGTGCGATGTGGAGACTCGCAATCACAGCGACACCGCTCGCGACCGCCATCGGTGGATACGAGAACGAAGCCAGCCCGAGCAGCAGTGTCCCGCACGCCTGGCGCGCCACCGGCCGGGGCGCCGTCGCGGCGCGTGCGAGCAGCACGAGGCCGCCGGTCAACGCGAGCGACGTGATCGTGTTGTAGCTGAGCGCCGGCATGTGGAAGGGCACGTACGCCACGACGACCGCCGAGCAGAGCCACGCGATGCGGTGGTCGAACCTCGCCCGCAGCCAGCCCCACACGAGCCCTGCCACGCCGAGCGCGGCGACGAAGTGCAGATGCCGCAGAAAGAGCACGAGCCCGTCCGACGAGCCCGTGAGCCGAGCCCACGCCGAGACCGCGGGCAAGAGCGGCAGCGCAGCGAGCTGATGGATCGCCCACTCGTCGAGCACGGGCCGGTGACCGAGATGGAAGGCCCAGGGCAGAGCGGCATAGTACGCGTCGTCGGTGAGGTCGACGCCGAAGTAGAGACGCGCGTAGCTCGCGGCCGCGGTGGCGGCGAACACGGCGACGGCGATCCAGTCGCGAGCGCCTCGGGGCCGTTCTTCCGATACCGTGGACGCCGCGCTCACGTCGTCGCCTCCCCACCGTCGCCCGGCTCGGACATCGGCACACGCAGTGTGCCGTGCGATGGCACCCCCCGCCGCCCGGTCGCTTCGCGGTCATGACGAAGATCCACCACGCGGCGATCGACGGCGGATCGGGCGCCGAGCTGGCCACCGCGATCCACGACATCGAGCCCGAGGCGACGGTCGAGCCGCCCGAGAAGCGGTGGGTGCCCGAAGCCGATCCGAGCCTGCTCGAGCTCACGATTCGTGCGACGGCGAACAACATCCGCTCGCCGTTCCGGCTGGCTCGCACGCTCACGCGAAACGCATCGGGCCCCACGATTCCCTTCCGCAGCGATCCCACTGAAGAGGTCGAGGGATCTGCCGACGCCTCCGGGCTCGCGAATCGCGTCGACCATCCCCGCCACGGCCGGCGTCGTCGATACCCGCTTCGAATCCAGGTGGTCATCGGACGTGCTCTCGGAAGAAGGGGCTCGAAGCTCCGATCCGCACCGATCAACCGAGCATGCGCGGCGGTGGGCGGTTCAGCGCGCCGCGCGGGTCGGTTCCGTCGGTCGACGCAGGATCTGCGGGATCAGCCAATCGGCGACCAGACGACTGCCCGGCCGTGAGTAGTGGATGCCATCCGGGCGGAGCTGCTCGGGAGGGGCGAGCCGAAGCACGGGGTTCGGGCCACAGACCGCCGCGTCGAGATCGATGATCTGCGCGCCGGGTCGCCCGTGGATTGCGCGGGGCAGGACATCTTCGTTCAGATAGCGGCTCCGTTCGTGGGAGAGGGCCGGATTGTCGAGCAGCGGCCCGACCAGTTCGTCGGTCCCGACGCACGCCGACGTCAGCCAGACCGCGCGCCCACCACCGGCGAGTGCCGCATCGGTCGCCGCCGCGTACTCGGCGAGCAGCCACGCATCGAACTCCGGATCCCCGGGACCGCGGAGGCCATCCCACTCGGGCAGCTCGCGATCGGTCAGATCCCAGACGCTCGGGATGAGCACCACCACCCTCGGCCGCTTCGCGAGCACCTCCAGACGCCAACGGCTCGCCCATTCGCCACAGCGATCGTCGAAGCTCCGATTCGTGTCGAGATCCTGCAGCCCGCCCCGGGCGATCCCGCACCAGCGGCGACACAGGCGGAGCGTCCGGAATCGACCGCCGTCCTTGGCGAGCGCGTTCAGCCCCTTATGGATCGACCAGGCCTCCGAGCCGCCGACGACACCGATCATCGGACCACGCGGCACGGAGCCCGCCGATGTCGCGGCGGGCTCGGTCTCGAGCTCCTCTGCGAGCTCGGAGGGCGGCGGCGGGCTCAGGGTCACGAGCATCACGACCCCGCACGTGGCGAGCATCCCCGCGACGACGAACGGAATCGCACGCCAGCCGATCGGCTTCGCGCGTCGGATCGGCGACTCGACGAGCCGGTTCGAAAGGAGCCCGAGCGACAACACGACGCAAAGACGCAGCAGGAAGAGCGGATACGGATCGAGCCCCGTGCGGCTCTCGTCCAGCCAGAGAAAGACGGGCCAATGAAAGACGTACACCCCGTACGAGATGATTCCGAGCTCGCGCAGCGGGCGCCACGAGAGCAGCGCGCGTACGGGCCCCGGTACCAGCGAGCCCGCCACCACGCCCGCCGACACGAGCGAGAACGCGGAGAGCGCACCCCCGAGCACCGATCCCGCCGGCGCGCTCCCGAAGGCGACGATCAGGGAAATGAAGGCGACCCCGCCGATCCACGCGAGCACGCGGCGCAGCTTGGGCGAATCCACCGGGCCCGGTAAACCGGGTGGCAGCACCAGCGCGAGGATCCCGCCTGCCAGCAGCTCGCCGACACGGGCGTCGGTCCCGTAGTAGATGCGCGACGTGTCGCCCCCCGATCCGATCCACCACAGATCGAAGGACAGCGACACCACGGCGAGCCCGGCGAGCAGCACACCCAGCATCCGCCAAGAGCCGCGGGTGACGCCGAGCACGATCACGATCACGAGCGGGAACAGCAGATAGAACTGCTCCTCGATCGCGAGACTCCAGTAGTGCAGCAGCGGCGAGGGCGCCGCGAAGAGATTCTCGTACGCCTGGCCGCTGAAGAGGAACCGCCAGTTGGCGACATAGAAGACCGCCGACACCCCATCGGCGCGCAGGTTACGGAGCTGCGATGGATCGGCGGCGAAGATCCCGTAGGCAGCAGCCAGCGCAATGCCGAGCAACGAAGCGGGAAGCAGGCGTCGCGCGCGCCGCTCCCAGAATCGGCCGAGCGCGATGGATCCGGTCGTGGCGCGCTCGACCCGCAGCAGCGACATGATCAAGTAGCCCGAGAGCGTGAAGAAGACCGGGATGGCGAGATAGCCGCCACTCGCCCACGTGAACCCCGCGTGGAAGACCAGGATCGCCGCGACCAGCAGCCCGCGGAGCCCGTCGAGTGCGGGCTGGTATTCCAAGCGGGCGTTCATGGCCACACACGGTCGCGGCGTGGCCCGGCTCTGTCAATCGAGGGCTCGTCCGATCGCGCCGAAGACCTCGATCGTCTCGAGCTCGCGATCGCCCGCCTCGTCATCGGACTGCGCATAGTCGCTGAAGGCGAACGGCTCGACGATCACCAGACTCCTTTCGGGTTCGAGTAGACGGACTGATCGCATACGCCAATCGCCGAGCGCTCGGCGCGGATGGGAAGAACGAGCCCCATTCTCCGGTCCAGGTCCAATCGCTCCGCGCCATGACAACTCGGGCCCAAGCGGAGAAGGCCTCGTTCCCGGGACGAGTTCAAGCTCCGCGGCGTCGTGGGGGCTGGCGCGACACATCTGCTCGGCGCCTCGTCAGCCCACGGGTCGATCGCAGGGTGCACGGGGACCCGACGGGATCGGGATGATTCGACGACCGGGGTGGGCGCTGGCCGACCGGCGATCAGGCGCCGACTTCCCCCTCGGCTGGGCTGCTCTCGTCGAGCTCGAACGCCGACCCGAGGGCGTCGGTCCCGGCGGAGCTCGGGGCTTCGGACTCCGGCCATGCACGAGAGCAGCCGCTTGGCCGGCTCATCGCGAGCGGAGGAGCCGGCGTCGGCAGGTTCAGGCACGCGAGGATCCGCCGTGCGAAGTCGGCCTCCGTGATGGCGGCGAGCGCGTGCATGCGTCCGCCGCAGTACGGGCAACACAGGGCATCCACCTCGAAGACCCGCTGCAAGAGGTCCGCCCACAGGGTGCGCCGGGTGGGCACCTTCGGCGGTGCCTCACCGGGTCGGGCTCCGCGCCGGCAGTGTCCGCGCCCACCGTGGCTCGGCCCGCATGGACGTCGCGGCCGGCCGAGCACCGCCCTTTCACCGAGCCTTGGGATGCCGCATCGCCCCTCGACGACGGATCGTTCGAGTCGTCCCAGCGATTCGCATCTTCGGGGAGCCCGGTTCGACCGCAGGCACGCGCAGCCAGACCCACCGCTTCACCCTCGGAGGAGAGCGAGGGCGTCGGCACGACCCGACCTCTTCCACTCGCACACGGCGCCAGGCAGCCCGGGGGATGGCACCTGGTGCGCGCGGGGCGGAGGATCAGCGGGGCGAGCCGTTTGGGATTCGAAGCCTGGACGTCGCCCCGGCATCGGACACAGCTGGACTACGGCGCCGTTAAACACGGTGTCCGAGTCAGAATTCAGCCGCTCGTCATCTTGGAAACCGGGGGCTCTCTGTGCTATCCAGCGGCTCCTTCGGGCGGCGCCACCGGCGCCGACGAAACCTCGCAAGTAGCCAATCCAAAAGACGTTTCCTCGAGCCCATGCGACGATGGCCGGGATCGGCGGATTCGAGCAACGGCCCCCCGTCGCGACGGCCCAGGGGCCGAGCAGAGGGACGAGCATGCCCCAGGTGATCATCGCCAACCGATTAACCGACGGTCGCGTCGTGTTTCTTGCCGACGGCGATGCCTGGGTGAGCAGTGTGAACGATGCACGGGTCGAGGAGCCCGGCGCCGGCGCGGACGAGCTCCTCTCGATCGCCCAGCGTCTCGAAGCCCAGCAGCAGGTCGTGGGCGCCGAGCTCATCGACGTGTCGGTCGACGGCGGCGAGATCCGGCCGACGAAGCCGCGCGAGGCGATCCGTGCCACCGGTCCCACGAACAGGCCCGACCTGGGCAAGCAAGCGGGGAACGAATAGATGTACCGCTACGACGAGTTCGACCGGAAGCTGGTCACCGAGCGCGCCGACCAGTTCGGGCGCCAGGTGAAGGATCGCCTCTCGGGCAAGCTCAGCGAGGAGCAGTTCCGGCCCCTGCGGCTCATGAACGGCCTCTACCTGCAGCTGCACGCGTACATGCTCCGCATCAACGTGCCCTACGGCGCACTCAGCTCGACGCAGATGCGCAAGCTCGCCGACATCGGGCGCAAGTACGACAAGGGCTACGGCCACCTGACCACTCGCCAGAACATGCAGTTCAACTGGATCAAGCTCGAGGAGACACCCGATCTCCTGCGCGAGCTCGCGAGCGTCGAGATGCACGCCATCCAGTCGAGCGGCAACTGCATCCGCAACACCACTGCAGACGAGCACGCCGGCGTCGCTGCCGACGAGGTCGAGGATCCGCGCGTCTACTGCGAGATCATCCGCCAGTGGTCGACCCTGCACCCCGAGTTCTCGTTCCTGCCCCGCAAGTTCAAGATCGCGGTCACCGGCTCGCCCCACGATCGCGCCGCGGTGAAGGTCCACGACATCGGCCTGATCCTCGATCGAGACTCGAAGGACAATCCCATCTTCGAGGTGATCGTGGGCGGCGGCCTCGGGCGCACGCCCTTCATCGGCAAGACGATCCGCGAGGAGCTGCCCCCGAACGAGCTGCTCGCGTATCTCGAGGCGATCCTGCGCGTCTACAACCGCTTCGGCCGCCGCGACAACAAGTACAAGGCGCGCATCAAGGTGCTGGTCCACGAGACCGGCGCCGAGGAGTTCAGGCGCCTCGTCGACGAGGAGTACGCGAACATGAAGGGGGGCGCGCTCGAGGTGCCCCAGGACGAGATCGACCGCATCGACGCGTACTTCGCCCCGCCCGACTACGCAGAGCTGCCGGACGAGTGCGCCGCGCTCGACGCGAAGACGGGCGAGAACGCGGACTTCGCGGAGTGGGTCGACCAGAACGTCGCGCGTCACAAGCAGCCGGGCTACGCCATCGCCAACATCTCGGTCAAGATGCCGGGCCACGCCCCGGGCGATCTCTCGAGCGATCAGATGGACGCGCTCGCCGACCTCGCCGACCGATTCAGCTTCGGCGAGATGCGGGTCACCCACCGCCAGAACATCGTCCTCACCGACGTGAGAAAGGACGAGCTCTACGCGCTCTGGCAGGACCTGGTGAAGCTCGAGCTGGCAGCCGCCAACCTGAACCTCATCGGCGACGTGATCTGCTGCCCCGGCCTCGACTACTGCGCGCTCGCCAACGCTCGCTCGATCCCGGTGGCCGAAGACATCACGAAGCGGTTCGCCGACCTGAAGCGCCAGAAGGAGGTCGGCCCGCTCGAGCTGAACATGTCGGGCTGCATCAACGCCTGCGGCCACCACCACGTCGGCAACATCGGCATCCTCGGCGTCGACAAGAAGGGCGAAGAGCTCTATCAGCTGACCCTCGGCGGATGCTCCCACGAAGATGCGTCGCTCGGCGTGCGCACGGGCCCCGGCTTCACCGTGGACGACATCGGACCCGCCATCGAGACCGTGCTCGACACGTACGTCGAGCTTCGCGAGGATGGAGAGGAGTTCATCGACACCTACCGCCGCGTGGGCATGGACCCCTTCAAGGAGAAGCTCTATGCCGCTCGTTAGGGACGGCAAGCTGGCCGAGGACGGCTGGCAGAAGGTCGACCCCGAGGCCACCTCGATGCCGAGCGGCGACCGCCTGCTCGTGACGTTCGACCAGTGGAACGAACACAAGGTCGAGCTCTGCAAGCGCGGGGGGGTGTTCGGCGTGCGGCTCTCGCCCGACCACGGCCCCGAGGCCATCGCGCGCGACCTCGTCCACTTCGACCTCGTCGCCCTCGAGTTCCCGGCCTTCACCGACGGCCGCGCGTACTCGCACGCACGGCTGCTGCGCGAGCGCTACGGCTTCGAGGGCGAGATCCGAGCCGTGGGCGACGTCTCGCTCGAGCAGCTCCTCTTCATGCACCGCTCGGGCTTCGACGCATTCGAGATCGCGAGCGACAGCGCGGTGGAGGACTGGGAGACCGCCTTCGCCGACATCGACGTCTTCTACCAGCCCACCGCCGACGGCCGCGAGACGGCCCTGCAGGCGCGCCGGCGGAGCTGAGTCACGCCCGCTCCCGAGTAGAGGCGACGCGCCCGCATCGGCGCAGACGGGGACCTCCATCCATGCAGATTCGCGACGGCTTCATCGGCACCATCGGCCACACGCCGCTCATCAAGCTCCGACGAGCGAGCGAGGAGACGGGGTGCACGATCCTCGGCAAGGCCGAGTTCCTGAACCCCGGCGGCTCGGTGAAGGACCGCGCCGCGCTCGCCATCGTCGAGGACGCCGAGGCGAAGGGGAAGCTCGCGCCCGGCGGCGTGATCGTCGAGGGCACCGCGGGCAACACCGGCATCGGCCTCGCGCTCGTCGCGAACGCCAAGGGCTATCGCACGGTCATCGTCATTCCCGACACCCAGAGCCAGGAGAAGAAGGACATGCTCCGGCTCTGCGGCGCCGACCTGCGCGAGGTGCCGGCGGTCCCGTACAAGAACCCCGACAACTACGTGCACTGGTCGCGGCGACTGGCAGAGGATCTGGCGAAGAGCGAGCCCGCCGGCGCGATCTGGGCCAACCAGTTCGACAACGTCGCGAACCGCGACGGCCACTACCGCACGACGGGGCCCGAGATCTGGGACGAGACCGACGGCACGATCGACGGCTTCACCTGCGCGGTCGGCACCGGCGGCAGTCTGGCGGGCATCGGCATGGCGCTGAAGGAGCGCAACGCCGGCGTGCAGATCGCGATCTCCGACCCCGGCGGCGCCGCGCTCTACCACTACTACAAGCACGGCGAGCTCAAGGCCGAGGGCACCTCGATCACCGAGGGCATCGGCCAGGGACGCATCACGGCCAACCTCGAGAACGCACCGGTCGACATCGCCTACCGCATCGAGGACGCCGAGTGGCTGCCCATCTGCTTCAGCCTGCTGAAGGACGAGGGGCTCTGCGTCGGCGGCTCCGCCGCGTTGAACGTCGCCGGCGCGATCCGGCTCGCGAAGGAGCTCGGGCCGGGCAAGACGATCGTCACGCTGCTCTGCGACAGCGGCACGCGCTACCAGAGCAAGCTCTTCAATCCCGCCTTCCTGCGCGAGAAAGGGCTGCCCGCTCCGGACTGGCTCTAGCTCGTCTCTGCGTGGGGGTTGTGGGTGGCAGGGCTCGGGGGACACATGACCCCGTGCTCAGACATTCTCGCCGCAGGGGCCTCGGTCACTTCGAGCGTACTGCCCGGGTGCGGCTCCGAACTGCGCGCGGGGCCATGTGTCCCCCGAGCCTCGGCCCGCTCCTGCTTCGCGGTGGGTGGAGCCCGCCCTTCGCTCTATTGAGGATCCTGTAAGGGCATCCAGTCGTTGACTGGCGTTCGTGTCTTCGACGTGTCCTGGGTTCCGTGCTCGGTCAGGTGGTAGACCATCGCGGCGCGGAGACGGTCGGAGCCGTTGTCCCTCGAGCGGTGCATCAGGCGGCTGTGGAAGACCAGCAGGTCGCCCGGGGCCATCTCGACCGCGATCTCGTCGGACGTGTCGCGGTCGACGATCTCCACGTAGCCGACGTTTGCGCCCTCACGCCGATCCGGGACGTGCTCGTGGATCGCGTCGCGATGCGACCCCGGCAGCACCCAGAGGCAGCCGTTCGCCTGGGTCGCCTCCGTCACCGCGAGCCAGAGTCCCATCTGCGGCTCGCGGTCGAAGGGGAAGTAGAAGCCGTCCTGATGCCAGGGCTGCCCCCAAGCGCCCGGGTTCTTGAAGATGAACTGCGACAGGAAGCAGTCGAGCTTCGCACCGAGCACGGTGCGCGCGATCTCGAGCACGTCCGGCGACTCGATGAATTCACGGAAGACCGTGTCCCGGTGCAGTCGGAAGATCTTGGAGATGCGGGCCTCGGCGGGTGCGCCGTCCGACACGGCATCGGCGAGGTTCTGCTCGGGCATCACGAACTGATGGCCGTGCACGACCTGGCCGTTCGCCTCGCGGCCGATCTCGATCACGCGATCGAGCATCGCCTGGCCCACGGCGGCGGAGCGGAAGCCGCGCAGGATGAAGAAGCCCTGCTCATCCCACTGAGCGAGCTGAGTCCGAGCGTCCATGTGCCCCTCCCGCGGCCAGCCGACGGCGCCCGGCTCGCAGCATAGCCACCGGCGTCCCCCGAATGCAGAACGGCGCCGCGACTCGAGTCGCGGCGCCGCCGTCTTGCGTGCAGTTGCTGGAAGGAAGTGGGCTCGAGCCGCTACGCCCGTCGCCGGCGAAGACCGAGCGCGCCGAGGCCGAAGCCGACGAGCAGCGCGGTCCCGGGCTCGGGGACGAAGCTGATGTTGTCGATGGCGGCGGAGCCGTTGAAGGTGATGTTGATGTGTCGGACGTCGTCCGGATTGAACGAACCGAGCTCGCTCGCCGTCGCATTGCCGCCGGGGCCCACGCCGAGCTGCGGCAGCAATGTCGTGAGATCGAGCGTCTGATAGCCCTGCTGGCCGGGGACGGTGATGTCGCCCGTCCACTGGTCGGGCACCAGGTACGTCCGCGTGTTCAGCGACGAGTCCTGCATGATGACGCTCAGGTTGCCCGCGCCGTTGATGTCGATCAGATCGATGCTGTTCATGTAGACCGGCGCATCGAAGTCGATGAAGAACTGGCCGCCATTCTCGTCGTCGTCGGCCGTATCGAAGAAGCCCGGCACGGTCTGCGTCCCGAACAAGTCGTTCTGCAGGATCAGGATGTTGCCGTGGTCGACCACGAGATCCTGGTCGGTGCCACCGTCGTTCGGGCCACCGGTGTCGGAGTCGAAGATCGCGAGTCCGAGGTGGTTGCCCGGCGGTGGTATGTCCGGCGTGATGGAAACGTTGGCGTCAGGCGTCGCGAAATTGAACGGTCCGGCCTGACCGTTCACCAGCCCGCCCTCGAAGTCGATGACCGAGGCGGAACCAGGTGAGGCCAGTAGCAGAACAGCGAGCGCGATCAGCAATGAGCGAGCGCGGAGCATCAGCATCTCCCTTCCCAAGGCGATGGCCGCATTCTGCAGCATTTCTGCCGCACTGAGAAGCAAAAAAACGCACCTCCGCAAATTCGTCGCCCCGACGGCCGCGTGGCGTCACCAGCGCATTGCGAATCGGCCCGGACGCCCCTGAACCGGCCCTCGCGGCGCCCCGGAGGTCGATCGCTCCGCGCGGCAGCCGCCTCAGGGAACGCGACGTGTCGCATATGACATACGACCAGGAAGCCAAGGCAGCTCGAGGGTGCATCCGGGTGCGCCGGGGCCCGCGGAACGCCCCGATCAGAGCCGGAAGTTGCCGATGCCCGCCGCGACGGGCTTCGCCGCGTCGCCCTGGTAGGCCAGCACGCGCACGTTCGCGATGCGGCGGCCGAGCTTCACGATCTCCGCGCGGCCCAGCGTCTCGTGCGGGCCGGCCGAGCGCAGGTAGTCGACGCTGAAGTTGATCGGCTTGGGTACGCGCTCTGCGTCGCCCTCGTCGATCAGCGCGAGGATCGCCGTCATCTCGAGGAACGCGCCGACGACGCCACCGTGCACCGCGGGCAGTCGCGCATTGCCGACGATGGCCTCCTTGAACGGAAGGCGGCAGAGCAGCCCCTCGTCGTCGCGCTCGGCGCGCATGCCGATCAGCCTCGCATAGGGGATGCGCTCGACGAGACCGGACACGCTCATGCCCGCCCTCCCCCGCCGCCGCCGGCCTGCTGCTGCGCGAGGCGCTGCAACGGATGCTCGCCCACCGACGAGCCGAGCATGTAGGTCGCGATGAAGGAGGCGAAGGGGTCGTCCTCGCTCTCGTCCCACGCCTTGCCCCGCACGAAGGCGACGCTGCGTGTGCGCTTGTAGCACTCGGCGAGGCCGTAGAGGTCGCGCCCGGGCGTCGCCGCTCTCAGGTAGTCGACGCGCAGGTCGATGGTGGCGATGGTCACGATCTCTTCGAGGCTGCAGAGCGTCGCGGCGCCGCCGGCCTGATCGAGCAAGGTGGTGACGACGCCGCCGAAGACGACACCCCGCCCCGGGTCACCGACGAAGTCGTCCCGGTACGGCACGACCATGGTCGCGGTGCGGGGGCCGACGTACGTGCAGCGCATGCCGATCTCGACGCAGTGGGGCACGTGCTCGACGAACTCATTGCAGCCGATGCCGAAGAGGCCCTCGACGGCGTAGCGCTCGGTCATGACCCGGTCTGGCCGTTCATGGGCGTCGAGCATAGGCAGGCGACGTCCCTCGCGCTCCGCAGCGCGATGACGCGCCTCAGGTGCGGAAGAACTGCCCGGCGAGCATGACCGCCGCGACGAGGCTCGCCAGCATCGTCCCACCGGCTCCCACCGCCCGAAGCGGATGCCGCGTCGTGTCCTCCTTGATGCCGATCGCGTGGGCGATGCGGGCGAGCACCATGGCCATGCCGAGGCCGTGCAGCCAGCCGTCCGACGTGCCGTTCAGCTCGAGCGCCACGAGCATCAGCATGAAGTACGGCACGTACTCGACGAAGTTCGCGTGGCGCCGCATGTGGAGCAGCAGATCGCGCCGCCCCCCGTCACCGATCGGGATGTCGTCGGCGCCGCGGATGCGGCCGGGCAGGAAGGCGAGCACCGTCGCGAAGACGGCGAAGATCGCCAGATAGAGAGCGCTCACGGGCACGGGCATGCCGATCGTCATGACGGGTCTCCTCGATGGAAGGGCCGGTTGGCGGACACGCACCAGAGCATCGAAGCCGGTCGTACGCACTGCAAGGGAGTGCGATCTCGATCGCGCCATCGGGAGTCAGCTGGGGGGCATTCGGCCCGGGACGCGCCGTCGCTCAGCTCGCGGCGCGCGTCGCGGCCGCCTCGGGCGCGTCTTCCGCCTGCGCGAACGCCCGGGCCGCACCGTCGGCGAGGTGCTGCAGCAGGGCGGCCTGCACCAGGCGGCGATGGGGGACCAGCCGCTCCGACAGGCCGTTCAAGAGGATGAGCGTCCGCACCACGAGCGCGAAGTCCTCGGGGATCCGCTCGATGCGGCTCTCGGCGAACACGTCGAACACGCTCTCGTCGCCGTCGCTGTCGCCGATCGTCTTCAGCATCAGGGTGCGCAGGTGATCGGCGCGCATGTTGCGCGTGTCGAAGCCGAGACGACCCGCCGCGTCGAGCGCGTCGTCGGTGTCGCCGATCATCGCCGACACCATCATGCGCGCGACGAGCAACGCAAAGCCGTTGGGCAGCTCCTTGCAGAGCCCGTAGTCGAGCAGGCCGATCGTGCCGTCCTCGAGCACGAGCAGGTTGCCCGGATGGGGGTCGCCGTGGAAGAAGCCGAGCTCGAAGATCATCGCGCCGTAGAGCCCGCCGATCCGCCGCGCGACGTCGGCGAGCTTGTGACCGGCGGCCACGAGCGCATCGGTGCGCGTCACCTGGATACCGTCGAGGTACTCGAGGACGATCAGGTTCGGCCCGCACAGCTCGTCGTGCACCTCGGGCACCCGCACGGAGGCCACCGGCGCGAGGATCGCGCCGAGCCGCTTCGTCGACGCCACCTCGTTCTCGAAGTCGAGTTCGCGCTCGATGAAGCGCGTCACCTCGTTGATGATCGCGCGCAGGTCGACGTAGCTCTGGATCCGGTTCACGACCGCGCCGACCATCCGCACCATGTGAAGGTCGAGCGGGATGATCCGGTGCGCCTCGGGGTACTGGATCTTGAGCACGACCTCGCGGCCATCGTGCAGCCGCGCGCGATGCACCTGCGCGAGCGACGCCGCCGCGAGGGCCTCGGGATCGACCTCCGCGAAGACGGCCTCGAGCGGACGACCGAGATCGTGCTCGACGATCGGCCGCAGCGTGTCGAAGGGCCGGGGCGGCACGGCGTCGTGGAACTGACTCAGCTCGTCGATGAAGACTTCGGGCAGCACGTCCGCCCGGGCGCCGCCGATCTGCGCGGCCTTCACGAACGCGCCGGCGTAGGCGAGCGCGACGCGCTTGATCTCGTGCGCGGCGCGGTGATGCGCGCGATCCCACGCGAACTGCCCGGTGGAGCCCGGGCGGCGGCGCTCGGCGAGGATCAGCCGGACGTAGGCCGGGAGCACCCGCAGCAGCCCGAGCTGCACGCGCAGGACGCGGACGGGTCGGAGATGGCGAAGGTTCACGGCTCGTCTCCGTGGGCGCGGAGGCTGTCGGGCGCGTCACCCTCCCGGGCGGCGGCGAGCGACTCGGGCGCAACACCGCGAAGGAAGAGCTCGGTGATCGTCTTCGTGACGTCGTCTTCGGCGACCGGCAGCAAACGGCCGGCGCCGAGCACCTCCTGGGTCACGAAGACGACGAGCACCATGCCGATCAGCGCGCGCACGCTGATCACGGTGGAGAGCTCGGCAGCGCGCTCGGCCGTGATGTGCGACTCGAGGTAGCCGGCGAGCGCCTCGTTGCTCGGCACGATCACGCGCTCGACGATGTCCCGCGCCTCGTCGAGATGGGTCGGCAGCTCGCGCATCACGACCATGACGAGGTCGCGGTGCTCGGCGAGATGGCGCCACGCCCCGCGCACGAAGCCGCCCACCGCGACCTCGAGCGACGCGTGCTGCAGATCGTCGATCAGGGTGAGCACGTTCGGGACGAGCGAGTTCCGCCGCAGCACCTCGATCAGCAGGCTCTGCTTGGTGTCGAAGTAGAGATAGAAGGTGCCCTTGGCGACGCCGGCCTCGCGGGCGATCGCGGCCACCGACGTCTTGTCGTAGCCGCGTTCGGCCCAGAGCTTCAGGGCCACCCGCGCCAGCTCCTCGCGCCGGGCCTCGTAGAACGCGTCTCGTTCGCTTGCGGGGATCTTGGGCATGCCGTATTATGACCAACCGGTCAGTCATTTTCAACGCCGTAGACTGATCTCCCTCCCGCACGATCAGGGGGCCTGCATGTCTGCCGACTCGATCACGCCGACCGATGCCGCCGCGCACGACACCCGAATGAACCCTTCGACTGCCGGCGACGCCGGCGAAGAGTTCGACCTCTTCCTCCCGCTGCGAAGCGCGGGCTCCCTCGAAGATCCCTACCCCATCTACAACGTGATCCGGACCGTGCGCCCCGTGCTCGAGGTGCCGATCCCCGACTGGGACGGCCCGGGCGTCTGGCTGCTGACCCGCTACGACGACGTCCACGAGGTGCTGCGCGATCTGCGCTTCTCGGCCGACCGCTCGAGCGCGCCGCTCATCCAGCAGAACATGGACCGCATGCCCGAGTTCCTGCGCCAGACCAGCCGCGGGCTGCGCACCATGCTCATCATGGATCCGCCCGACCACACGCGGATCCGCAAGCTCGTCAACAAGGCGTTCACACGCTCGCGCATCGAGCGCCTGCGCGGGCACATCGAGGACCTCGTGCGCGAGCTGCTCGACGCAGCCGAGGAGAAGGCTCGGAGTGGGGACCGCTTCGACCTCATCCACGACTTCGCCGAGCCGCTGCCGGCGATCGTGATCGCCGAGCTGCTCGGCGTGCCGGCCAGCGATCATCGCCAGTTCCGAGAGTGGTCGAGTGCGCTGATCGCGAGCATCGGCTCGCAGGACGCCGAGCTGCAGAAGGCCGGCACCACCGGCATCGAATCGATTCTCGGCTATCTGCGCGACGTCATCGCCGAGCGCCGCGCAGAGCCCCGCGACGACCTCATCAGCGCGTTGATCGCGGCCCAGGAGGAGCAGGACGCGCTGACCGACCTCGAGCTGCTCGCGACGAGCAACCTCCTGCTACTCGCGGGGCACGAGACGACGACCAACCTCATCGGCAACGGCATGCTCGCGCTCATGCGCGAGCGCGAAGAGTGGGATCGCCTGTGTGCGGATCCGGCGCTCGCGCCGAGCGCGGTCGAGGAGCTGCTGCGCTTCGATGGGCCCGTGCAGGCGACCGTGCGCGTCGCCCACGACGACGTCGAGCTCGGCGGACACGTGATCCCGAACGGCGCGCTCGTGCTCGTGAACCTCGGCGCGGCGAACCACGACCCGGCCATCTTCGAGTCGCCCGAGCGACTCGACATCGGCCGCGACCCGAACCCGCACCTGGGCTTCGGCTTCGCCACGCACTACTGCATGGGTGCGCCGCTCGCGCGGCTCGAAGGCGTGTTGTCGTTCGAGGCGCTGAGCCAGCGCTTCCCGAGTCTCGAGCTCGTGACCGAGCGGCCCGAGTACCGGCCGAACCCTGTGCTGCGGGGGCTGAGGCGGCTGGAGCTCGAGGTCGGCTGAGGCTCCTAGCGGAGCAGCCGGCGGCCCGACTCCGCGAGAGCGAGCCCGACTGCGCCTGTCGCGAGCGCGCCGAGCCCGGGCACGGGCTGCACCGTGGGCGTCGGCAGCGTCAGCTCGTCGAGGATGTTCTGGAAGAGGCGCTCGTAGCCCGGCTTGCCTGCGTGGGCCTGCAGCACCGACTGATTCGTGAGCCCGACGACCGTGCCGCCGGCGGAAGTCTCGCGGAGCGTGCACATCGCAAAGCCCTCAGGATCGAGATCCCAGACCGACCGATGCTCGCCCGGCTGGGCATCCCACCAGTTGCGCGCATCGGGCGCCGCGTACACGGCCCACGGAATCGTCCCAGCCGGCGTCCGCGACATCGCCGTGTCGAGCAGATCGAAGCCCTGGTTCGGCCTCGTCACCCCGCGATTGCCCGACGCGAAGTAGGCGAGGATGCCAGGCAGCGTGTCGGTGAAGCCGGTTCCCTCGAGCAGCCAGCCGATCTCGCCCGGGTTGACGATCGACATGTCGCGCTTGGGTGGGAGCCCGAAGTCGCCCGAGCTCCAGACGGTCATGCCGTGGAGCTCGGTCTCCCAGATCGCCTCGGGGACGTGCATGCCCACACCGGCGCGATGCGTCCCGCCGACCGGGTCGTAGAGGCCCGAATCGAATTTCCAGGTCGTCATCTCGTGCGCGGCCATGTCGAGGCGCACGCGAAAGCACGCGAACTCGTTCGAAGCGATGAGCAGGTTGCCGCCGCGCTCGACGTGAGCCATCAGGTTTCGCACGAACGCGTCGGGCAGGTACTCGAACTGCCCGCACACGACGATCAGGTCGTACGTGTACGCGATGCTCGGCGGCGCCAGCGCGAACTCGACCGCATCCATGTGCTCGAAGTGATTGCCGTTGCTCTTGAGCTTCGAGAGCGCCTGCTTGCTGAACTCGGTGACGCGATCGAGCCCGGGTCGCAGCATCGAGACCGTGCGTGTCTTCGCGGCGCCCGATCCCTGGTAGATCGACTCCTCACCGAAGCCGCCATAGGCAGCGCCCGTGAGCGGATCGTGGAGCCATAGGGCGTTGGACACCGATCCGTACTGGTGTGGCGCCACCACGAATCGGGCCACGGAGTTGTTGCTCACGAGCCCGGTGCTGCTGAGACTCTGACGGTTTTCGGGCCGCATTGCGAGGGGATCGATCGAGACCTCGTAGAGTCCCGTCTCGAGGCCCTGCGTATCGAGCAGCATCCGCGACGGAAACTGCGGCCCGTGCGTGCCGACGCCCCCGTTCGGCTCGCCCGGGTACTCGGACACCTGCGTGTCGTCGACGGCGACGGCGTGCGTCGACACGAAGGTGTCGATGCGCTGCCCATCGAGATGCGTGAGCGTGACGTCCACCGACGAGACGTCGAGCAGCGACACGTGCAGTGAGATGGGGTCGATGCCGGCCCGGTAGGTGAACCGGTCCGTATAGATCCCCTCGCGCATCACGGGCTCGTCTGCCCGCGCTCGGCGCGGCGTCCAGAGCATCTGCGATGCCGTGGTAGCGGCAGCGGCCCGTATGAAGCGGCGGCGATTCATCGACCTGACCCACGGTCGGCGGCGAGCGTGGGGCCGGGACGGACCAGCGCTCACCCCCGACGCCAGAAGAGCGCTCGATCCTGGCGGTCGAGGTGGCTCCGGGTCAAGCACATTCGACGCCGCGGCGCTCGGCTCGGGGCTACAGCCGCACCTCGCGCAGCGCGAACCGCCGCACCTTGCCCGCGTCGTCGCGCAGCGGCTCGTCCACCCGCTCGAAGCTGCGCGGCAGCGCGTAGGGCACGACGCGCTCGCGCAGATGCTCGAGCAGCGCGTCGTCGCTGACTTCCCCGGTCGTCTGCACGATCGCGTGCACGCGCTGGCCCATATCCTCGTCGGGCAGCCCGATCACCGCGCTCGACGCCACGGCGGGATGCTCCTCGAGCGCGTGCTCGACCTGCGCCGGGTACACGTTGCGGCCGCCCGTCAGGATCATGTCGGTGCGGCGGTCGGCGAGGTAGAGGTAGCCATCGGCGTCGAGCCGACCCATGTCACCCATCGTCTCCCAGCCCGCACCGTCGTCACGCCGCGCCGCGCCCACGTACTCGTAGGCGGCGGGGCGCCCTTCGACGGGCCTGAACCAGATCTCGCCGATCTCGCCCGCCGGCAGCGCGGCGTGGGTCTCCAGGTCGCGGATCTCCACCTCGCTCGTCGGGATCGGCTTGCCCACCGATCCCGGGTGCTCGAGCCACTCGCGCCCGGTGATGTGCGTGCCGCCGATGCGCTCGGTGCCGCCGTAGAGCTCGTGCATCACGTCGGCCCCGAGCCAGTCGATGAAGAGCCGCATCAGCCACTCCGGACACGGCGCGCTGCCGGTCATCACCATCTCGAGAGAGGACACGTCCCGGGCGAGGCGCTCGGCCTCGGGCAGGCGCGCGATGCGGTGCATCATCGTAGGCACGAAGAGGATCTGCTCGATGCGATGCTCCTCGATCAGCTCGAGGCAGCGGCTCGCGTCGAAGCGACTCATCACCACGCACTTCTCGCCCGCGAGCAGGGTCTGCGTGAGCGAGCCGAAGGGGGCCGCGTGATGGAGCGGGCCCGGGACGAGCACGGGGCCCTCCGGCGTGAGCATGTTCGCCGGAACGTCCGGGTCGAAGAGGCCAGGGAGCCTGAGCAGGATCAGCTTCGGCCGACCCGTGCTGCCTCCCGAGGTGAGACAGCGCTCGTAGGGCGACGTCGCCTCGGGCAGCGGCTCGCTCGGCGTGCCCACCGGTGGCTCGAAGTTGGCCGTGAGCCGCGAGAAGGGGGGGTCGAGCTCGTCGAAGCCGACCACGAGCGCGGGCTTCGCGAGCTCGAGGATCGCGCGACACTCACGCGCCGGAAGCCGCGGCGAGATCGGATTCGGCACGGCGCCGCACTTCCAGGCGGCCACGGCGGCCTCGACGAATCGCAGCCCGTTGGGCAGCCCGAGCGTGACGAGATCGCCCACGCCGACCCCACGTTCCCTGAAGCAGTGAGCGAGTCGGTTCGCACGCGCCTCGAGCTCGGCACGGGTGAGCATCCCGTCCTCGCACACGACCGCCACGCGACCCGGCGCTTCGGCCGCTCGCTGCGTGAACACGCTGCCATAGGGGATGCGCGCCATCGTCTCGTTTCGTCGTCCCGGCTTCGGTGAGAGAGCCGGAATCATCCCACAAAGCGACGCAGCGCGCGGCTGCGCCCGCCGCGGTCTCCGGGCCGATCCGGTACCCTCCCCCGTCTTCGCGAGGCATGCGAGAAAGAGGAGCATCGATGGCACGGGAAGGCATTCGCGACAAGGTCTCGATCGTCGGCGTGGGCTGCTGCCAGTTCGGCGAGAACTGGGACAAGTCGCCCTCCGACATGATCGTCGACGCGGCCTACGAGGCCTACGCCGACGCGGGCATCGAGAACCCCCAGGAGCAGATCGACGCGGTCTTCACCGGCAGCCTCTACAGCAACGCCGGTCCGCACGAGACCAGCGACGCGCTCAAGCTCTTCGACAAGCCCGTCAGCGAGGTCTCCAACTACTGCGCCACGGGCACCGATACCTTCCGATACGGCGTGATGTCGATCGCCGCGGGCATGTACGACACCGTGCTGGTCGTCGGCTACGACAAGCCGAAGGATCGCGGTGTCAGCGGCCCGAGCGTCATGATGGACGGCGTGCGCGACCTGCCGAAGACGCCGGCGGGCTGGTTCTCGCTCTGCGCTGCCACCTACTTCGAGAAGTACGGCGCGACCCGCGAAGACCTCGGCCGGATCGCGATCAAGAACCATCACAACGGCACACTCGCGCCGAACAGCTTCCTCAAGCGCGAGATCACCATGGACGACTACCTGAAGGGCCGCATGATCAGCTGGCCCTTCGGGCTCTACGACTGCGCGGCGCAGACCGACGGCGCCGCGGCGTTGGTCCTCACCCGCAGCGACCTGGCCAGCAGGGTTCGCGACGACGCCGTCAAGGTGAAGGCCGTGACGATCAAGGCGGGGCCGAACCCGCAGAAGGATCCGTCCAACGACTTCCTCTCGTGGAAGCCGTCCGCGTGGGCCGCGAAAGACGTCTACGAGCAGGCCGGCATCACCAACCCCGGTGAAGAGATCGGCGTCGCGCAGCTGCACGACTGCTTCTCGCTGACCGAGCTGCTCAGCTACGAAGATCTCGGCTTCTGTGAGAAGGGCAGCGCCAAGGAGCACATCGCCGACGGCCGCTTCGAGCTCGACGGCAGCCTGCCGGTCAACACGGACGGGGGGCTCAAGAGCTTCGGCCACCCGACCGGTGCCACCGGCGTGCGGATGATCTACGAGAACGTGCTGCAGCTGCAGGGGCGGGCGGGCGACCGCCAGGTCGCCGAGCCGAAGCTCGCACTGAGCCATAACATCGGCGGTCATCCGACGGCGTGCGGCATCGCCATCGTAGGGCGCGACTGAGGGGCACTCCTCTCGCACGACATCGACGGGCATCCCACCGCGTGCGACATCGCGATCATCGGGCGGGACGGACGCCCCACGCTCGCCGCGCGGCGCCAATCTGCGCTTGACGCTCCCCCGCCGATGTGGGATCACGGCCGACGTGTTCCTCGGAATCGACATCGGCACCTCGAGCGTCAAGGCCGTCGCCATCGACGCGGCGGGCGCCCTCGTCGGCGAGCGCGCTGCACCGCTCGACGTCAGCCGCCCGCAGCCGCTCTGGTCCGAGCAGGACCCCGACGAATGGTGGACCGCCACTCGAAAGGCGGTGGGCGAGCTCGCGGCGGGGCTCGACGGCGGGCTCTCCGGCCTGCGCGGCGTCGGCCTCTCGGGCCAGATGCACGGCGCGACGCTCCTCGGCGACGGCGACCGCCCGCTCCGCCCCGCCATCCTCTGGAACGATGGGCGGAGCGCGGTCGAGTGCGAGGAGCTCGAAGCGAGCGAGCCCGACTCGCGCGCCATCACCGGCAACCTCGCGATGCCGGGCTTCACGGCGCCGAAGCTGCTCTGGGTCAAGAAGCACGAGCCCGACGTCTTCGAGCGCGTGCGCCGGGTGCTGCTGCCCAAGGACTACGTGCGGCTCTGCATGACGGGCGATCACGCGACCGACCTCTCCGATGCGGCCGGCACGCTCTGGGTCGACGTGGGTGCGCGCGCCTGGTCGGAGCCGATGCTCGCGGCGACCGGGCTCTCGCCCGGTGCGATGCCCGCGCTCCACGAGGGCCCCGACGTCACCGGC
This sequence comes from uncultured Spirochaetaceae bacterium, assembly GCA_964474355.1. Taxonomy (GTDB): domain Bacteria; phylum Myxococcota_A; class UBA9160; order UBA9160; family UBA4427; genus CAYYSY01. The sequence goes on along the minus strand of CAYYSY010000223.1, from coordinate 99 downwards.
CGGCTGCGCACCGACGTCGCTCTCGAGTGGGGATGCGACCGGGTGCCCGTCGTGGCGGGCGGCGGCGACAACGCGGCGGGCGCAGTGGGCATCGGCGTC
>CAYYSY010000222.1:0-23063 GCA_964474355.1 uncultured Spirochaetaceae bacterium | reverse complement strand
GGCGCCCTTCGAAGGGAAGGGCGCAGCGCTCCAGGCGCACGTGGCCGCGGCGAAGGCCGGGGTCGACTCGCTCACCCGCACCTGCGCCGTCGAGTGGGGGCGCCACGGCATCCGCGTGAACGGCGTGATGCCCGGGCCGATCGCCGACACCGAAGGCATGGCGCGATTCGTCGCCGCGGCGGGTGCGTCGGAGGGTTCGACCGTGCCGCTGGGCCGCGACGGCACGCGCGCCGAGATGGCGAACGCGGTGCTCTTCCTCGTGAGTGACGCGGCGTCGTACGTGAGCGGCCAGATCTTCGCCGTCGACGGCGCATCGACCGTCGACCAGCTCGGCATGGCGCCGAAGCTCGCCGACATGGAGGCCGCCTGGCCCGAGCGCTGAGCGGGCGGGCCCGAGCCCGGTCTATGAGCCGCCGAGGCGCTCGACGAACGCGGCGATCGCGCGGTTCACCGGCTCGGGCTGCTCCGCGAACACGAAGTGCGTTCCGCCCTCGATCTGCTCGACCGATGCATTCGGCATCCGGTCGCGCATGAACTCCGAGTACTTGGGCGGCGTCATGACGTCCGCGGTGCCGACGACCGCGAGCGTGGGCGTGTCGATCTCGCCGAGGCGATCGGTGACGTCGAACTGATCACAGGCCTTCAGGTCGTTCAGGAAGGGCAGCGGGCCGAGCTCGCTGGACAGCGCTCGCATCTCGGCAGCGAAGTCGTCGTCCACCTTCGACCACGCGTCGGCCATCATTGCGGTGAACGTCTCGGGCGCGTCGGTCGCCTTCTCGAGCGCGCCGAGGGTGGCGGGATGGACGCGCAGGCGCGCGCCCGACCCGACGAGGCAGAGCCCCGCGGCCTCGCCCGGGTGATCGAGGGCGTACTGCAGCGCGATCGCGCCGCCGAGCGAGTGACCCGCGAGCACGGGCGTCGAGACGCCCTCCTTCTGCAGCTCGTCGCGGACCCAGCGGGTCATCTTCTCGATCGACCCGAGGTGCGCGCCATCCGGATGTCCGGGCAGGGTGATGGCGAGCGCATCGGTGAAGCGCTCGAGCTGGTGCTTCCAGACGCGCCCGGTTCCCCCCGAGCCGTGGATGAAGACGAGCTGCATGTGATGTCCTTCGGTTCTCGGTGAGAGCTCAGTAGAGCTCGATCTTCGGTGGCTCGACCTTCCAGGCGGGCCGGTCGCTCGACGTGCGCACGCGCACCTCGTCTGCCACCGCGCGCACGCGGCCCTCGTCGACGTCGGAGATGGTGGCATCGTCGAGCTGCGTGGCCCGGTGCGCCAGCGCGCGCCCGATCCCCGACGCGGCGTCGGTAGTCCGGACTCGCATGCCTCGAAGTGATTCACTCATGACCTTCGCCTCGTGGCGGCATCGGAGGCCGTGCCCGCAGGGTCTTCGAGGTAGCCGATCCAGCCGCGATTGCCCAGGGATCCGGGCTCGGGCTCATGGCGTGGGGCGAGGCGGTCATATGGACGAGAGGCACGGTTGCCCCGGATGGATGGGTGCGGTCTTCTCTCCGGTTGCGGGCGCGTCGCCCCGGGAGCCTCTTCGATGTGGAAGAAGATCGTCGCGGGCATCGTCGCGTTCGTCGTCCTGCTCGTCTCCGGCGGGTACCTCTGGCTGGTCGACAAGACGAAGAAGAGCGCGGCGAACGACTACTTCGAGGACGCCATCGCGGCGTTCGAGGCGGCCGACGCCGAGTCGATGCCGGCGCGCGGCGGCATCGTCTTCGTGGGCAGCTCGAGCATCCGCATGTGGTCGTCGCTCGGCGAAGACATGGGCGAGCTGCCGGTCCTGAACCGCGGGTTCGGCGGCGCGCAGATGAACCACCTGATCTACAACGTGGATCGCGTCATCAACCCCTACGCGCCGAGCATGGTCGTCGTCTACGCCGGGGACAACGATCTGCAGGCCGGCTCTCCGAAGACGGCCGAGCGGGTGCTCGACGACTACCGCCGGCTCGTCGGGCTCGTCCACGCGAAGCATCCGGAGGCGATCTTCTACTTCTTGTCGATCAAGCCCTCGTGGCTGCGCTGGGCGCAGTGGCCGGAGATGAAGCGCGCCAACGCGCTGATCGAAGCCGCGTCGCGCACCGACGATCGGCTTCGCTACATCGACGTGTCGAGCGTGCTGCTCGGCGACGATGGCGAGCCCCGCGACGACGTCTTCGTCATCGACGGCCTCCACATGAACGCCACGGGCTACGCTGCCTGGGCGAGCGTGGTCCGGCCGATCCTCGAGGCGGACTTCGCGCGTGCGGGCCTCGAAGCGGCCGCGACCTCGACGGAGCAGGACTAGAGCCTTGAACGAGCGCCCCTTCTACGCCCCGACGCCGACGCACAACGCGATGCGAATCCACCTGCCGGGCGCGATCCCCATCACCATGGGCTCGAGCAGCCTCGACAACACGCTGCGCGTTCGCTGCATCCGACCCACGAGCTGGTGTCTGCTCGATGCGCGCATCCAGGGCATCGCGAACGGGTTCTTCCATGGCGAGACGTGCGTCTTCGCCGAGGACGGGACACTGATCGCGACGGCGAGCCAGAGTGGAGTGCTGCCGCGGCAGCCTCACGGATCGGAGGGGTGATGATCACGAAGAAGAAGCTCGTCCTGCTCATTGCATTCGCGTTCGTCGCGCCGGCCCTCGGCTGCGGTGGTCCTTTCGTCCTGCTGCCCGGCGGTGCGCTCGAAGGCGAGGTCGCTCCGGTGCCCGACAGCTGGGCCTTCACGGACGAGATCGACACGATCCAGCTCGAGACGAATCGCGCCGACCCCTACTCGGTGAACATCTGGGTGATCGCCCTGGGCGAGCATCTCTACGTGCACGCCGGCGCGAACCGCGCGGCCTGGGTCGAGCACATGGAGAGCGACGCGAACGTGCGGCTCCGCGCAGATGGCTCGATCTATGAGCTCGAGGCTGCGCGGGTCGATGGCCAGGACGAGTTCGACCGCTTCAGCGATGCGTACGAGCAGAAGTATGGGCGGCGGCCGCGCAACGAGAGCGTCGGGGAGGCTTATCTGTTCAGATTGGTGGCGCGCTGACGCTCCGCGTGCCGCTCGATCGGCCTCTGGTACCGAGGGATCACGAAAGGGAAGCGACGTGAAGGCAGTGAGACTCCTCGATTGGAAGTCCGAGCCGGAGCTGGTCGAGGTCGACCGCCCCGAGCCCGGTCCCGGACAGGTCGTGATCAAGGTGGGCGGCGCCGGCGCATGCCACTCCGATCTGCACCTGATGAACGACTTCGAGCCGGGTGCGGCACCCTGGAGCCCGCCCTTCACGCTCGGGCACGAGAACGCCGGATGGGTCGACGCCGTCGGTGAAGGCGTCACACGGTTCGAGCCGGGACAGCCCGTGGCGGTGTATGGACCGTGGGGCTGCGGCCGTTGCGAGCGCTGCACGGCGGGCATGGAGATGTACTGCGAGGATCTGTTCGCTGCGCCCGTGCCGGGCGGTGGCGGCGGTCTGGGGCTCGATGGCGGCATGTCGGAGTACATGCTCGTCCCCGACACGCGCCTGCTCGTGCCGCTCCCCGACGGCCTCGACCCGGCCCAGGCCGCGCCCCTCACCGACGCGGGGCTCACGCCCTATCACGCCATCCGACGTTCGTTCGCGAAGCTGACGGCCGGCGCGACGGCCGTCGTGATCGGCGTCGGCGGTCTCGGGCACATGGCGGTGCAGATCCTGGCGGCGACCACCGCCGCCCGCATCATCGCCGTCGACCAGCGCGAGTCCGCGCTGAAGCTCGCGCAGGAGCACGGCGCGGACATCGCGCTGAAGTCCGACGACGCCGCTGTCGGGGAGATCCGCGCGGCGACGGGAGGACGCGGCGCCGACGTCGTGCTCGACTTCGTCGGAGTCGATGCCACCCTCGGCATGGCCGCGCTCGCCGCGAGGCAGATGGCCGACCTGACGATCGTGGGCATCGGCGGCGGCGCGTTGCCGGTGTCGTTCTTCTCGGTGCCGTACGAGGTGAGCATCCAGACCACGTACTGGGGGGCGCGCCCCGAGCTGGTCGAGCTGCTCGATCTCGCCGCGCGCGGGCTGATCGGGTCGCGGGTGACGAAGTTTCCGCTCGATCGCGGCGTGGACGCATACCGGGCGCTCAGGGCCGGCGAAATCGACGGGCGCGCCGTCGTAGTGCCGTTCGAGTCGTACTGATCCGCGCTCAGCTCGCACCGTTCGAGTCGTACTGATCCGCGCTCAGCTGGAGCCGAGCCCTCCGGTCTGCGTGCTCGCGATCAGCCACTGTCCTTCGAGTCCCTTGCCCCGATCCTCACCGATCTCGGCGACGTGCTGGCTCGTGGCGATCTCGACGAAGGCCTTGCGGCTCGGGTACTCGACGAGTGCGACGACGTCCCAGTCGTGATCGGTCTCGCCGAGCACCATCGAGTCGGCCGTGCCCATGTAGAGGAAGCGGCCGCCCTTCGACTCGACGAACTCCTGCATCTTGCTCCCGTACTTCATGTACGACTCCTGGCCGCTCATCCCCTCGTTCCCGCCGTCGGCCTCCTTCTTGAACTTCAGCAGGTTGACCATGACGACGGGGGTGTCCTGAGGACCCTCCATCAGCTCCTTGAACTGCTCGGGGGTCGGCGTCTGGGCGATCTTCATCTCGGTCTCCATCGGGTTGGATCGGGTGCGTAGCGCGAACGATCGCATCTGCTCGTACGGGCGCGATGCTCCGGGTGGGCTCGATTCAGCGGCTCAGAGATAGAGCCCCGCGCCCGGCTTCACGGTCGGCGCGCTCTCGTTCGTGCGTCCCTGCAGCACCTCCTGGTAGGTGACGCCGCCGAACATCTGCTTGAGCGGGTCGTCCCACTGGTCGGCGGTCTTTGCGACGACCTGAACGGCGAAGCGCAGCTCCTCCTCGCGGAACTGCTCGCCGAGCAGGGCCTCGTCGAACCAGATCGAGCGGCGTTCGGTGTCGAGTGCGAAGCGGCCGAACATGAGGCCGAAGTTGAGGCGCGCGAGGAAGAGGCCGAGATCGGGCGCGACGTTCACGCCGACGTTGCAGATCGCGAAGACCCGTACGACGACCTGGCCGTCGGTCGACGCGCGCGGCGCGACGGTCACGTGGACGTCGTCGACGGGCAGCACGTAGTCGCCGTCGTCGTCCTGCTCGGGCGCGCGGCCGAGCATCTGCCCCAGGATCTCCTCGATGCGCGAGCGTGCGATCGCGAGCCGCTTCCGTGCCTCGTGCTCCATCTTGTGGCTGCCGTGCGCGACGTCGAGGTGCACGTCCGGCTTCTCGCCGAGCACGTCCACCAGCAGCTCCTGCAGCAGCGTCACCGCTTCGGCGGCGTCGGCCGCGGTGCGCTTCCACGGGCGGGTCTGATCGGACGGATCCTCCGACTCGAAGCCGCGGTCGCGAAGCTTCGCGCGCACGTCGACGGAGAGCTCGGGCACGCTGGCCGGCCGCGGCGGCACGCGGACCTCCAGCACGCCGTCCTCGTTGCGCGCGGCCTCGACCACGTGCAGCGGCTGGCCTGATGGATAGACGGCGACGAAGTCGAAGGGTTGCAGGTCTTCGACTTCGCTGAGAAGGAAGCTTCGTGCGGATTCGGGACGGGTCATCGTGATCCTCGTAGGGGGTTCGCGACAGGATACCGGTCTCGGCCCGTGGGGTGTCGGGCTGTCCGGGGGCGTGCGAGGGCGGCGTCCGGCGCCATTTCCCGGCCTGCCCGAGGATGCAGAGCCGGGTGTGCGGCAGGATGCCCCATCGTCGGCGGTGGCACGGGGAGACCTGCCCTAGTCGTGACCGATCGCCTGCCTCTTCATTCCGCGCCCTGCTCGATCTCGACGGATCGCTGCGAGCTGCGGGTGCGAGACCCGATATCTTTGACGGGTACGGCGGTGCTCGCCTCGTGGCTGACCCGGCGATGTGGTTGCGAGTCGCCGTGACTGAAGGAGCAGGAGGGAGGGAGATGATCTTGCGAGCGATCGCGACTCTCCTGGTGACGATCGGGCTACTCGCTCCGCCCGTCTCGGCGGATGTCGTACCCGGCGACGTCATCACCCCCGAGAACAAGGGCAAGCTGACCGGGCTGATCCCCGAAGAGCTCGTCCCCTACGTCCTCGACGACTTCGACGAGCTCGACATGACGATCGTCGAGCCGGAGATCTATCCGCCCCACCCGAAGTACGTCGAAGCGACGGTCGAGTACGCGTGCAAGCCCCGACTCGACGAGAGCGGCAACCTCGTCGACTACGTCGCCGGGCAGCCCTTCCCGTACTCGGACTGGGCGACCGAGGCGACGGAGCACCGCTGCGACCTCTCGCCCGACGACCCGCAGTTCGCGCTCAAGCTGGCCTGGAACGTCAACTATCGCTGGCAGGGCGGTAGCGGATACAACTTCCCGCATTGGGGCTTCTCCTACATGCGGAACCGCGGCAAGGACCTGTGGCGGCTGGGGCAGGGCGTCTACCGACGCACCTACTTCAGTCATCGCGCAGATCTCCTGCCCGAGACACACGAGCTGGTCGAGGGGACGGACCTCGAGTGGGCCGAGTTCATCAGCGTCGCCGATCCCTTCGATCTGCGCGGCACCATGTTCCTGCTCCATCGCTACACCGATCCCGAGAAGGAGGATCAGACCTGGGCCTACGTGCCTTCCCTGCGCCGCGTGCGCCGCATCTCCACCACCCAGAAGTCCGACTCGCTGCTCGGCACGGAGTTCACCTTCGAAGACTTCTATCTGTTCGCGGGCTACGTCCTCGACCAGAAGTGGAGCTATGGCGGCGAGTCGACGGTGCTCGCCGCGATGAACTCGAAGCGCAAGTGCTTTCCCGCGAACCTCAGCGACAAGGCGGAGACCCGGATCGAGGGGATGGAGAACCTCGGCTCGCGCGAACAATGGAAGGCGTGCCGATGGGGTCCCTACGGCGCGCTTCCGTTCATCGGTGAGGCCTGGCAGAAGCGGACGACGTTCCGGCTGGACGACGCGTCGAAGCAGAAGGGGCATCCCTACAGCCTCAAGAAGATCTGGTACGACAAGGAAACGATGATGCCGATGTTCGCCCTCGCCTACGACCGAGCGGGCAACCCGTATCGGCTGATCGCGAACATCAGCACCTGGAGCGAGGACTCCGCGAATCCGGTCAACCACGACAAGTCCGTGCTGCTCGGCCGCGCGATCATGATCGTCAACCTGCAGAACGAGACCTCCCACATCGCCCAGTTCTTCACGTCGAACGTGAACCCCTTCGACGGGGAGGAGTCGATGCGCTTCTTCGACACGTCGAGGCTCAAACGGGCCGGTCGCTAGGCCGGAAGGCGCCGTTCGCCTTCGGAGGCCACGGAGATCGAGAGGGGAGAGAACTGGAGGGGAGCCCAATGCGAACGAGCCTGCTCATCGCCCTCATCATCGTCCTCGGCGCCGGCGCCGCATCGGCGTCCGACTGGTTCGACGACAATGTCGAGATCCACGGCTTCGCGAGAACGGCGCTCTACGCGCGCTTCCCCGACTACAAGGCCGACAGCAACGTCCGGCTCTCGTCCTTGCGGACCGAGCTCAACCTCGAGATGGACATCCGCCTCTATCAGGATCGCGACTGGAACGTCGAGTTCGTGGGCGTCTTCCGCCCCACCTTCGAGCCCGTCATGTACTACCAGATCCACCCCGAGGTCTGGGGCGACAACGCCCGCGGTGGCGACTTCGATCCGCTGACCCTGGGCGCGGCCACCGCACCCGAGGCGATCCAGGGTGGGAAGTTCCCGGGGCACGGCGGCTGCATCGTCGGCGAATTCTGCCTCGGCAACGGCCACGTCGGCACGCTCTTCTCCGACGAGCTCGAGCCCGCGCTGGTGATCGATGACGTCGTCTTCTACGGCGCGACCACGGCGCCCTGGCTGTCCCGCAGCGGGGCGGGGAAGATCGGCGGCAACGCCATGGGGCGCACGTACGAGGAGTACCTGAACTCCAACGCACGGACGCTCTCGGCCACCGCGCGGCTGACCGACGCGCTCGAGCCGATCTTCGGGCCGGGGGCCGGGCCGATCGCGCAGGGCTTCGTCAACCAGGGCACCCAGGGGCTCCAGAACTCGCTCGCGATGGCCTCGCGACCCCTCGAGACCCCGCTCAACGAGTACGCGGGCGCGTTGGGTGATCGCAGCACCTTCCACCAGGCGCCCTTCGACGTGAATCGCACCCAGAACAACCTGGCCTTCGACTGCATCGACAACGCCCACGAATGGTGCTTCGTGCGCGAGGCCTTCTTCCAGGTCGATTGGCGCGACACCTCGGTGCGGGTCGGCCGACAGCAGATCGTCTGGGGCAAGACCGATGCGCTGAGGCTGCAGGACAACGTCAACCCCACGGACAACGGCTTCCACAACATCTTCCCCTCGCTCGAGGAGCGGCGGATCCCACAGCTCGCCCTCGACGTGCTGCACTCGTTCGGCGACGTCGGCCCGGTGCAGGATGTCTCGCTCGAGTTCGTTTGGATCTTCGACCGCTTCACACCGATGCAGTTCGGTCAGTGCGGCGAGGCCTATGCGTACACCCTCGCGTGCCAGGGGCGGGCCGACGCGGCGGCACACCAGCTCTTCAACTTCGCACTCGCGAAGGTGGACGAGCGCAAGTGGAACTTCGCGAACACCGAGCCCGGCGTGCGGCTCGAGTTCCTGCTGCCCGAGCCCGAGATGTCCTTCTCGTTCTCGCTCTTCTACGGGCAGCAGGACCTGCCCATGGGCTGGTTCCGCAACCACTACTCGGTCGACAACCCGAACCCCGCCGCGATGCTCTTCCTGCAGGGCCAGGGCCTCGGGCCGCTCGTCGAGGCGATTTGCGCGCAGAACGCGATCCCCGAGTGCGCCGGTGGCGCCGGCTCGACGCCCTGGACGACGGGCTTCGATCCCTACAAGGGCGACGGCACGCTGGCCGATGCGAACGCCGTCCTCGTGAGGGCGTGGCAGAATGCATTCACACCCCTGGGCGATTGCGACATCCTGGGGCTGACTGGCGAGGCGTGCCTCGAAGCCCTTCAGGCCGCGAGCCTGCCGTGGACGGCGAGCGAGGTCGTGCTGCAGTATCCGCGCGTGCTCACCATCGGCGCCTCGACCGACTATCAGGTGCCGAACATCGACACGATCCTGCGGCTCGAGATGGCCTTCGACATCAACCGCGGCATCAGCAACACCGCGAAGCAGAACCTGCGCGACCACAGCGGCGTGCTGCTGATGGCGCTGGGGATCGACCGGCCCACGTACATCCCGTTCATCAGCCCCGACCGCACCGCGCTGCTGTCGTTCCAGACGTTCTGGGAGCACGTTGTCGACTACGACGGAGGCACCGGCGCCGGTGACGGCATGGTCGTGGACGAGCACGCCGTCATCACGACCTTCCTGCACGAGCACTACTGGCGAAACGACTCGCTCATCCTGACCAACCTGCTGGCCTACGACTGGCGCGCGAAGGCCCTCATCCTGGGACCGTCGTTCAAGTGGTTGGTCAGCCAGAACGTCTACGCGCAGGTCGGCATGAACTTCCTCTGGGGCGGCGCCAACCGCCCGCACAACCTGGCCGATCTCTGTCCCGACGCCACACTCGACTGCCTGAGCGATCCCACGTCGTGGAACCCCGGCCAGTGGCAGGCGCTGAACAAGGGGTATGCGCGTATGTCCCAGTCGCCGTGGTGGTCGAAGCAGGGCTTCGCCGATCGCTTCCAGGAGCGGCGCGACGAGTTCTGGATGAGCTTGACGTACCAGTTCTGAGGCGGCCGTGGCACGCTGCCAGGCAGGGTGCCCGTGCGAGCACGGGCCCCGTCGTCGTATTCTCGCGACAGGTTGGAGACGCATGTACGGGCGAAGGGTCAGCGCAGGTGACGCGCGAGCAGCGCGAAGAGGCGACTCGCTTCGCTGCGCGCTGGCGCTCGGCTCGGTGCTGCTCGCAGTGGCGGCCCCGGCGGCGCGCGTCGTGGCCGCCGGGCCCGACCCGAACCGGCCCGAGGACTGGACGGTGCGGAGCCCCGATCTCCACGGCGTCGCCAGCCACGGTGCCCACGTCTGGGCGGTGGGCTACTGGGGGACGGTGTTGCGATCCGACGATGCGGGCGCGAGCTGGCAGCGCGCGACGGTGTCGACGCACCGGACCCTCTTCGACGTCTCGTTCGCGGATGAGCGGCATGGCTGGGCGGTGGGCGAGAACGGCACGGTGCTGCGCAGCGTCGACGGCGGCACCAGCTGGACCGTGCAGCCACTGCCCACGCTCCAGGATCCGTTCGACACGAATCCCCTCGACGTCCACCTCTTCGGCGTCCATGCGGTCTCACGCCGTGAGGCGTGGGCGGTCGGTGATCTCGGCGTCGTGCTGCACGTCCGCGACGGCGAGCAGTGGGAGATCGTGCCGATCGACGAGCAGGTCTACGGCGACGACGAGACTCCGCTGCGGATCCTGAACGCGGTGCAGTTCCACGGACCGACGCGCGGCTTCATCGTCGGAGAGTTCGGCACCGTGCTTCGCACGACCGATGGCGGGCGGAGCTGGACGGGAGAGCGTCGCATCGACGACGCGCCCGGCGACATCTATCTGTTCGACGTCTCGGTGCTCGACGAGCAGCGCGCGGCCGCGGTCGGGCTCGCGGGCATGGTCCTCGTGACCGGCGACGGGGGCGAGAGCTGGCAGCCGCGCGAGACCGGGGTCGGCAGCGCGTTCTACGGGCTGGCCTGGGGCAACCCGGCCGGTGTCGCGGTGGGCGACCGCGGCGCGATCCGCAGGACGTCGGACGTGGGCGCGAGCTGGCAGCAACCCGAGCAGCCCCCGCTCTTCAACTGGCTCGCAGCGGTGTCGTCGGCGCAGGGCGAGGTCGTCTTTGCCGTGGGCGAGCGAGGCGTGGTGCTCCGCTCGGAGGACGGGGGCAGGAGCTTCAGCCTGGTTCGTGGCGCGGCGCCGCAGCCTCTCGGCGGCGTGTCCGCTCCGGAGCCCACCGGCACGGGCGATCTGGGTGTGGGGGTGCGCCGCGGCCCGCCCGCTCGGCCCGGTGATCACTGAGCACGATGCAGCGACTCGACGACTACGCCTTCCGATTCTCGCGCTGGTACATCCGGCATCGGCTCGTGAACCTGATCGTGATCGGCGCGATCACGGTCTTCTTCGGCTGGAAGGCGCTCGATCTCCAGGTCTTCAGTCAGTTCATCGACCTGTTGCCGAGGCAGCATCCGTTCATCCTCGTCTACGAGCAGTACAACCGTCAGTTCGGCACGGCGAACATCGTGTTCGCGGCGCTCGTGTCGAAGAGCGGCGACATCTACGACGAGGGCTTCCTCGAGAAGCTCTACGGCTTCACCGATCAGATCGACAAGATCGAGGGTGTCGACCATGGTCAGGTCGCCTCGATCACCAGCATCAAGGTGCGCGATCAGTCGATCGACGCGGAGGGGACGCTCCGCTCGACGCAGATCATCGGTGACGAAGCCATCGCGCTCCTCGAGGCGCAGTTCACCATCCGGCGCGTCGTTCGCAGGGCGCGTGAGCGGGGCGATCGCGCGCCGCCAGACCTCGACGCGCTCCGGGCGCTCGTGGTGGCGCGGGATGCAGAGCTCGATCGCGAGCTCGCCTCGACCGGGTCCATTCGTCTCGATCGCCTGCAGGAGCAGGACCCTGCCGAGGCCGACCGGATCCGGCGACTGCGACGCGAGGCGGCGGAGATCGGTCTGCTCGGCCTGCGGCTCGGCGAGCTCGGTCCCGGCTTCCGGCTCGAGGGAGAGGAGCTCCAGGGGCCCGGCGGCACGCTCCTGCCGACCGAGGTGGTCGACAGCCTCTCGGATCGCATCCACCCCAACAAGCTCGTCTACGGCCGCCTCGTCTCGCGCGACGAGTCCGCGGCGTTGGTCATGGCGGGCTTCCTCGAGGGCCGGCTCGACTACGAGCGGATCTTCGACGACATCTACGAGCTGAAGCGTGAGCTCGAGGCCGACGGGACGGTGGAGGTGCACCTGACCGGTATGCCGATCCTGGTCGGTTGGTGCTTCCACTACGCGCCCGAGATCCTGCTGATCATCGCCGCGAGCCTCGGGGTCCTGATCGTGCTGCTCGGCGTGTACTTCAGGCACTGGTACGGCGTGGTGCTGCCCTTCTCGGGCGCGGTGGTGTCGGCGATCTGGGGCCTCGGCTTCATCTCGCTCATGGACTACCAGCTCGAGCCGCTCGTGCTCGTGATCCCGATGCTCATCACGGCCCGTGCGGTGAGCCACTCCGTCCAGTTCGTCGAGCGCTTCTACGAGGAGTACCAGAAGCAGCGTGACAAGGACGAAGCGATCATCACCTCGATGGCGCATCTGCTCCTGCCCGGCACGCTCGCCATCATGACCGACGCGCTCGGCATCTACGTGATCGGGATCTGCTCGATCGCGTTGATGAAGAAGGTCGCGATCTTCGGCGCGTTCTGGGCGCTCTCGCTGATCGTCACGGGCCTGCTCCTGAATCGCCTGCTGATCTCGTACTTCCCGGCGCCGAAGACCTTCGAGCACTACACGCCGCGAGGCATCTCGCGCTTCCTCGGCGTCGTGGCGCGTCTGGCCACCGGGCCGCGTCAGGCGAAGGCCATCTTCGCCATATGGCTCGTGATCTTTGCGGGCTCGGTCCTGCTGACGAGCCAGGTGAGGGTGGGCGAGTACCGACCGGGCACGCCAATCCTGTGGGACGACAGCGAGTACAACGAGTCGGCCCGGGTCGTGGCGAGCAAGTTCTACGGCGCCGACGACCTGATGGTGATCGTCGAGACCGAGCAGCCGTTCGGCATCCACCGCCCCGAGACGATGCACGAGATCGAGGCGTTCCAGCGCTACATGGAGGAGGACCCGAAGGTCGGCGGATCGATCTCGATCGTCGACTATCTGAAGGCGATCACCCGGACCTTCCATTTCAACGATCCCCGCTGGCTCACCATTCCCTACACCGGGCAGGAGATCGGCGGGCTGCTCTATCTGTATGAGGCCGGCTCGCCCGATCCGCGCGTCCTGAACCCCTATCGCGACGAGCGCGCCCAGGCCGCGGCGGTCCGCATCTTCTACGAGGATCATCAGGGGCAGACGATCGACGACGCCATTGCGCGGGCGCAGCGCTACATCGAAGAGCGCCCGGTCGGCCGGGTGGCGATCAGGCTCGAGGTGCCCGACGACGACGTCTGGGCGCTCGTGCATCGCACCCTCGGCCCATTGCTGCCGTCTCGCAACGCCCAGCTCGTCGTGCTCGCGCGCGACCCCGAGAGCGGCGAGCACGTGCGCCAGGCCGTCTCGTATCCACGGCGACGCGAGGAGGCTCCCCCCGATTCCGATCGCCGCATCCTCACGCTGCCGCGCATGACGTCGGAGTATCGGGAGGCGCTGGTTGCGGGCGGCTACGAGACAGTGAAGGCGATCGCCGACGCCAGCGTCGAGGAGCTGGCTGAGATCGAGGGCTACGACCTCGTTACCGCGCATCAGCTGCGCCGCGCGGCGCGTCTGGACAGGCGCCCCTACGTGGTCCATGCGGAGTGGCACGACGAAGACGGGCTCGTCCAGGCCGAGATCCGGCGGCGGGGACTCTACGAGCATCCGGAGCTCTGGGTGCGCTACGCGCAGGGCGAGTGGGAGCGGCGTGCGGCCGGGACCTGGGCCGAGGGGCCGAGCTTCGCGCTCGCGTCCGGGCTCATGGGGGTGATGGCCGCGAGCAACGACGAGGTCGAGCGAAGCAACAAGGCCATGCTCATCGCCTGCTTCTCGGCCTACTTCTTCATGATCCTGTTCAGCTATCGCTCGCTCGGCATGGCGGTGCTGATGGTCACGTCATTGGGTACGGCGGCGTTGATCTCGATGGCCTTCATGTGGCTCACGAACATGGGCTTCGACGTGAACACGCTGCCGGTCCAGGCGATCGGCGTCGGAATCGGCGACGACTATGCGCTCTACATCATGGACCGCGTGGTCCGTGAGCGTAAGCAGGGGCACGATCTCCTCGAGTCCGTGCGGATCGCGATCCAGACCACGGGCAAGGCGATCTTCTTCACCGGCACCACCCTCGTCGGCGGGATCGTCTTCTGGTACTTCATCAGCAGCCTGCGCTTCGCGGCCGACATGAGCCTGCTGCTCTCGATCCTGCTCGTGGCGAACCTCTTCGGCGCAATCCTCCTGATTCCCGCATTCACGACGCTCTTCAAGCCGCGCTACGTGCACGACGCCGCCATCGCGGACGCGGAGGAGTGAGCGCCCTGGCGAGCGTGCGGCGACTTCGAGCCGCGCTTGCGTGGCCCGTCCTGCTCGTGACGCTGGCGCTCTGCAGCTGCCGCGAGCCAGCCGCCTCCGGCGACTTCCTGCCGCTCGTGCCCGGAGCGAGCTGGGCGTACGAGGTCCGCTCGAGCCTCGGCCGGACGGAGCTCGAGGCCGAGGCGATCGGTGAGACGCGGCTTCCGGGGCGTGACGATCCCTTCTTCCTCGTTCGCGAGAAGCGCCGCCGCGAAGGCGGGGCCGAGGTGACGCTCGCGGTGGGCTACGTCGTCGAGGGCGACTACATCGCCCAGCTCATGGCGCTCGGCTATGACGACGAAGGAACGCTCCGGCTGCTCGGGCAGGACGAGCCGGTGCGGATGCTGCCCCTCCGGCCGAGCCCGGGCCAGCGCTGGGATCAGGCAGTCCGTGTCTTCACGTCGGAAGGGGATCCGGGCGGGCTCACGCTCTGGGAGTCGGAGGTGCGAGCGAGCGAGCCGGTCTCGGTGCCGGCCGGTGACTTCGAGGATGTGATCGTCGTCGAGACCACCTATCGCACCGAGGACGGTCCCGTCATCATGAGCTACCGCGACGTGTACGCACGCGGTGTCGGACTCGTTCAGAGCGTCGCATTCGATCCCGCCGCGCCGAACGAGCGCAAGGTCGAGCAGAGGCTGCTCCGCTACGACCTCCCCTGGGCCGCGGCCGAGCCCGACCCGAAGGGCGGGGCAGGGGGTGGCGCGCGCCGAGAGGCTCGCTGATACGACCCCCGCCCTTTCTTCGCCCACCCGAAGCCGGGCAGGAATGTCATGATCATCGAAGGGAGGCAGCGACCCGTGTCCACAACCCACGCCGAGCTCTTCGATTCCACGAGGAGCGACGAATACGTCGAGATCCTCGCGGATCTCCGCCACAACGACCCTCTCTTCTTCTTCGAGGGGGACAGCTACCGGACCTGGGTCGTCACGCGCTACGACGACATCAAGGCGCTGCTCAAGGACGAGCGGCTGATCCAGCCCTCCCTCGAGCCGCGCATCGCGTCGTTCACCGACGAGCAGCGCGCGCAGCTCCAGCCTCTGCAGGATTTCGCCCGGGACAATCTCGGCAGGACGCGAGAGCGGAAGCACGCGCTGCGCGAGGCGACCAAGCCCTTCTTCATGCCGGCCTCGGTCGACCGGCTGCGCGGCCGCGTGCGCGAGATCATCGAGGTGTTGCTGAAGCAGGTCGATCCGACCGGCCCGGTCGACCTCGTGGGCTCGTTCTCGTTTCCGATGCCCGCGTGGGTGCTCGCCGAGATCCTCGGCGTGCCGCGCGAGGATCAGGGCCGCTTCATCGACTGGTCCGAGGCGCTGATCAGGTACTTCCGCTCGTACACGTTCGACGAGTTCGTCGCGACACAGCCGAAGGTCGTCGAGATGCTCGACTACTGCGCCGAGCACATCGAGCGGCGGGCCGGGGCCGAAACCTTCGGCGACGATCTCGTCGACGTCTTTGCGAGGCTCCTCGCGGAGGGCCAGTTCGAGATCGGTGAGCTGTCGTCGAGCTGCGCGACCTTCTTGATGGCGGGGCACGAGAACACCTCGCACTTCATCGGCAATCTCCTCGAGACGCTCTACGCGCATCGCGACGTGCTCGAGTCGGTGAAGCGCGACTTCGACATGCTGCCCCGCGTGATGAACGAGACGATGCGATTCCACGGCGTCGTGCCCTTCGTGACGCGTGAGGTGCTGGAGGACATGGACTTCGCGGGGCATCGTTTCGAGCGGGGGCAGCTCGTCAGCCTCTCGCTCTTCTCGGCCAATCGCGACGAGGGCCAGTTCGGCGACGTCGACCGATTCGATCCGGACAACCGAGCGGCGCGCCATCACCTGGGCTTCGGCCATGGCGAGGAGTATTGCCGCGGCGCGCATCTCGCACTGATGGAGACGCGGGAGCTCATCGAGTTCATGCTCACGCGCTTTCCGGACATGGAGCCCGTCGAAGGTGGTATGGAGACGCGCTGTCAGCCGATGCTCCGGCGCTACGTCACCCGCTTCGACGTGATGCTGAACGCGGGCTGAGCCCGCGGGCAGATGCGCTGCGGGTCGCGTGCGCCCTTCCTGCCCCGGCGCTTGCCATGAGGCTGCACGAGTCCGCCATGGCAGGAGCGTGCGCCGGTCCGACCACCGCGGATTTCAAGAGCGGCTCGGGCGGCACCGATAACGGGAGTCGAGCTCCCGTCATGCATGCCTACGTCATCCTCCTGATATTCAGCGCCGTTTTCACGGCGACCCTCACGGGCGCGCTGCTCTCGTTCAAGTCGCGGCAGCGCGAAGGTCTGCTCGCGGCGAGCCTGCTCGGCTGTGGCGTCGTGTGGTCGCTCGTGCAGGCGCTCTGGAGCTCGGCCGATGATGCGGAGACGGCAATCGCCCTGGTGCGCTTCTCGGCGGTGGGCTGGGTTCCGATCCCGGTCATCGCCCTGCATCTGGTGCTCATCTCCATTCCCCAGGCACGGCCGCGACTGCACCGGATGATCCCGTGGGCATACGCGGTGACCGCGGCAATCGTCCTCCTCGACTGGCTCACCCCCCTCGTGCACTCGCATGCGGTGCAGACCAGCTGGGGGTATGCGTACGAGTTCGGTCCGGCGTTCCCGATCGTCTATGCGTGGATCTTCGTGGCGGCCTGCACGGCGATCTGGCTCGGCCTGACAGACCTCCGCAGCTCGCCCGTGGCAGCCGAGCGAGGCCAGAGCAGCGTGCTCGCGATCGCCCTGCTCGTGCCCTTGGTGGTCGCCTCGGTGACCGATGGACTGCTGCCCATGCTCAGTATCCACGCTCCGTATCTCGGAGGCGTGTCGATCGCATGGGTCGGCATCGTCGGCGCGGTCTCGGCCTGGCGCTACGGCTACTCGCCCCTCGTGCCCACGGCCTTCAACTCGGAGATCCTCGACACGCTGCCCGAGGGCATCGCGATGACGCATCTCGACGGGCGTATCCGCTCGACCAACATGACGCTCGTGAAGCTCTCCGGGCGCAACCAGCGGATCCTCGAGGGCACGCCGTTGCAGGAGATCCTCGCCCTCCCGGTCGAGGCGCTGAGCGATGGCGTACGTGACCTCGAGGCCGAGCTCTGCGATGGACGGGGCGGAAGGCTGCCCGTCATCGTGGGCTCGACGATGCTGCTCGACAACCGTGGGCTCCGGATCGGTCTCGTGGTCGTCGTGCACGACCAGCGCGAGCTCGTGAGTCTGCGGAGCCGGCTGCTGCTGTCGGGCCGTCTGGCGGCGGTGGGGGAGCTCGCGGCCGGAGTCGCGCACGAGATCAACAACCCCCTCGCCTACGTCCGAGCGAACGTGGGCCTGCTCATGGAACACATGAAGGAGATCGGCGCGTACGCGTGTGAAGACGATGCTCGCCCGGTACGCGGCAGCAACGGCGAGCACGGGGGTCGACACGAGGACGTGTTGTCGCGCATCGACGAATCGCGCGAGCTCCTCGAGGAGACGCTCGAGGGTGTGGACCGGGCGGTCTCGATCGTCCGAGACATCCGGGGCTTCTCACATTCGGGAACCGGCGAGCGCGAGATGGTCGATCTCTGCGAGCTGCTCGACTCGGTGCTGCGGGTCGCTGCACCCCAGCTCGGCGTGCGCGTCGCCGTCGAACGCGACTACGCAGCGCTGCCCCATGTCTACTGCGCGCCGCAGGAGATCAAGCAGGTCTTCCTGAACATCGTGTTGAATGCCAGCCAGGCCATCGAGGGCGACGGGTGCATCCGAGTCGAGGCGGAGGCCTCCGGTGACTTCGCGGTCGTGCGCGTCCTCGACGACGGCCCGGGCATCCCGGTCGACGTGCGCGACCGCATCTTCGATCCGTTCTTCACGACGAAGCCGGTGGGCGAGGGCACGGGCATCGGCCTCGCGATCTCCTACGAGATCGTCCGGCGACACGACGGCCAGATCGAGCTGACCTGCCCCGCAGAGGGCGGGACCTGCGCCGAGGTGCGGCTCCCGATCGGAACCGGCGAGTGCGCACCCGACTGAAATCCGCTCGCCGAGCGGCACCCGGACCAGGAATTGTGAGATAGCCTCTGGAGTCCTGCATTCGTCGCGGGCGAGCGCCTGCGACGGACGTTGCAAGCAGAACTCAGGAGGAAGCACCATGTCGGGTCTCGTGACCACGCCGGAGATGTTCGACCTGCGGATGTCGGAAGGAGCCAGACCGCTCTACGAGAAGGTCACGGCCTTCATCAAGGAGGAGGTCGAGCCGATCACCGTCGAGTTCTACCAGCTCGGTGAGGGGCGCGAAGACCGCTGGTCGTGGGCGCCAGGCCAGCTCGAGCTGCTCGACGGTGTGAAGGCGAAGGCCAAGGCGAACGATCTCTGGAACTTCTTCCTGCCCGACGCCGATACCGGCGAGGGCCTCTCGAACCTCGACTACGCCTACATCGCCTCGGAGCTCGGCAAGAACCCGATCGCCAGCGAATGCCTGAACTGCTCTGCGCCCGACACGGGCAACATGGAGGTGCTCGAGCGCGTCGGCACCGCCGAGCAGAAGGAGCGCTGGCTGAAGCCGCTGTTGAACGGCGAGATCCGATCCGCGTATGCCATGACCGAGCCCGACATCCCGTCCTCCGACGCGAAGAACATCTCGTGCGAGGCGGTGCTCGTCGGCGACGAGTGGGTCATCAACGGCGAGAAGTACTACATCTCGGGCGCCGGTGATCCGCGCTGCAAGATCATGATCTGCATGGTCAAGACCAACCCCGACGCACCGCCGCATCAGCAGCAGTCGCAGATCCTCGTGCCGATGGATGCGCCCGGCGTCGAGATCCTCGGCGGCATGCACGTCTTCGGGAAGGACGATGCGCCTCACGGCCACATGCATCTGCGCTTCAACGACTGCCGTGTGCCGAAGGAGAACATCCTGCTCGGCGAGGGGCGCGGGTTCGAGATCTCGCAGGTCCGCCTGGGTCCCGGCCGGATCCATCACTGCATGCGCTCGATCGGCGCCGCCGAGCGGGCGCTCGGGCTGATGGCGAAGCGCGGTCTCGCCCGAGAGGCCTTCGGCAAGCGCATTGCGAACCTCGGCCGCAACACCGAGACGATCGCCCAGGCCCGCATCGACATCGAGGCGATGCGGATGATGGTGCTGAAGGCCGCGAAGGCGATGGACGTGCTCGGCAACGCCGAGGCGCGCGTGTGGGTGAGCGCTGTGAAGGCGATGGTGCCGGTGCGGGTGTGTCACATCATCGACGAAGCGATCCAGGTGCACGGCGCAACGGGCGTCTCGCAGTGGACGCCACTCGCCGACATGTACGCGGGCCAGCGTACGTTGCGGCTCGCGGACGGCCCGGACGAGGTGCACTGGTTCGTGGTCGGCCGCGCCGAGCTCGCGTACTGGAGCGATCAGGGTGCGAGGGACTACGACCCGAAGGCCGAGTATCTCGGTCGGCCCGAGGCGGGAAAGATCTTCAGCGGGCCTTGAGGCTCGACCCTGCGATGCGAGCGGCTCGACGACGGGCGGCCCGTGCACACCTCGATGGATCGAACGAGCAAGATCGAGACGAAGAAGAAGGAGCAGGCGTGAACAGGCACGACGACGAGACGACGCAAACCTGCGACGGGCAGCCCACGCTGGGCCGTCGTGAGCTGATCGCGGGGGCGGGCGCGCTGGTGGGGATGGCGGCTGCATCCAGCGCCTTCGCGAGCTCGCACGAGGGACACGCGGGGCATGCGGGTCACGGGAAGGGCGAGTACACGGAGGCGCGCGCCGCGAAGGCGCATCCGGAGATCGTCGCCGCGGTCGACGCGTGCCTGCGCGCTGGTCGCACCTGCTTCAGCCACTGCCTCGAGACGTTCCGCGCCGGCGAAACGAACATGGCCGACTGCGCCTTCGCGGTGGAGCAGATGCTCCATATCTGCGCCGCGACCGAAGCGCTCGCCAGCTACGACTCGAAGCACCTGAAGGGCCTCGCCGCGGTCTGTATCGACGTCTGCAACGACTGCGAGAAGGAGTGCCGCAAGCACGAGGAGCACCAGCCCGAGTGCAAGGCCTGCGCGGATGCGTGCGCCGACGTAGTGAAGGCGCTCCGCACGCTGTAGCGACCGCCGACGTAGTGAGGGCGCTCCGCAGGCTGTAGCGACCGCCGACGTAGTGAAGGCGCTCCGCAGGCTGTAGCGACCGCCGGCGGGGCGAGGCTCTCGAGGCGCGATGCGCGCTCAGCCCAGCGCGTCGAAGGCCTGCAGATCGCGGCACGCCTCGACCATGCGTGAGACGTTCGCCTCGGTGATCGCGGTGCCGTAGTTCACCGGCGGTGTGATGAGCCAGCCGATCACGAGGCCCCAGACCATCGCCAGGCGATAGGCGCGGAAGGCCTCCTCGGCGGTCGGCGGCGCCGCTACGCCGTGACGCCCCAGCGCATCGAGATGGAGCGCGAGCAGCTCGCGCTCGTGCTTCCGGCGCGTCTCGGGCGCCAGCGCGGTGGCGAGGAGATAGCCGACGTCGTTGGCCCAGTGTCCACGCACCGAGAGCTGGAAGTCGAGGAAGCCGCCCCGACCGTCGGGCAGCACGTAGGTGTTGCCGACGTGCGTGTCGCCGTGGAGCAGTGTCGAGGGCCCTTCGGCCAATATCGCCTGCGAGGCCCACAGATCCTCCCAGAGTCGATCGACATTGCGTCCGAGCGGCCGGATCAGCTCGGCCTTCATCGGATGTTGGGCGACCTGATAGCGGATCAGCTCGCGCCCGATGCCGTCGAACACGGGATGCATGCCACCGGAGAGCCGGTCGGGCAGCCACTGGAGATCGCGCTCGAAGCGCGGGCTCTCCCAGAATCGCGCGTGCAGCCGCGCGAGCCCCTCGAGCAGATCGCGCACCGTCTCGAGCGGCAGCTCCTGCGTGGCGTTCGGGAACTCGGTGCCGCGTGTAGTCAGATCCTCCATCAAGATTCCGAACTGTCGGCTGCGCTCGTCGAAGAGTCCACCGAAGGCCACAGGGGCCTCGATGTCGAGCTCCGGGCGCACCTCGGTGTAGAAGCGAACCTCGTTCACGTACATCGCGTCGGGTGCATGGGGGAAGTAGCGCTGGTAGGCCCCGACCAGCACGAAGAGCCCGGATCGCGCAGCGGCTCCGAGCCCCGGGATCGATCCAGCCGCGCGCGAGGTGCGCGCCAGCGCGAGGACGGCCGGCAGGCCGAAACGCAGGGAGGGATGCAGGAGCAGCGTCTTGAGGATCATGCGTGAAGGGAGCCCGGGCGCCGTGTCGGGCGCGACCTCCACCGAGAGCGTGATCCGGTCGGCCGTCGACGCGATGCCGTCGCCGCAACGCGCGCGGTCCGTAACGTCGACCGAGCGCACGACCGCAGCCGGGTGAAGCGCGCGCAGCATCGCCTGCACCGCCGGGGTGTCGATCGTTCTCAGATCAGTCATGACTTGGCTGTCACTCCAACCGCCCGCCTTCATCGACTACGCGTCGGTCCTGCCGCTTGCGCTCGACGAAGCGCGGAGGGTGATCGGCGTGTCGACGTTGGAGACGACGCATCCGTGCGGCCTGCCGACCGCCGGCGGCACCCTCCGCGGGCTCGGGTGCCGCGTCACGATCGCGTGATGCCTGGCGCCGAGGCGCTCAGAGGCGATAGACACGCACGGCCGTGTCGTGGAAGAGCGCTGCGCGATCATCCTCTGCCCAGCCTCGAGTCATGTGCTTGAAGGCGTTCCAGAGCACCGTGTACGAGCACGATATCTTGTCGACCGGGAAGTTGCTCTCGAACATCGCGCGCTCGACGCCGAACGCCTCGATGCAGTGCTCGTACCAGGGGCGGAGCGTCTCGCAGAGCTCCTTCGACGTCGGCGGCTTCGGACGCTTGTGCCAGCCGAAGCCGCAGATCGCCATCGGCAGGCCCCCGATCTTCACGTACACGTTGGGGCACCGGGCCAGCTCCGTGATCGACCGTCTCCACTCCGACTGGACGTCGTCGCGGTGTCCTTCGAAGGGGCCGATTCCGAGCGGGCCACCCACGTGGTCGAGCACGATCGTCGTGTTCTCGAACCGGCGCGCGAGATCTGTCAGCTCGTCGATCTGCGTGTGGAAGAGCCACGCATCGAACGAGAGCCCCAGCGGCGCGAGCCGCGCAAACCCCTCTCGGAACGCGGGCAGCGTCAGCATGTGCGGCGGTGGCGCGGAGTGCGACGCACGAATCTGATCGCTGGGATGCCACGCCGCCGAGTGCCGCACCCCGCGAAAGCGGTTCGGGCTGGCAGCGAAGTGAGCCTCGAGCGCTGGCTCGACGGCCGAGCCGAGCAGCAGGTCCGCGTGCCCCACGATCCCCGCGTTGGCGCGCATGGCGCCGTATGCACCGCTGGCGCTCTGGGCCGCGAGGCCCTGCACGAACTCGGTCTCGCCCACCGGAGCGAGCGACGGGTCGCCCTCCGCGCGGTACATCGATCCGCACTCGACGAAGACCGTCTTCTCGATGCGATGTGCGCGCGTGTCGTCGAGCAGCTCGTCGAGCAGGTAGCGCGAGCCGGGATGATCCCAGTGGTGATGGTGCGGATCGCAGATCGGGAGCTCGGGCTCGAGCGCCTCTTCTTCTCCCGACGCGAGCCAGTCTGCATGCTGTAAGGCGTCTCTCGTCGGCGTCATCGTGTCTTCCGGGCGCGCCTCCGGCCATACCTGCACCTGGGTTGCGGTGCAGCGTATCGCGCCGCCGTCGTCGTCGCGCACGCTCTGTTACGTGGTCCGTTGACTGGACCCAGAGCCCGCCGCAGGATGGCCCGGCTCCGGCCGATCAGGCCTCACCGCGGTGCCCCGTTGCCATTGGCCGCCCCTCGCCGCGGGCCTCTCCGCCTCCCGGTCAGCCCGCTGCCTGATCCACTCCATGCCCCCACGTCATCGCCGAGAACGGTCGCGGCTCC
>CAYYSY010000221.1:0-2530 GCA_964474355.1 uncultured Spirochaetaceae bacterium | reverse complement strand
CCGAGCTACCTCTCGTGGGTGGGGGTGGAGCTGCGCGCCGACGCCCGCAACGCCCTGTACGTGCCCGAAGGCTGCGCGCACGGGTTCCAGACGCTCGCCGACGACACCGAGGTCTTCTACCAGATGAGCGAGTTCTACGCGCCCGAGCTCGCCCGGGGCTTCCGCTACGACGATCCGCGCTTCGGCATCCCCTGGCCGCTCGAGCCGAGCTGCATCTCGCCCAAGGACCTCGAGCTCGAGCTCTACTCATCGGAGCCCACGCATGGCTGAGCCCGCGCACGGGGCGCCCTCGCCCGAGCAGCTCGAGGTGGGCCGCTCGATCCATCGCTTCGCCGAAGAGCTGTACCCGATCTGCCGCAGCATCACGGGCGACGGCGTGCGCGAGACCCTGCGTCTCATCGGCGAGCGCGTGCCGATCGAGGTGCACGAGGTGCCGAGCGGCACCGAGGTGCTCGACTGGACCGTGCCCTTCGAGTGGAACATCCGCGACGCCTGGGTGAAGAACGCGGCCGGCGAGCGCGTGATCGACTTCGAGGCGCACAATCTGCACGTCGTGAACTACAGCGTGCCCGTCCACGAGCGCATGTCGCGCGCCGAGCTCGAGCCGCACCTGCACAGCCTGCCCGATCAGCCCGACTTGATCCCCTACCGCACGTCCTACTACAACGAGACCTGGGGCTTCTGTCTGAGCGAGAACGCGCGCCGCGCCCTGCCCGACGGCGACTACGAGGTGATGATCGACTCGACCCTGGCGCCGGGGAGCCTGACCTATGGCGAGCTGCTGCTGCCCGGCGAGACCGACCGCGAGATCCTGATCTCGAGCCACGTCTGCCATCCCTCGCTCTGCAACGACAACCTTTCGGGGGTGGGCATCGCGGTGCACCTCGCGCAGCTGCTCTCGGAGGTGCCGCATCGCCACTCGATCCGGTTCCTGTTCATCCCGGGCACGATCGGCTCGATCACGTGGCTCGCGCGCAACCGCGACAAGGTCGATCGCGTGGCGCACGGGCTGACCCTGGTCTGCCTCGGCGACGGCGCGCCGATCACCTACAAGAAGACCTTCGGCGGCGACCGCGAGCTCGACCGCGTCGTGCCCCGGGTGCTCGAGGACAGCGGCCTCGACTTCGACGTGATCGACTTCTTCCCGTACGGCTACGACGAGCGGCAGTTCAACTCGCCGGGCTTCCGCATGCCGGTGGGCTCCCTGCTCCGCGGCCGCCATGGAGAGTTCCCCGAATATCACACGTCGGCGGACGACCCCGATTTCGTCTCGCCCGCGCACCTCGCCGAGTCGTTCGAGGTGTGCCGGCGCGTGATCGAGACGCTGGACGCGAACCGCCGCTACCGGAGCCTCGCGCCCTGGGCCGAGCCCCAGCTCGGCAAGCGCGGCATCTACCGCGCGATGGGCGGCGACAGCAACCCGGGCGACCTCCAGATGGCGATCCTCTGGCTGCTCGCGTGCGGCGACGGGGAGCATGAAGTCCTCGAGGTCGCGCAGCGCTCTGGGATGGATCTGGAGGTCCTGGACCGCGCCGCACGGGTCCTCGTGGAGCACGATCTGCTCGAGCCCGTGGACTGAGGCAGGGCCTCCACGGACCGGATCGACACCAAGGGGACGATCTGCGGCACCCACCCAGGGGCCGCCGGACGGACGAGAGGAAGGACGAGACATGCGCGTGCTGCTGACGGGACACGACGGGTACATCGGAGCGGTGATGAGCACGCTGCTCATCGAGAAGGGCCACGACGTCACGGGGCTCGACTGCTTCCTGTTCGAGGGCTGTGACTTCGGCGGCGCACCGCCGAAGATCCCCGAGATCCGCAAGGACATCCGCGACGTCGAGGTGGCCGACCTCGAGGGCTTCGACGCCGTGATCCACCTCGCCGCGATCTCGAACGATCCGCTCGGCAACCTGAATCCGCAGGGCACGTACGACATCAATCACATCGCCTCGGTGAAGCTCGCGAAGCTCGCCAAGGAGGCCGGCGTCGAGCGCTACGTCTACTCGTCTTCGTGCAGCGTCTACGGCGCCGCGAGCCCCGACGACGTGCTGTCCGAGTCGGCCTCGTTCAGCCCCGTGACGCCCTACGCCGAGTCGAAGGTGATGGTCGAGGCCGATCTGCAGGGCCTCGCAGACGACGACTTCAGCCCGACCTACATGCGAAACGCCACGGTGTACGGCGTGTCGCCGAAGCTGCGTGGCGACCTCGTCGTGAACAACCTCGTGGGCTGGGCGCTCACCACCGGCCAGGTCCACATGAAGAGCGACGGCACGCCCTGGCGCCCCCTCGTGCACGTCGAGGACGTGTGCCACGCCTTCGCGTGTGTGCTCGACGCGCCGCGCGAGACGATCCACAACGAGGCGTTCAACGTCGGACGCGACCAGGAGAACTGGCAGATCGGCGACGTCGCGAAGGTCGTGCAGAAGGCGATCGATGGCAGCAGGCTGACCTTCGAAGAGGATGCGGGCCCGGATCCCCGCTGCTACCGCGTCGACTTCGCCAAGATCCACAGCACCCTGCCCGGCTT
>CAYYSY010000220.1:0-3472 GCA_964474355.1 uncultured Spirochaetaceae bacterium | reverse complement strand
GCGCCGTCGTAGCCGATCTCCTCCAGGTGGGCGAAGGTGGTGCGCGCGTCGCGCGGGTCCTCCATCGGGGCAGTGGTGTAGATCTGCATGGCCCGCGAGCATCGGCGATCGAGGCCGATTGCGACAGGGTGCAGCGGGCATCGAGCGGGGCGCACTGCTCTATCCTCATGCAACCCCGCCCATGCAACCCCGCGCCCGGACGGAGAGACCCGTGTACGTCCCCGATCGATTCGCCCTGAGCGAGCTCTCCATCCAGCACGAGGTGATTCGAGCGCACGCGTTCGGACTGCTCGTCACCGCCGACGGTGATGCTCCCTTCGCCACCCATCTGCCCTTCGAGCTCGAGGCGGGGCAGGGCGAGCTCGGCACGCTCCGCGGCCACTTCTCGAGGTCGAATCCGCACTGGCGCACGCTCGAGCAACCGGTGCAGGCGCTCGCCGTCTTCGCCGGGCCCCACGCCTACGTGTCGCCGACCTGGTACCCGGAAGGCAAGCGGCTCCCGACGTGGAACTACGTCACCGTGCACGCGTACGGGACGCCGCGACTCATCGAGCCGGGGTCGGCGCTCGAAGCGCTGCTGGCCGGCCTCGTCGCACGGTTCGAGGGCTCGGAGGGCTGGTCCGAGGACGAGCAGTCCCCGGACTTCCTCGAGATGATGCGGCGGGGCGTCGTGGGGTTCGAGATGCCGATCAGCCGCATCGAGGGCAAGGCGAAGCTCGGACAGAACCACTCGAGGTCGCACCGGGAGGGCGCACTCGAAGGGCTGCGCGCGCTCGGCGGCGACGCCCATCACGCCGTCGCCGACTGGATGCAGAGACAGCTCGATGGCGCGCTCGATCCAGAGCCCGACCCGTGAGGGGGCAGGGCCTCCGACTCAGCCCGCGTCGCCGGGCTCTTCCCGGCGACCGCCCGCATGCACCGCGAATCGTCCCTGGCCGCGCCCGTGATGCGGGTCGTCGCGATCGAAGGGCCAGCCACCGAAGCCGGTGCGCTGGTAGTCGTCGATCGCGTCGACGATCTGCTGTCGCGTGTTCATGACGAATGGACCGTGCTGGAACACCGGCTCACCGATCGGGCGCCCCTGCAGACAGAGGAGCTCGGCGGCCGTGCCCTGCGTCTCGATCGTGATGGGCACGTCGGGCTCGACACGGATCGCGGCGTGCCGGTCCACCTTCTCGCCGCCCAGCTCGATCTCGTCCCCGGCGAAGAAGTAGAGGGTTCGAGCGACGTCCGGCTCGGCGGCGGGCAGCTCGACGCGACCACCCGCATCGAGGCGGATCGTCCAGATCCCGACCTGGGCCTCCGGGCGCGATGCCCACGAGCTCGGCGGCGGGGGCGGTGCCGCGACGTCACCGATGTGGCCCGCGACGACGGCGATCTCGCTGTTCGCGCCGCGCACACGTGGCACGTCGCCGCTCCAGAACATCGTGAAGTGCGGATCGACGAACTTGTCGTCGGCTGGGAGGTTCAGCCAGACCTGGAAGAGCTCGGTCGGATTCGGGGCGTCGGCGTGCACGAGCGGAAACATCTCGGAGTGGACGATGCCGCGCCCGGCCGTCATCCACTGAACGTCACCATCACCGAAGCGTGATCGAGCGCCCAGCGAGTCTGCATGATCGATGAGGCCGCGGCGCGCGAGGGTCACGGTCTCGAAGCCGCGATGCGGGTGGCGGGGGAAGCCCGGCACCACGTCGCCGTGATACATCCGAAACCCGTCGCGGATCTCGAAGTCCATCCCGATGTGGCGCCCTTCGAGCAGGGCGGGGTCGGGCCCGAGTGCGACGTTGCCGGTCGGGTACAGATCGTCGTGATGCGCGCAGAACAGGAACGGGTCGAAGGTCACCCAGGGGAAGCCGAGCGGCAGGCGTTCGAGAATGGCGTGCGTTGCCATGGAGCGTTGGAAGCCGGTGCCTGGGCGGGGTTTCGGTCAGCCCGGCCCGAGTGTTTTTACACAGCTGTCACACACTGCGGCGGCTACGCGGGCGGGGGATTCGATACACGGGCTACGCTCGCCTCCGATGGTCGCGGGGTCGACCCGCCCGGAAACCGCACGCAGGCGCCCCTGCGTCTCGTAGCCCCCCGCTGGAGCCCTGTTGAAGAAGCTACTCGCGCGCATCTGGCTCTGGGCCTTTCGCTGGAAGCCCGAGGGTGATCGCCCGACCGATCCGCGCTTCGTGCTGATCGCCGCACCTCACACTTCGAACTGGGATCTCCCCCACCTGATCGCGTTCGCGTGGTACTACGACGTGCAGATCGCCTGGCTGGCCAAGCAGCAGATCTTCCGCCCGCCCTTCGGTGCGTTCTTCAGGGCCCTCGGCGGCATCCCCGTGATTCGCGAGCGCCGCACCAACATGGTCGACGCGATGGCGAAGACGGTCGTCGATCTCGAGGTGACGGGCGATCGCCCGCTCGGCATGGTGATCCCGGTCGAGGGCACGCGCCGCTGGTCCCCGCACTGGAAGTCGGGCTTCTATCACATCTCGCGCAAGTCCGGCGTGCCCATCGTGCTCTCGTACCTCGACTATGCGCGGGGCGTGGGCGGCTTCGGGCCGTCGATCCATCCGACCGGCGACCTGAGCGACGACATGGACCGGATCCGCGAGTTCTACGAAGGCCGGCAGGGACGCTTCCCCGAGCTCTTCGGCCCGGTGCGCCTCGCCGAAGAGGACACCGAAGAGGGCGCCTGAGCGGCGGCAGCGCGGCTCGCCCACGAGCCTCTCGAGACGAAGCCGCCGATCGACGCTGCGGCTCAGCGCGTCGCCTCGATGAAGGCGAGCGTGCGCTCGACGAGCTCTTCGGGCGCATCCTCCTGCAGGAAGTGGCTCGCATTCGGCAGCACGTGATGGGGCTGCCCCTTCGCCCCGGGCACGTGGGCCTGGAGCGCCTGCTCGCCCCCCTTCGTCACCGGATCCTTCGCACCGAAGAGCGTGAGGAAGGGCTTCTCGAAGCGGCCGAGCCGCTTCCAGGCCTCGCGATTCGCCGGCACGCCGGGGTTGTCGGGCTGCACGGCGATCAGCAGCGGGAAGGCGCAGATGCCCGCCATGTACCCGTCGTCGGGGAAGGGCGCCTGGTAGGCGGCGAGCTCGTGGGGCTCGAGTCCGCGCACGACGCCCGTCGGCAGCATCTGCTGGAAGGGGAAGGTGGTGGCGTCGCGCATCATCGACGTCCACATCTTCATGAACTCGCTCTCGCCCTGGCCGAGGGGAATGCCCGTATTCGCCGCGACCACGCGATCGAAGCGCTCGGGGTGGTGGGCCACGAGATGCAGGCCGATGGTGCCGCCCCAGTCCTGGCAGAAGAGCGTCGTGCCGCACAGGTCCATGGCCTGGGTCCATTGCGTCATCCAGTCGACGTGGCGGGCCTGGGTGTAGTCGCTCTTCGCGGCGGGCTTGTCCGAGCGGCCGCAGCCGACGAGGTCGACGGCGATCACGCGATGGCCGGCCGCGGCGATGGGCGGCACGAAGCGCCGGTA
>CAYYSY010000219.1:0-3763 GCA_964474355.1 uncultured Spirochaetaceae bacterium | reverse complement strand
CGAGGGCAGCGACGGCGGCTTCGACTACTGGCCCGATGGCCCGGCGGGCGAGCGCCGGGTGCACGAGGGCGCGATCCACAACACGGCGATCGTCGGCGACAACGACCGCATGTTCCATCGCGTCCGCGCCGTGGGGGACCGCGCCGCGGGGCTGCGTCGGGGCATGACCCTCGAGAGCCGGCTCGAGCATCTCGGCGGCGAGCGATGGCGCGTGCAGGACGGCGACACGACGATCGGCGAGCTCGCATGGCCGGCGCTTCGCATCAGCGTGTCGTGGAAGGCGATCGTCTTTGCCGACGCGGCCGAAGAGCAGGCCTACGACGAGCACACGTCGGATCTACGGTTCCATGACGTGCTCGACCGCTTCGAGGCCGACCTCGACGCGCGCGGCATCCGCATGCCGCGCCCTGCCGAGCCCAGCCACGACGAGGCGTTCATCGACGTCATCACCGATGCCTACGTGGCGATGCCGGTAGCGCGGGCGTAGAGCCGGTAGCGCGGGCGTAGAGCCGGTAGCGCGGGCGTAGAGCCGTTGGCGCGGGCATAGAGCCGGTAGCGCGGGCGTAGAGCCAGCGGCGCGCCTCAGCCCTCCGCCTTCGGCTCCGCCGCCCAGCGAATCCCGCGCTCGAGCAGCTCGTGGTACACGGGCAGCTCCCAGGCGCCACGCTCGATGATCGGGTACTCGTCCATCAGCGGGCGCATGTCCCACTTGCCGCGGCAATGGCCGAGGGTCAGGTAGAGCACGCAGCCCGCGCCCACCGGGTGCAGGTACATGACGAGACGCGGGTCGTCGTCGGGCCAGTCGTCGTACTCGAAGCCGAGCGCCTTGCCCGTGTATCGCGTCTCGAGCAGCGGCTCGATGCCGCCCTCCCCTTCGATCATCTCGCAGAGGTAGAGCTCGTCCTCGGTCTCGAACGCCTCGATCCCCTTCATGAGCGGGTGGTCGGGATTGCTCACCGTCACCGTATACGGAGTGATCGGCGGATGCGCGAGGAAGCGGCTGCCGAGCGTCTCCATGAAGAGCGGGTACTCCTCGGGGCAGTGGAACGGCTTGCCCGGTGACGGCTCGAGGAGCGCGTTGGTGCCGTGCAGCGCGAGCCAGCGCCCACCCGCCTCGACCCAGTCGCGCAGCGCGCGCTGGGCGGGCTCGCTCGGGCGCACGTCGCAGGTGTAGGTGACGAGGAGGTCCGTGTCTTCGAGCACGGCCGCGTCTTCGTAGTCTTCGCGCACGCGCGTGCGGATGCGATCGTCCCGCTCGAGGTGCTCGCAGAGGCGCAGGCGCGCGTAGTCCATGTCGTGGTACTTGCCGCCGCAGACGAGCAGCGCGTTCAGGGGGAGGGGCATGGGCGATCTCCGTCATGCCGGGGAGCTCCGGCCGAGCTGCGATTGTGACGCGTTTCGGCGCTGCGGGGCATACCTGCTCCGGGCGCACGGATGTCGCCGAGTGCATGGGCGCAGACGGGCCCTGCGGGCCGCATTATGCTCTCGGGCCTGGAGCCCGACGGCGTCGCCCTGACCGCCGTCCACCCTCACGCCCTCAAGGAGAGCCCCCGATGTTCGACAAGGCCCTCGACCACGTCTCGATCACTGTCGACGACTTCGAAGCGGTGCGGCCCTTCTACGAGGAGGTGCTCGGCCTGAAGCAGGATCCGTCGCGGCCGGCCTTCGGGTTCCCGGGCGCCTGGTATCAGGTCGGGAACAGCCAGATCCACCTGATCCAGACTCCCGAGAATGCCGATCTGGGCACCAAGGCGCCGAAGCTCGTCCCGATGGCGCCGCACCTGGCGCTGCGCGTCGACGACTATGACGCCACGGTCGCGTACTTCAAGGAGCGCGACGTGGAGGTGTTCGAGACCAACGCCGAGAGCGGCCAGTGCTGGGTGCGCGATCCGGCGGGCAACATCATCGAGCTGACGTCACGTTAGACGGCGCGGCCCGTTCTCGGCTCCAGCTCCTCAGCCCAGCCACTCGCCGACACGCTCGATCTGCGCCTCGTCGATCGACGTCGGCACGAGGAAGACCTCGTCGGCGCCGAGCGACTCGATCTCCGAGAGCAGTGCGCGCAGCTCCGGCCCGTCGCCCGCGAAGCCCGTGGTCGGCACCAGCGAGTCGACGAACGACGCGGGCAGCCAGCTGAGATAGCGACGAAGGTGCCCCGAGATCTGCGCGCGGGGATCGTCGTCGCCGGCGGCGAACCAGAAGCCGACCGAGAGCCGCGGCGCCGGCCGTTCGGCCTCGCGCCAGGCTTCGCGGGCGCGATCGAAGGCGACGCCGATCTCGTGCGGATCGGGCCTCCAGCTGAAGCCCGACAGCCCGTCGGCCCAGCGCGCCGCCTTGCGGATCGCCCGCGGCCCCAGCGCACCGGCCAGCAGCTCGGGCCCGCCCTCACGTATGGGACGCGGCTCGAGCGCGCGGTCGATGCCGCTACCGATCGGCTCCCCCGACCAGAGCGCGCGCAGGCGGCGGGCACGCCGCGCCAGCTCGTCGTTCGAGCGCGCCGAGAGGTCGGCGCCGACGGCGCGGTAGTCCTCCTCGCGCCCGCCGATGCCGAGCCCGACGCTGAGCCGCCCGCCCGAGAGCACGTCGACGGTCGCCAGCTGCTTGGCGAGCCAGACCGGATCGTGCATCGGACCGATCACCACCGTCGTCACGAGCTGCACGCGCTCGGTCAACACGGCGCAGGCGCCGAGCAGCGCGATCAGCTCGGGGTTCACGAATGCGATGCGCTCGCCCATCGCCAGCGAGTGCCACGGCCCCGCCTCCACGGCCCGGACCCAGCTCCGCAGGCGAGCGCGATCGAGCCCCCGCTCCATCACCGGCAGTGTCATCGAGATCTTCACGTGTGGCGGCTCCTCGTCGCAATGTTGGGGTGGATCGTGATCTCCTTGCCGGCGGCAGCCGGCATCCCCCAGCCAGGTCTGACGCAGGCGTACGGACCGCCATGCCGGCGGGTGTCGACCGGGAAGACCGTCCGACCGCCTCCGGCCGCTTCGAGCTGGATCGAAACATTCCCGCCCCGCGCGACTGCGGGCATCCTGAGTGTGAACATGTAGTCAACTCCGCGTCTGGATCGCACGATGCAGCAGGCATGGCCGTGCTCGCGCTCGCAGTGCCTCTGTGCCTCCTGATGCTCGCCGTCGGCGTCCGCGTGCTCGTCGTGACGCGCCGCGGCGGCGGCACGACCGAGCAGCTCGTCGGCGCCGGTTTCATGCTGATGGGCCTCGGCGGCATCCCGGGGCTCTTCGCCGGCCACGCCGAGATCTTCACGCCGTCCGTCCAGCCCACCTTCTTCTGCATCGGCCAGCTGCTGTTCTCGGGCGCCTTCTCGTGCTTCTACCTCTTCGCATGGCGCTGCTTCGGCCCCGGGACCGCCTGGCGTCGCGCGCTGGCCCTTGCCGGAGTGGGGGCACAGATCGGCGCTTTCGTCGCCCTCGGCCTCGTCGAGCACTTCGAGCCACCGGGCGGCGCAGTCATCCGCCTCACGGCGCTGTCTCGCGGAGCCGTCATGGTCTGGGCCTTCGCCGAGTCGCTTCGCTACTGGCGACTCATGAAGCGGCGGCAGGGCCTCGGTCTCGTCGATCCGGTCGTCACGAATCGGTTCGCGCTGTGGTCGTGCTGGACGGGCGGTCTCCTCGCCATGTCCGTCGTCGCCATCACCGCCCGCTTCGCGCGCAACGCGATCACCCTCGACTTCTCGGACACGTTCGACACTCTGCTCGTCTCGTCGGGCCTCTGCGCTGCGACACTGGCGGTGCTCGCCTTG
>CAYYSY010000218.1:0-9859 GCA_964474355.1 uncultured Spirochaetaceae bacterium | reverse complement strand
GCGAAGCCCCCACGCCGAGGGAATCGGCGAAGAGCCGGCGCGGGAGCCCGCCTCTGCGACGGCATCGCCGTCGGGTCGTGCGAACACCTCGGCGAGCATCGCCATCGCCGCCGCGCCGTCCGCCATCGAGTGATGGAGCTTGCTCACGAAGGCGACCCGCCCACCTTCGAGGCCGTCGACCATCGTGATCTCCCAGAGCGGCCGGTCCCGCCTGAGCGGACGGCTGGCGACCTCGCCGACGATGGCGTTGAGCTCGGCCTTGCCGCCCGGCGCGGGGGCGGTCCGGTGCGTCAGGTGACGCGACAGGTCGAAGCGTCGATCCGTCACCCAGACGGGATGGCCCAGGCTGTAGGGGATCTCGACGACACGCCGATGGAACGAAGGCAGCAGCGCGATCTTGCGCTCGAGCGTGCGCGCGAAGCCCTCGAACGTCACCGCCGGCACACCCTCCGAAGGGCGCATGATCGCGACCTTGAGCGTGTGCATGTGGAGCGTCGGGGTCTCCATGTAGAGGAAGCCCGCGTCCATGCCCGAGAGGGGCTCGAAGCCCCGCTGCGTCATCTGACTAGATGTCTTCTCCATCCTCATCATTCCTGTCAGAGGTTCGTTTCCAGAACGGGAGCAGGCTGAGCAGGCGCTGCGCGACCGGGTACGGATAGGCGCGCGCGAGCCGATCGAGCGTCAGCTGCATCTTCGTCGTGATCTCTTCGTAGCACCGGTCGACGATCTCCTGATCGTCGGCGGCCTCGGGGCCGTACTCGCTCCAGTCGAGCGGCGGCCCGAGCTCGACGTTGATCTTCGCGGGCAGCGGCACGCCGGGGAGCACGGGAATCGACACGCCCCACGGCACCGCGAACACGATCGGCGCGACGCTCAGCCTGAACCGGTCCATGCCGATCTGCTTGGCGAGCTCGTCGCCACGCGAAATCACGAACGTGGTGTGATGGCCGCCGTGCGCGACGACGGGCACGACGGGCACGCCGGCGCGCAGCGCGAGCCTCACGAACCCGCGATGGCCCGCGAACTCGATGCAGTTGCGATCCGTCCAGGGTCGGTAGCACTCCTTGGCGCCGCCGGGATAGACCAACACCGAGTTGCCCGACCGGAGCGCCTTCAATGCGTTGTCGTGGCTCGCCGGGATCTCGCCGAGCTTTCGCATCAGGGTCTCGTAGCCGGGCACGCCGAAGGAGCCATCGAAGGCGAGCCCCAGCAGCGGGTCGTCGATGCCGCGCTCGCGATACCAGGCGTGGAGCGTCACGGGCGTGTCGGGCACGATCGTCCCGCCCGAGTGGTTGCCTACGAGCAGCATCGGCCCGCTCTCGGGCAGCGTCTCGAAGCCCGTCGCCTCGGCGTCGAAGTAGCGGCTCCACAGCTCGAGATAGGGCATCAACGACTCGATGAAGGCCTCGTCCCGCTGGAAGGGATCATCGGCCAGCGCCTCTTCGACTCGCTCGTTCATCCGATCGGCGAAGCCCGGTTTCGATTTCGTATTCATCTCGCTCTCCTCGCTCCGCCCGCTGCTCAACTCGGCTCTCAGCTCAGTGCCAGCGAGCCGTCCTGAATGGCGCGATACGTGTCCTCGTGGCACGGCTCGAAGCGGCCCTCGCGCGACACGTAGATGGCGTCGTCGATCTTCGAGGGGTCGAAGCCCTCGTTGCGATACGAAGCGGTCTGCTGCTTGAACGTGCCCGTGGTGCGCAGTGCGCCCGACAGCACGCGCACGATGAGCGGACGCTGATACGAAGCGAGCTCGTGCTCGAAGTGGGCGCTGAGCGCGTCGAAGTCGGGCTCGCCCTCGACGCGCAGCACGCACATGCAGGCGCGCCCCTCGCAGCCGGGGATCTCGACGCCGAAGACCGTCACGTCGCTCACGCATTCGGCCCGGCTGATCGCGGCCGCAACCTCGAGGGTCGAGACGTTCTCGCCCTTCCAGCGGAAGGTGTCGCCGACGCGATCGGCGAACGAGAGCCAGCCGCCCTCGCTGAGCTTCACGAGATCGCCCGTATCGAAGTAGCGGTCGCCGCGACCGAATATGTCCGTGCGGATCTTCTTCTTCGTCGCCTTCTGGTCGACGTAGCCGTCGAAGGTCAGCGCGCGAGAGATGCGACCGAGCAACAGCCCCGTCTCGCCCGGCAGGACCCGCTGGCAGAAACCGTCCGGGCCACGGTCGGGCTCGCCCGTCGTGGGGTCGCAGCGCACGACGGCCTGCCCCCTCGACATGCGGCCGATCATGCCGGGCCGGCCGCTGATGTTGAGCAGCGGCGCGTTGCCTTCGGTCGCGCCGTAGAACTCTCGGACGACGGGCACGCGGAAGCGCTCCTGAAACGACCGCCAGAGATCAGGACGCATGCCGTTGCCGACCGCCG
Source organism: uncultured Spirochaetaceae bacterium (assembly GCA_964474355.1). Taxonomy (GTDB): domain Bacteria; phylum Myxococcota_A; class UBA9160; order UBA9160; family UBA4427; genus CAYYSY01. The sequence continues at coordinate 7,493 of CAYYSY010000218.1, read as the reverse complement.
CGCGCAGCGAGTGACGCAGCTCGTCGGGCTGATCGGGCGAGTCCAGGAGATACCGGCACATCTCCCCGATGTAGAGGAACGACGTCGCCTTCCATCGCTCGACGTCCGCCCAGAAGCCCGACGCCGAGAAGCGCCGCCGCAGCCCGATCGCCGCGCCGGTCGCCAGTGCCGAGCCCCAGCCGAGAAAGAGACCACTCGAGTGATAGAGGGGAAGCGGCACGTAGATCAGGTCGCCCGGGCGCGCGCGGTGCATCAGGTGCCCGAACGTGATCCCGCCCCCGAGCATGCGCTGATTGCGGATGACCGCCGCCTTGGGCAGGCCGGTGGTGCCCGATGTGTAGACGTAGCAGCAGAGGTCGGAGTTGCGGAGTCGGACGTCGCGTACCGGCGAAGGGTCTTCGCGCCAATCGAGCTCGTCGTCGACGATGCGAAGCCCGCTCCCCGCGTCGTCGCCCTCGCCGGCCGGGTCGCGCTGCACGACCAGGTTCTTGTCGGGCACGAAGTCGGCGAGCCCGCTCGATGCCTCGAGCACCGAGCCGGCATGCTCCGAGCCACAGATCGTGAGCCCGGCGCCGCTGATCTCGAGCGCGTGCGTCAGCCCCGCGCCCTTCACCTGTGTGTTGATCAGGGCGGCCACGCCGCCGACTCTCGAGATGGCGGTGAAGAGGGTCAGGAACTCCGGACGGTTGTCCATCATCACGGCGACGACGTCGCCGCTGCCGACGCCCTCGCCGAGCAGCCACTGCGCCCAGCGATCGGCGTCGCGATCGATCTCGCGCCAGCTGACCCGGCGATCTTCGAACGCGATGGCCAGGGCGTCGGGCATCCGCCCGGCCCAGCGCCGAACCCGGCGGGCAGGACTCGCCACCGCCCACGGCAGCAGGCTGGGTGTGTCGAGGACCATCCGCGTCCAGGCCTGGACATCGGACGCCTCGACCTTGGCGCTCTGCGATTGATGCAGTGCGTCGGACGCTCGATCTCTGTTCTCGACCTGGGTGGGAGACATGCTCCTACTCCCTCTCTAATGCAGAAGATGGGCCGGAGCCGCCAGAGTGCAAGCTTCGCCCCGAATCCGGGCGGTCGGCTTCCCGACACTGGATCCCGCCGCGCTGCTGGGAATCCGACGCAACCCGGCATCGGCCTGCTCCATCCTTCTCATGGATGTCGAATCCTGTCCAGGCTGACTTGCCAGGGAAGCTAGATGGGGCTCTCGCGGCCTTAAGTCGCCCCCGATGCCACCTGGCGCACGCGAAGCGGACACCAGGCGAATCCCGGACCGGGACGAGCTCACATCGAGCGACGGCTCGGAGGCCGGCGGATGGCGGGACGTCCATCTGCCGTGGGGGGGGCGGGCCCCTGCTCCCGCTCGCCCCACATCAGCCGCGCCGTCAGCAGCTGCATCATCCGAACCGGAGCCCCGGGCGTCTCCCACACGAGGTGATCGAAGCGGCGACCGTCGATGCGGACGAGCTCGCAGTCGAACCGCCGAATCGTGCCCCACCTCCATCTCGCCCGCTTCGCGACACGCACGGCGGGCCGATGCCACCGACCGCTATGCTCGATCGCGCCTCCGGGCCGATGCCGTCCCGCCCCGCGATCGCGAGGATCGAAGGTCTTGAGCGATACACAGATGCCAGGCGCTGGCCGCTTCCGAAACGACTCGCTGATCATCGCGGGGGGGCTGCTCGCGGCCTCCCTCCTGGTGTTCGCGCTCGTCGAGCTGCTCGAGGGGGGATCGGCCCGGCTCGTCACCGATCCGCTCGGCTACCTGCAGAGCGTCGACCCGGCGGTCGCGGCCGATCGCGTCGCCGGTGCGGCCGAGGTCGTGGCCGGCGTGCTGGCGATCCTGATCACGGTCGTGGCGATCGTCGTCGAGCTCGCCGCCAATCGCTACACGCACCGCATCACGCAGCTCTTCATTCGCGAGCCCGTGAACGCCCTCGTCGTCGGCTTGTTCAGCCTCACGACGATCCTCTGCCTCTGGCTCTCGACCCTGCCGCCCCCCGACGACGCCGCCCGCGGCGCGCTGCCCGGCGCCCCTCTCCTGGTGTGCATGGCGCTCGTGACGCTCTGCCTCCTCAGCCTGATCCCCTACCTGAGCTTCCTCTTCCACTTCATCTCGCCCATCCGGATCATCGGCCGGATCCGTCGCCAGGCGGAGCTCCCCCTCGAGCCCCGGCGGCGGGGGGCGATCGACCAGGCGCGCGCTCAAGTGATCGAAGCGATCGAGGAGCTGGAGGACATCGCGAGCGGCAGCCCGGACGGCGCCGACCGGGCCATCTCGATGGCGAGCGTCGATGCCCTGGCCGAGCTCGTCGAGCACTACGCCTCGAAGAAGGCCGAGCTTCCGGCGGATTGGTTCGCGATCTCGGGTGGCCTCGCGAGCGACCCCGACTTCGTCGCCATGGACACCAGCGCGCTCGGCGGCATCGAGACAGAGGGGACGTGGCTCGAGGTCAAGGTGCTGCGCCAGTACCTGGCGCTGCTCGCGGGGAGTCTCGGCCGGCCGCGGGGCGTCGCGACCCTCGTCACGTTGAACACGCGGCGACTCGCCGAGTCGCGCGCCATACCGGTCGACCTCTCGATCCACTTCTTCAACAGCTACCTGCGCGCTTCGATCACCGGCCGTGATGCGCGCACGGGCTACTACGTCCTGAGTCAGTACAGGATGCTCGCCGAGTCACTCATGTCCGCCGGCGACACCCAGGCGACGATCGAGATCGCCGGTCACCTCCGCTACTACGGGCGCCTCGGGTACGAGGTGAGTCAGCCCTTCCTGCTCGAGGTCGTCGCGTACGATGTCGCGCTGCTCGTCGAGCAGGCGGCCGGCGAGGACGCCGCGGCGGTCGACACTCTGCTCGATCTCCTGCTCGAGGTCGACGCGGAGACGGGGCGGTCGGAGCACGAGGCGCCGATCCGCGGTGTGCGGCGGGCACAGATCCAGCTGGCGACGTTCTTCCTCGAGCGGGGCGACGACGAGGGGCGTGCGCGGCGCATCTGCGACGACATGAAGCACGACCCGCCCGAGCGCCTCGAGCTCATCCGCAACGAGCTGCTCACCGAGACCGACCCCCAGTACCGTGAGTTCACCGACCGGGGCGTGAACTTCGCGTACCTCGCGCCGTCCCGGCACGACGCCCTCGACCGATTCTTCGGCTGGCTGAACGCCGAGGCGTGACGCCCACGCTACGCTCCCGCAGCGATGAGCCCCCAGCTCCGCTACCGCCTTCTCTGCATCGTACTCGGCGTCGTGCTCGGCTGGGGCCCGTACCTCGTTCACGGCCCGATCCCGCAGAAGTTCAACGTGCTCTACGTCGACGGACAGATCGCCGTCTGGGCCTTCTACGTGGCGCGCATGTTGCCGGGCTTCCTGGTCGGCGCGACCGACTGGCCCCGCGCGTGGTACGTACGCGGACCGCTCCTGGGCTTCCTCTGCCTGCTGTCCCCGAGCCTCGTCTCGCTCGCGACCCCCGGCTGCGGCTTCACCTGAATGCGCGCGAACTTGGCCACCGGTACGGTGGTCGGAGCAGCCGTGGCCGGCATCGCGTGGTGGGTGACCGGCCGCCATCACGCCTCGGACGAGCGAGGCGCGTAGCGGCCAGTCCCCGGTCAGGCTCCTAGTTCCCCGAGATACGCACGGGCGCGACCGCCTGGAAGCAGGCCCCACCCAGCGGTCCCGACGCATCCTCGAAGCGTCCCGTCAGGTAGACGAGCTCGGTCGTGGAGTCGCCGCCGATGGGCTGAGTGTCAGCGTGGACACGCAGATCTTCGATGCCGTCGCCGTCCGCGTCCCCGAGATGTGACCGATAGCGGCTCTTCTTGCCGAGGTCGTGCACCGGGCCGCCACCCGAGGTCGGGCAGGCACCGGACGGCGGTGTCGCCGACAGACGCAGCGTCGTGGCGTCGATGCTCTTCGGCGAGCGACCGCCGACCTCCGATTCGGCGAGATTCACGCAGCCCGAGCCGTCTGCGGCCGCCGAGCCGTAGATCACGATGGGGGTGTTGCCGCTCGAGCCCGGCTTGAGCGTCTCGATCACCTCGAACTGCACGCCGCAGCCGCACTCCGCAGTGCAGCTGCCGCCGGGTGCGCCGTTCAGATCGCCTTCGTCGCAGGCCTCGGCCTCCTGAACGACGCCGTTGCCGCACGTGAACGTGTCGCACGCGTCGCCGAAGCCGTCGTCGTCCTCGTCCTCCTGCTCGGGGTTCGGGTCGAGCGGGCAGTTGTCGAAGACGTCGGGGATCTCGTCACCGTCGGTATCGGGCAGCGCCGAGAGCGCGACGAAGCCGAGCTGGCACGTCTCACCCGGCTCGCCGAGACAGTCGAGATCCTCGTCGCAGATCTGGCCGATGCGGACGTTCAGCGGATCGGTGCCGCAGAAGCCCACCTCGATCACCGTGTTCTCGCCGTCGTCCTGGAAGCGCTGCTGCGAGAACAGGTTCACCGCCTGACCGAACGCCGTGCCTTCGGTCAGCGAGCCGCCCGCCGTGCAGCGGCGCACCACGAGCCCGCACTCGCCGTCGAGGTTGATGTCCGTCCCGGGCGAGCACACGTCCTCGGAGGGCGTGAAGCCGAAGTTCTCGTCGCCTTCGTCGACGATGAAGAGCGCCGCCTCGCGGCCGACCTGGTAGTTGAGCAGGCGGCAGGCCTGGCCGGGACAGTCGGTCACCGACGAACGGCAGTCGCTCAGCTGCGAGTCGGTGCCGAGCACGTACATCGCGAGGTCGTCCGTATCCAGGTCGCGGTTGCCCACGGCGCCCGGGTCACTGCCGAGGTCGCTCTCGAAGGTACGCAGCGCGACGAGGCAGGTGTCCGCCACGTCGTCGCCGTCGACATCGAGTCCGTTGCCGAGCTCGAAATCCTCGGCCAGCTGGACGGGCGTCGCCTCGAGGCCGAGCGCGAGGTCGGCCTCGTAGAGCATGCCGTCGGGCGAGAGCACGATGGCGCGGCTGCCGCAGAGCCCGATCTCGTCGGCCTCGAGCACGGCGCCGCCGACCGTCAGATCGCCGAGCGCGTTGCCGCCGCGTGCACCGCACGCGGCGAACAGACCGGGTGCACCCGACGCGTCGCCTTCCACGATCGCGCAGACGTACTCGGCGCTGAGCGCCACGTCGACGCCCTCGCGCACGTACGAACGCACCGCGTAGCCCGAGCCCGACACCTCGATCACGCGCACCGGCGAGCCGACGACACCGACGTCGCCTGCGAAGACGGCCGCCTTCTCGACGGGCTCGCCGGTCAGCACCGGCGCACACGAGCCGGCGGTGTCACACGACGAGACGTCGACGAGCCCGAGCATCGGCCGGCCGCTCGCAGTGCGATCGACCGGTCCCTCGAAGAAGACATTGGGCGCGCCGACGCCGCTGGCGCCCCCGAGCTGGCTCGCGAAGCTGCTCAGCACGACGAAGTCGCCCGATGCGCCGAGCTCGGCGTCGAAGCTGTCCGCATCGGCGCCGGCCATCCGCGTGAGCGGCGTGAGCGAGCCCGTCACGAGATCCTTGATGACCACCTCGTCGACCGGCAACAGCCCCCTCACCTCGAACGCCACGAAGCGCCCATCGTCGGAGATCGACGGGGCGAAGCTGCCACAAGGCGAGGTCGTGCAGACCGCCTGACCGAGACCGACGGTGCTCGCGGGGTTGGTCGCACCCTCCTCGACGTCGCGCACGAAGACCTCGGCATCGGGGTCCGCGGGCGGCGCCTCGAACGCCGTCGCGCCGTCGTTGGCCACGCTCGCACCCCACGCACCGTTCGCGAAGAAGCTGCCGTCGCTCTGCACGCTCACGGCCTCGGTCGTCCCCGCGACGAGGTCGACCAGGAAGACCTGGAAGACACCGCCGAGATCCAGCGAGTAGACGAGCTTCGTACCGTCGGCGGACAGATCGGGCCCGATGCCGGGGCCCAGGTTCGTGAGCGCACCGGTCGTGCGGTCGAGCACGACGATCTCTGCGGGAGAGCCCGCCTCGAAGGCGACCACGCTGCCGTCGTTCGAGCTGGCGGGATCGACCGCGGGGCCGGGCAGATCGGCGCTCAGGTTCTCGAGCGTGCACGTCTCGGGGTCGTAGACGTAGAGGTCGCTCGTCGCGTCGAGATCGTCGGGCGAGAGCGCCGCGACACTGTCGAAGAAGACGAGGTCGCCGCCCTGCGTCACGTCGGGGTTCTCGGCGGGATCGTTCACCGGGCTCGCCTGCTGATCGCAGCTCGTGCGCGAGCCCACGCTCACGATCTCGGTCGTTCCCGTCTCGAGGTCGCGCAGATAGACGCGCGCGATGCCGGCCTCGATCGGCCCGACGCAGCTCGGGCCACGAATCGTCCCCTCGTCGGCCTTGTTGTTCTCCTTGAAGGCGAAGCGAAGCTCGGCAGCGGGAACGTCCGGCGCGTCGAAGACCAGCCGGTAGCGCTGATTCGAGCCCTTGCCGACGCCGCGGGCGAACTCGTAGACGCGCGTGCCGACATCCCCGCAGCCGCTGCACGACGACGAGCCGTCGGTCACGCTCAGGTTCGGCCCGCTCAGCTCGACGTTCAGCAACGACTCGAGGTCGGGTTGCCCGGCCGCGACGTCACAGGTCTTCGCCTCGAGATAGAAGCGGCTCGGAAGGGAGCCCTTGCCGACGTCCGTCGCCTCCCACTCGAAGATCGAGCGTCCGTCGACCACGTCGGGGAAGTCGCCGACCGGCGTCAGTGCGCTGAGCTGCGTCCCTCCCGAGGTCGTGGCGAGGAGCTCGCCCGGCTGCTCCGCTACGAAGAGGTTGTCGGCGCCGCTCACGAACACGAGCGTCTGACCGTCGGACGACAGCTCGGCGCTGCCGGCAAACGAGTTGCCCGGCGTGCCGTCGCTCGACTGATTGACGAGCTCCCAAGTCCTGGGCTCGAGGCCGACGTCGTTGTACGCGAAGAAGACGTGACCCTCGCTGATCACGACGTTGCGGCTGCCGCCGAAGCGCAGATCGGGCAACACCGCGACGTCCATGCCTGCGGGCAGCAGGTCGATCCCCTCCGGCGCGCTGGGGTCGTCGGGCAGCGCGAACAGGCGCAGGTTCTGATCGAGGCGGCCATTGCCGTTCACGTCGGCGGCGCGCGCCTCGGCACCCGTCGTGTTCGCGAGCGGATCGGCGAGCCCCTCGGCGAACTCCGACTCGAGGAACGCGAGCTTCTCGTTCTCGGCCGCCACCGAGGGCACGACGAAGTCCTCGTCGCCCTGCTCGACGCGCACCTGGGTCAGGCCGCGTCCATCGTCGACGCCCGCCAGGCTGCGGATCAGGCCGGTCGCGCGGTCGAGCAGCTCGACCACGAAGTCGTCCACCGCGTCGTCGCGGTTGATCGGCTCGCCGGCGATGAGCTCGTCCTCGGTGAGCGCGACGGCCGCATCTTCGAGATTGCCGTCGAGCCACGAGTTCAGCTCGACGCCCTGCTGCGCGAGCGCATCGGCGATCGGCAGCTCGATGGGGGTGCCATCCTGCGCGAAGTCGAACTCGGGCGCGGTGCAGGCCGCTCC
>CAYYSY010000217.1:0-14161 GCA_964474355.1 uncultured Spirochaetaceae bacterium | reverse complement strand
AGGAAGGCGGCTGAGCCCGGCTCGCCGCGGCCGGTCTTGTGACACGCCGGGCGTGGGCTCAGAGCCCGCCGTCGGCGGAGACCGTGGCAGGGGCGGAGGGCTCTTTGCCAGCTGAGGGCTCTTTGCCAGCCGAGGGCTCTTTGCCAGCCGAGGGCTCTTCACCCGCTGAAGGCTCCTTGCCAGCTGAGGGCTCTTCACCCGCTGAAGGCTCCTTGCCAGCTGAAGGCTCCTTGCCAGCTGAAGGCTCTTCACCCGCTGAAGGCTCCTCACCCGCTGAAGGCTCTTCACCCGCTGAAGGCTCCTCACCCGCTGAAGGCTCTTCGCCAGCTGAAGGCTCTTCCCCCGCTGAAGGCTCCTTGGGCCTGCGCGCCTCGCGGCGGCTCCAGATCTCGGCCTGGCGGTTCTGGTAGTAGCCGCTCCGCATCGCAGAGTAGACGTCGACCGAGCTCTCCTTCAGTGCCTGCAGCTCCTCGAAGTGGCGGGCCCTGGTGACCACCCCGGCCGAGCCGCCGAAGAGCAGCAGGTCGGTCCCCGGCAGTAGATAGAAGGTCGGGTGGAGCAGCGCGTCGACGCCAATGCCGATGGTGTCGCGCATGTTCGCCGGACCGAAGAGGGGCAGCACCAGATACGTGCCGGCCCCGACCCCGGCCAGCGTCAGGGTCTGGCCGAAGTCCGACTCGTGATGCTCGAGTCCGATCTTCTTCGCGACGTCGAAGGTGCCGCCGATGCCTGCCGTCGAGTTCACGACGAGCCGCGTCGTGATGATCGATGCGTCCTTCCACTCGAGCTGCAGGCCGTCGTTCACCATGACCTGCGGCGAGTTCACGTTGTTGAGGATTCGCATGATGGCCTGGCGAGAGAACTCGGGCAGGGAGAATCGGTAGAGGCGAGTCACGGGATCGAGCACGAAGCGGTCGAGGCCGTTGTTGAACGACATGGTCACGCGGTTCACGGGCTCGAAGGGATCGGAGTAGCCGGAGGGCACCGTGTCGAGCTCGTCGTCCCAGTCGTCCCAGTCGTCCTCCCAATCGTCTTCCCAGTCCGCCTCGGCGGACATGGCGAGCGTGCCGGCGCCGTCCTCGTCCGGGGCCGTGCCGGTCGGCACCACTTCCGGTCCGGCCGACTCGTCGTCGGCCGCGGCTGCGAAGCCGGGCGCGAGCAACGCGACCGCGGTGATCACCATCCACACGATCAGACTCGATCGACTCGAACGTCCAATCGACACGGTCGTGGTCGCATCTCGGGTGGGGGGGCGGGCGGAAGACATGACACGCGGAACGGTAACAGCGGCCGCGTGCCCGGACCGCTGTGATCGCCACCCGGCGATGCCAGCGCGAGCGGGCCCGGGCTCGGACGCGCCTGAGCGCGCCCCGAGGCGAGCACGAGCGACCGAGCACGGTTTGCCGACGCCCCCTCGGGGATCGAGCCGGCCGAATTGTGATGACGGGCAACTTTTCACTGGGTAACCTTCGGCGCGCACCGAGGAGCCCATCGGCTCCCAGAGCTCCCCCCAACAGACCGATCGTCCGAAACAGGCCTCGAGGGTCGTTACCAGATGCCCAAGCGCAATCAGTCGCTCGACGCCGTGATGCCGATCGGAGAGACGCGCCCCGCCGGTCGCTAGCCGCGAGCTCAGCGATCGACCGGGACGCGGTCCTTGGAGGTAGCCCCAGATGGCCGACATCCTGCAGAAGTGCTCCGACTACACGCTCCACCGCGAGCTCCGCGCGGCGTCGCTGTACCCGTACTTCCGGACCATCTCCTCGCCCCAGGACCCGGTCGTCACGATCAATGGCCAGAAGGTCATCATGCTCGGGTCGAACAACTACCTGGGGCTGACGAACCACGACGCCGTCAAGCAGGCATCGATGGACGCGCTGGCCAAGTACGGCACGGGCTGCGCCGGCTCTCGGTTCCTGAACGGCACCCTCGACGTGCACGTCGAGCTCGAGGAGCGGCTCGCCCGCTTCATGAACGCCGACGCCGTGCTCACGTTCTCGACCGGCTACCAGGTGAACCTGGGCGTGCTCTCGTGCCTGCTCGGCCGCCACGACGTCGCCGTGCTCGACAACATGGATCACGCCTCGATCATCGACGGCGTCCGCCTCGGCTTCTGCAAGACCCTCAAGTACAAGCACAACGACATGGCCGACCTCGAGGCCAAGCTCGCCCGCATCGACGACAAGAAGGGCAAGCTGATCGTCGTCGACGGCGTCTTCTCGATGGAAGGCGACCTGGCCAACCTGCCCGAGATCACTCGGCTGGCCCGGGAGCACGGCGCCCGGGTCTTCGTCGATGACGCCCACGGGGTGGGGGTCTTCGGCGCCCACGGCCGCGGTGTGGCCGAGCACTTCGACCTCGAGAGCGAGGTCGACCTCATCGGCGGCACCTTCTCGAAGTCACTGGCGACCGTCGGTGGCTTCATCGCGGGCAGCGAGCCCGTAGTCGACTACATCCGCCACCACGCCCGATCGGGGATCTTCTCGGCTGCGATGCCGCCCTCGGCCGCGGCCGCGGTGATCAAGGCCATCGACATCCTCGAGTCGGAGCCCGAGCGCCGCAAGCAGCTCTGGGAGACCACGCACTACATGATGAGCGAGCTCCAGGGTCTCGGCTTCGACACCGGCCCGTCCGAGTCGCCGATCATTCCCATCTCCGTGGGTGACGACATCACGACGTTCAGCATGTCGAAGCGCCTGCTCGAGGAGGGGGTCTTCGTGAATCCGATCGTGACCCCCGCCGTGCCGCCCGGCCAGGCGATGATCCGCACGTCCTACATGGCCACGCACAAGCGCGAGCATCTCGACCAGGCGCTCGCGGCCATCAAGAAGGTCGGCCGAGAGCTCGACGTGATCTGAGCAAGCGGCCGCAGGCGAGCGTGGGGCGGCGTGTCGACTCCGCGAATGGCTCGCCTTGGCTGCCAAGCCCGCGTAGGACCTCCCGTTGTGAGGTCCCGGTTGCCCACGGCTCTCGTGGTGCGGGCTGCGCTTTATTTCGCTGCGCCGACACGCCGCCCCACGCTCGCCACGGATCTCAGTTGCTGGTCATGTATGGGCACAGCGGCGGCGGAGCCAGGCGCGGTGGCTTCGAGGGCGCGGCTGCAGGTCAGGCCCCCAGACCGCGCCGTCCCACCACGTCGTCGACGAACTGACGCGCCGTTCGGCCCGAGCGGCTGCCGCGCTCGAGCGCCCAGCGCAGGGCATCGCGCCGCGTCGCCTCGTCGAGCTCGTCGATGCCCGCCTGCGCGAGATAGTGCGACACGATCTCCAGGTAGGTCGTCTGGTCGAAGTTGTAGAAGCCGAGCCGCAGCCCGAAGCGGTCGACCAGCGCGAGCTTCTCCTCGAGGGCCTCGCCGAGGTGCAGCTCGCCCTCCGCGTCGACCCGAGCCTCCCGGTTCTCCGCCATGCTCTCCGGCACCAGGTGGCGGCGATTGCTCGTGGCCACGATGCAGACGTTGCTCGCCGGCGCCTCGAGGCTGCCTTCGAGGGCGGCCTTCAGCTCGCGGTAGCCCGACTCGCCTGGTCCGAACGACAGGTCGTCGCAGAAGACGATGAAGTGGTGCTCGTCCCCCGCGCGCAGGGCGCGCAGGATGCGGGGGAGATGGACGAGGTCGCGCCGATCGACCTCGACGACGCGCAGACCGCGGTCGCCGTACCGCGCGAGCACGCCGCGCACCGAAGACGACTTGCCGGTGCCACGCTCGCCGAAGAGCAGCACGTCGTTGAAGGGGAGCCCGGCCAGGAACTGCCGGACGTTGCGGTCGAATCGCTCGACGGCCGCGTCGACGCCGATCAGGTCGGCGAGATCGAACGCCGCTGGCCGCTCGATCGGCACCAGCCGGCCGGCGCCACGCTCGGCCTCCCACCGAAAGGCGCGATGCTCGTCGAAGATCTCGGGCGAGGGCTCTGCGCCGAGCCAGTCGAGGAGGGCGCGCTCGGCCAGCGCGGCGAGGCGTTCCAGCCGGCGCCGCAGGGCTTGGTCGTCATCGGACATGACCGGAGGCTTCCTCCATCGGTCGCTCGCTCTGGCAACCAGCTCGGGGGGACGGCGCTGGCCGCCGGCCCGGACCCGCGACGGCGCGCCCGCGATAGACTCCCCCGACCCCGGCCCGGAGGCAACGCCGATCTCCCCCACCGCACGCAGAGGCGCGGCCGGGCTCTGCGAGCGCTGCGCACATCACCTCACCCAGACGAGCGCCCGGGGCGGCGTCTTCCACCGCTGCGCGCGGGCGGACGACGACGAGCGCTTTCCCCGCTATCCCCCGATCCCGGTGGCGGCGTGCGCCGGCTTCGAGACTGACGCCGACGAGGAGCAGACGAAATGAGCCTCGGCTTGGGTATCGGATCGGGTATCGGATTGGGAATCGGCGTGATTGCGCTGCTCGTGGCCGGCCTGGTGACGTCCGAGCTGAAGCGAGCCAGAAAGGGCAGCGTCGTCTTCAAGCCGCTGGCCAGCATCGGCTTCCTCGCGCTCGCGGTCGCGATGGGCGCGCTCGAGGCTGGCAACACCTACGGGCACCTCATCATGGCGGGCCTGGTGCTGAGCTTCTTCGGCGACGTGTTCCTGCTGGCGAGCGACCGCCCCGCGCTCTTCCTCGCCGGGCTCGCGAGCTTCCTGCTCGGCCACGTGGCCTATGCCATCGGCTTCCTGGTGCAAGGCGTCGCGGCGCCCGCCACGATCGCGATGGCCGTGGCGCTCGTCCCCGTGGCCCTTCTGGTCTGGCGCTGGCTGAAGCCCCATCTCCCTGCAGACATGGTCGCGGCCGTGGTCGCCTACATCGTGGTGATCTCGTCGATGGAGGCCCTCGCCACCGGCGCAACGTTCGAGGCAGGCTTCGACTGGGCCGGCGGCGGCCCGCTCATGCTGCTCGGCGCGACGATGTTCTGGATCTCCGACCTCGCGGTCGCACGCCGGCAATTCGTCGACGACTCGCCCTCGAGCGCGATCTGGGGCCTCCCGCTCTACTACGGCGGCCAGGTGCTGCTGGCGCTCTCGGTCCTGGTCGGGCTGCCCGCTGCTGCATGAGCCCAGGCGGCGAGGCCGGCTGCGGCCCACGGGCCTGCGCTAGCGGTCGCCCATCCGGCGCAGCTCGCCCCAGCGGTCGGGCAATGGCCGGCCCAGCGCCCCCAGGAAGATGTCGAGGAAGCGGTAGGTGAGCCCCCACACGACCTGGCGCTCGGGCACGCCGACCTCGATGCCCGGGAAGCGCGCGCGCTCGAGCGGCGGCGTCGCGAAGTGGACGTGGCGCTGCGGGTCGTGCAGATCGGCCACCGGGAACCAGAGCGCGTCGGCCACCTCGCTCTGCTCGAGCGTCAGCGGCGGCACCTCGCGCGGCACCTCGTAGGCGTAGGCGCTGATCACGAGAGCGGTCTCGACCCGCGGATTGCCGAGCACGTCTCCGAGATGGCCCAGGTGGGAGGCGCCCTCGAGCGAGAGCCCGACCTCCTCGACCGTCTCGCGCTCGGCCGTCGCCCGGATGTGCGGATCGTGGGGCTCGAGGCGGCCGCCGGGGAAGGCCATGTGCCCCGACCACGGATCGCCCTCGCGCCGCGCCCGCTCGATGAACAGCACCTCGGGCCCCGCATCGCTCTCCCGCAGGATCAGCGCGACCGCGGCCTGGCGGCGCCCGGTCACGTCGAGCTCCTCGGCCTCGAACTCGGCCAGGCGCTTGCGGATTTCGTCCATCACGATCATGACCGGTCCACGATAGCGCGACCCCCGAACCGACCCTGCGGCGGCCCGGCGTCGTTTCAGGCATCTTCGCGCCTCCGCCATGTCAGACGCCCCCGACTCCCCGCTCCCCGACGTCCGCGCCCTGCTCAAGCTGGCGCGCGAAGACCGCACCGCCGCGCGCACGATCGTGAGTGATCTCACGACCGAGGCACAGGCCGCCGCCGTGTGCGAGGCGCCGCTGGCTCAGCGCCGCGCGCTCCTCGATCTCGTGCCGGAGCCCGAGGCCGTGATCCCGCTGCTGCCCGAGGCCGAGCTCTGCTTCACCTGCAAGGCGATCGGGGTGGACGACGCGGCCTGGCTGCTGAGCCATGCCACCGAGCACCAGCTCGTCGCGTGCGTCGACCTCGATGCCTTCGAGGATCTGCGGCCGAGTCCCGGTCGACTCGATTCCTGGTGGGCGAGCCTCGCGGAGGCCGGCCCCGAGACGATGCTGCGCGCCGCCCGCGCCATCGACCCCGAGCTGATCGCCCTCTACGTGCGCCATCACGTGCGCGTCGATCTCAAGCCCGCCGGCACCGACAACGACTGGCAGCCCCCCGACGGCGGGCAGACGATCGACGGGCAGTTCTACATCGTCGCGCGCGACGAGAAGGACGACCTCGCCCCGCTCCTCGCCATGCTCTACACGCTCTTCGAGCACGACTACTGGCTCTACTTCCGCATGCTGCAGGCAGCGGAGCACGAGCTCGTGACCGACCTCGAGGAGTGGGCGCTGCGGTGGCGCACCGGCCGGCTCGAGGATCTCGGCTTCCCGAGCTGGGACGAGTCGATGCGGATCTACGGCTTCCTTCGCAGTGACCGCTTCGGCGATCTGCCCGCGGAAGCCGCGGCTCTCGATCTCGAGCGCTGGGCCATGCCCGTCTGGATCACCGACCTGCCGGCGAGCGCCCAGGCGGGCTCGCTGCTCTTCCGCACCGTGGCCGAGCTCGACGGCGCCGAGCGCCAGGGCTTCTTCTACGCGTTCATCGCGCTGGCCAACCGGGTGGCCGTCGCCGATCGTCTCGAGCTGAGTGACGCCGAGACCCTGCCCTCGACGATCGAGAAGGCCGCCCGGGTCGCGAGCGGCGGGCTCGAGGAGATCGCGCGCACGACCGGCCTCTCCGCCGCGGACGTGCTCCGGCGCGTACCGCTCGAACGGCTCTTCCGGGTGGGCGTGAACGTCTCCGACACCGACGAGCGCCCCGCGCCGCTCACCACGGCAGAGGACGATGGCGACGAGGCGCCCGACGCGTGAGCGCGCGAGCCTGCCGGCGCACCCGATGATCCATCGCGTGAGCACACGACCGCGCCGGCGCACCCGATGATTCATCGCGTGAGCACACGACCGCGCCGGCGCGCCCGATGATTCATCGCGTGAGCACACGACCGCGCCGGCGCACCCGATGATCCATCGCCTGATCCGTCGGTCGCTCGGGCTGCCCCGGCGGCGCTGCTCGAGCGACGTCGAGCGCCTGGCCGTCCCGATGCCCGACGGCGTGCGCCTCGCCACGACCCATGTCTGGCCGATCGATTGCGAGGGGGCCGCGCCGACGCTCGTCATGCGGACACCCTACGGTGTCGACGCGCGGCCATCTCTCATGATCTGGCTCGGCCGCATCTTCGCCGAGTACGGCTACCACGTCGTGCTCCAGGACGTGCGCGGGCGCTACGCGAGCGAGGGCGAGTTCGAGCCCTTCGTCCACGAAGCGGTCGATGGCGCCGCCACGCTCGACTGGCTCGACGAGCAGAGCTGGAGCGAGGGTCCGGTCGGCATGCTCGGCGCGAGCTATCTCGCGTACACGGCGTGGGCGGCGGCAGCGCAGCGGCCCGAGCGCGTCGGTGCGCTCGCGATCGCGATCGGCAGCAGCGATCTGTTCCCCGTATTCCATCCCCACGGCGTGTTCTCGCTCGCCAATGCCCTCGAGTGGGCGGCCGGCCTGGGCGAGCACGAGAGTGTCGATGGCCGTCACGTCGACCTCGACAGAGCGTTCTTCTACGAGCCGATCCGCGAGGCCGATCGGGTGGCGCGCCGTGAGGTCGACTTCTATCGCACGTGGGTCGATCGTCCGACGCGCGACGAGTACTGGGAGCAGCGCGTTCGCGCTCAGCTGCCCGACCCGGCTCCGCCGACGCTCTTCGTCGCGGGGTGGTGGGACTTCTTCCTCGAGCCTCAGCTCGCCGATCATGCCGCGCTCGCGGAGCGCGCACGCAACGGCGACGGCGCGCAGCCGAGCCTCGTGATCGGTCCCTGGGCCCATGGGCCGATCGCGAACCGGCGCTTCTGGCGCGACGGCATGCAGCGGCGGTCGCTCGGCCGCATCCTCCAGCACTTCGACTCGCACCTCGCCGGGCGCGCCGAGGCGCGCTCGCCGGCGCGGGTTCGCTTCCACGTCTGCGATCCAGCCGGGCGAGGGGAGTGGCGCGAGACGAGTGAGTGGCCCCCGGAAGGCGGCCAGCCCCTTGCCCTGCATCTCCACGCCAACGATGGAGGCGCAGGCCTCGCTCTCGATGCGCCGGCGGATAGCGGACGCATCGACCTCGAGTACGACCCCCTCGACCCGACGCCGACCATCGGCGGCTCCCTCTTCGGATGGAAGGCCGGCTCGAAGGATCAAGGCCGCCTCGCCGGACGGCCCGATGTCGTGTGGCTCGAATCGGAGGAGCTCTCCGGCGACCTCGTCGTCGCCGGGCCGGTCACGGCCCGCCTCTTCGTCGGCGCCGAGCTCGCGCCGGCCGACTTCGCGGTGCACCTGATCGACGCCGCGCCGAACGGCTCGATGCTCGAGGTCGGAGACGGACTCGGAAGATGGATGAACGCCGAAGGCCCGAGCGAGCACGACGGTGATGGAGAGGACGAAGAGGGAAGCGAGCTCGTCGTCTCGCTCGGTCATCGCGCATGGCGGTTCCGCGCCGGGCACCGCGTTCGCGTGCATCTCGCGCCGGCGCATTGCCCGCGCTTCGCCCGGGCGCGACCGCCCTCGCTCGACGACCAGACGCGACCGGCCATCGGCCGGCAGTGGATCGTCTGCTCCAACGAGCGGCCGAGCCGGCTCGAGCTGAGGGTCGCGATCCGGAACTGAAGAGGGGCTCACCAGCTTTGCTGGTGAGCCCCTCGTTCTCTCGGAACTCACGGTCCGAAGAGCGTCGCGCCTCTTACAGGTCGACGGCCTTCAGCGTCTTGCGCTTGTTGCCGACGGCGCGCGCTTCCGCGTCCTTGATCAGCTCGCGGACCGCCGCGTCGAGCGCTCCGTAGAAGTCGCCACCGACGTTGCACTTCTTGACGGCACCCTTGGTGCGCGACTTCGAGATGATGAGCTCGGCGGGCTTGCCGCGGCGCGCGGCCTTCTTCTTCTTGCGGGCTGCCATGTTCCCTCCCTTGAACGGCGACCGACCGTGCGAGTGTCGCAGCGGCGAAGCGCCGTATCCCCCAAAAGACGATTCGTACGAATCCATCGAAGTGCGTCCTGCACCACGATTCGCGCCGATATTAAGGGTTCTGCCGGGGTCGTCAATCGGAAAACGCATCGAGAGGGCCTGAAAGTGCCGAATTCGGGCGTTGCTCCAAACCCCTCGATTCGAGGGGCTCGCGGCCCACAGAGGCCGATCTCGAAAAGCGGGGGACCGGCGAGCGATGTGCGCCGCTACCCGACCATCACGAATTCGAACGCCAGACGCCGCGAGAAGGCCGATATCGGCCATCTCCACATTCGTGTATGACTGGGACGTTTCGATGCAAGCACCGAAAAGCAAAACGCTTTTTGATATGCGCGGCGAATCCGCTGAAACGGTGCGCTCCGTCACCTTGCTAGCGTCGGGTCCATGGATCCCAGCGATGAGCGATTCACGACCGACGCACTCGGAGGCGTGGAGCTGCACGTGCGGGTGTGGGGCAGCGCGCACGATCCTCTCGTCGTGCTCCTGCACGGCGGAGGTGCGAACGCGAGCTGGTGGGATCACCTCGCGCCGAGGTGGGCGACGGACCATTGCGTCGTCGCCCTCGACTTCCGCGGGCATGGCGACTCGGATCATCCGGAAGAGCACGTAACGGGGGCATTCCAGGACGATCTCGAGGCACTGCTCGACCGGCTCGGCACCGCGCACGTCGTGCTCGTCGGCCACTCGATGGGCGCACACGTGGCGCTGGATCACGCGTCGCGCCACTCCGAGACGCGCGGTCTCGTGCTGGTCGATCCTTCGCGGGGCGCCGCGAAGCGCTCGCGGCGCCGGGCGCGGCTGGCGCTCCGGTTCAAGCGCTCGTACGCGACCCGGGACGACGCGATCTCGCGCTTCCGCTTCCTGCCACCGAGCGAGCACGCCACCGAGGCGCTGCGGGAGTCGATCGCCCGCGCGTCGGTCCGCGAGGAGGAAGACGGGCGCTTCGGCTACAAGTTCGATCCGGCCTGGTTCGGGCTGCCCCCGCGCACGCCACCCGATTTCGAGAAGGTCGCGTGTCCCACGCTCGTCGTGCGAGGCGGAGAGAGCGCGCTGCTCTCGGAGGCGGGCGCTCGCGAGCTCGTCTCGATGCTGCCCGATGCCCGGCTGTGCGAGATCGCGAGCGCGGGGCACCACGTGCTGCTCGACCGGCCCGACGCGCTCGCCGACGCCGTGTCCGGGTTCCTCGCGGAGCTCGCCGAGGACGCCGACGACGCGTGAGCGCGCGACCGCTGTGACTCGCTCCACGCTCGACTGTGTAGCGGGGAGGGGGGTTCCCCACGGCGCGCAGGGCTTCTCGGCGCGTTCCCTCCCTGATAGGGTGGTGCACCGCGGTGTCGACCGCGCCCCCCATCGCCCGGACCCCTTCGGGCGAACCCCATGCGGAGCCCCCGATGACCGACCTCCTCCATCGCACCCTGACCAGCCTGCTCGACGACATGGACCGTGGTGAGGTCTCGTCGGAAGAGCTGTGCAGGGCGACGCTCGCGCGCATCGACGAGACGCGTGAGACCCTGAACGCGTTCGTGTCACTCCGCGATCCCGACGAGATCTCCGCCGACGCCCGCGCTTCGGACGAGCGCCGCAGACGGGGCGAGGCGCGCCTGCTCGAAGGGCTGCCGCTCGGCGTGAAGGATCTCGAGGACGTGGCCGGCCTCGTCACGTCCCACGGCTCGGTGCCGTTCAAGGATCACGTCGCCGAGCGCGACTCGGCCCAGGTCGAGCGGCTGCGCGCAGCCGGCGCCATCGTCGTCGGCAAGACCAACACGCCCGAGTTCGGCTACACGGCCATCACCAAGAACCTGCTCTTCGGAGAGAGCCGCAATCCCTGGAACCTCGAGCGCACGCCCGGCGGCTCGAGCGGCGGCTCGGCAGCCGCCATCGCGGGCGGCGTCGTCCCGTTGGCCACGGCGAGCGATGGCGGCGGCTCGGTCCGCATCCCGGCCTCCGTGACGGGATGCTTCGGCCTGAAGGGCAGCTTCGGGCGCGTTCCGCATGGGCCGAAGCCCTTCTGGATCATGGACGACACCGCCGTGGACGGGCCGCTCACGCGGTCCGTGCGCGATGCGGCGCTCCATCTCGATGCGGTCGTAGGCGCCCATCCCGACGACCCGAGCTCGTTGCCGCATCCCGGGCTGCTGTACCGGGAAGCCATCGAGGAGCCCTTCGAGCAGCCGCTTCGCTTCGCGTTCTCGCCCGATCTCGGGTACGCGGTCGTGCAGAGCGACGTCGAGAAGTCGGTGCGCGAGGCCGCGCACGTCTTCGAGGGGCTCGGACACTCGGTCGCGGAGATCGAAGGCGGCCCGCCCGAGCCCGGTCCCGACTGGCTCTTCTCCGGCGCGTGGGAGATGCTCGCCGAGCTCTCGCATCTGCTGCCGGAGCGCGAGGAGGAGTTCGGTCGCAGCTTCATCCACGGGGTGAAGCGCGGTGCGAACATGAACGCCGAGCGCTGGGGACGCATGCGGAGGCGACGCTCGGAGCTGAACGACTGGTGTCGCGACGTCTTCGACGACTACGACTTCCTCGTGACGCCGACGGTCCCCTACGACCCGCCTCCGGCACGTGGTCCGTTCGCCGCCGAGACCGAGGGGCGCAGGCAGCCCGCCGCCAACTTCGGAAGCTTCACGATGCCCTTCAACATGTCGTGGCACCCCGCCGCGACGGTGCGGGCAGGCCTCTCGAATGCCGGTCTGCCGGTGGGGCTCCAGATCGTCGGGCCCCGCCACCGCGACGATCTCGTCCTGCGGGCCGCGAGGCTCTTCGAGCGCGAGACCGACTGCTTCGCGACCTGGCCCGAAGCTGCCGCCTCATGAGGCGGTAATCTCGCCCCACAGCCCCCAGCATCATTCGAGCTTGCCCTTGATTGCAGGAGAGCTGACAATTGTGTTGTAACTCACCCAGCCGTCTGGCAGAATCTCTCTCAATGCCGGGGGAAGATTGTGAATTTAGTCACATTTCTACCCGGGCAGACACTCACAGACGTAGGACGAGATGAACGTGTGGGCGGAGGCCTGGCTTCGGCTGGCTCCGACCCGGGGCTTCGGGCCCGTTCTTGATGCGATGCATCACCACGAGACGGGCTTCGAACCAAAGAGCCGCAGAAGCAGCAAAAGCAGCAGAAGCAGACTGGATTTCGAGTAGACATCATGAATATTGCCAGCCTTCGCCTGACCCACCTCTTCGCAGCCGCCGTGCTTGTGCTCTTCGCGGCGCCCGCCTTCGCAGGCACGATGCTGTTCGCGGAGGTGCTCACCTCCCAGGAGAGCATGTTCCTGCCCCAGAACGTGCGCGCCACCCTCGAGGCCGGCTACATCGACGGTGACCCCAACGACATCATGATCCAGGGCTCGGTCACGCCGGGCGCCGGCATCGGCAGCGGGCTGCTCAGCAACCCGGGCGACCACGTCCTCTACACCCACCGCTTCACGCCCTCGACCGCCTATACCGCGGTGACCGGCGCGCACCTCTTCGTGGGCGTTCGCGACGATGCCTGGAGCACCCGCGACTTCGGCGACTGGATGGATCACAGCGAGTCGGTGGACATCGCGCTGAACGGAGACATGTGGCAGGGCGGCAGCGCCTGGCTCTCGCTCTTCAATGGCGAGGTGACCGCGCTCTTCTCGAACCAGGAGGACGAGCTCACCGTCGCGGTGATCGCCCGCGAAGATTCGACGATCGTCGACTTCTCCGGTGTGATCTGGACCTACGAGACCGACGACAACGTGCGGCCCGGCGGCGCTCAGGCCGTGCCGGAGCCCACGGGCCTCGCACTCTTCTGCGTCGGCGCCGTCGTGCTGCGACGGGCGACCCGCCGAAAGAGCTGAGAGAGCCGAGAGAAGGCTGAGACGGGGCTCGCCGGGCACACGCCCGACCCTGCTCGATTCGAACATGCCGCCGGACGCCTCGCGCGTCCGGCGGTCTTCGTTCCGGGTGCCGCTCGACTCGGAAACGCCTCATTGCAGGCCCCCCTCATCGTGTGCATCATCGCCCCGTGAACGCGAGCGAGCCGGCCGATTGATCACCGTCGTGATGTCGCGGGTGATCGAGGCGGACCCCGAACGGGTCTGGAAGGCGCTGACGAACCCCGCCGAGGTCGTGGCCTGGGACGAGCGCATGCTGGCCCCCGTCGACCCGAGCAGCGACTACCCCTTCTCCGGCGGCGTGCGCTGGCGCTATCAGCTCGGGCGGGTCCAGGTGGTGATGCACGACCGCCCGCTCGAGGTGGTCCCGGGTGCACGGCTGAAGCGGAAGATCCGTCTGGGCTCGCTGCGCTACGACCAGACGCTGAGCCTGACGACCGTCGCCGAGCGGCCCGGCCAGACGAACCTGGCGATCAAGATCGTCACCCCGAACTGGATCCCGCTCGTCGGTGATGCCGTCGACCGCTTCTCCGCCCGCGAGCTCGCCACTCGCCACGTCGACGATACGCTGCGGCAGATCCAGGCCTTCTTCTCGCCCGACCAGAGCCCCTGACCCGAGCACGGCCGAGTCGGCAGCTCAGTGCCGCAGGCTCGCCTCGTCGCCCTGCTCGAATCGCACGTTCCAGAGCTCGGTGTCGGGGTGGAAGTTCTTCCATGCGAACCAGAAGGCGCTCGTGAGCTCGACGTCGTCGGGTGCTTCGAAGCCGAAGGTGCCCGATGCGGCGTCCCACTCGACTCGGATCTTGCGGCCCTCGAACTCGTCGACGATGCGCCCTCCCCGGCGCTCGATGACCGTCGCGAGATACGCGCGCGTCCGCTCTCCCACGCGGGCGCCGAGCACCAGCTCCTTCGGGTGGATGCGCGCGTCGACGTGATCGACGGGGAAGGGAATGTCGTCCGACACCCAGTAGCTGGTGTAGCGGCTGTAGCGGTAGTCGATGCGGCGGGAGTCGGGCGGGCGCAGGACGCGGGTACCGGGATGACGCCGCTCCCATCTGCGCAGGGTCTCGACGCGAACGGGGATCGGCTGAAGACGCTCGCCCGACCGCGCGCCCGTCAGTGCGAGCCCCTCGAACTGTGTCCAGAGCGAGTCGTCC
>CAYYSY010000216.1:0-3863 GCA_964474355.1 uncultured Spirochaetaceae bacterium | reverse complement strand
TGGGCGAGCTCGAGCCGGCGCGATCGGACCTCGACCGCGCGCTCGAGCTCGGCTTCGAGTACATCCCGACCCTGCTCGCGCGCGCGCACGTCGCCGAGCAGATGGGTGAAGACGACGAGGCGAGAGCCTTCCGCCGGCGTGTCCGTGACATCCGTATGCGCGGGGGGCGCTGATACGGAGGGTGGGCCCGCGCGCTAGCCTCGGGACCGCCGCCCATCCTGCATCCGGCCACGCACGCAACGTCACCGCAAAGCGACCCGACGTCTGCGCGAGCGAAATGGCGGCGACGCGACGGCCGACACTGGAGACTCGTCCCTTGATCGACCTCCAACGCGACGGTGACGTCGTCGTCCTCCGCATGAAGGACGGCGAGAACCGCTTCAACCGCACCTCCATCGCCGCCATCAACGCCGCCCTCGACGAGGTCGAGGCGATGGACGGGAGTCCGGCGCTCGTCACGACCGGCGAAGGCAAGTTCTACTCGAACGGCCTCGACCTCGCGTGGATGACGAGCAACGAGGGTCGGGCCGACCCCGGCTTCATCGGCTCGGTGCTGCGGCTCTTCGCCCGCTACCTCGTGTTCCCGCTCCCGACCGCCGCTGCAATCAACGGCCATGCATTCGCGGGCGGTCTGATGATGGCGCTCGCGCACGACCATCGCGTGATGCGCGCCGACCGGGGCTTCCTCTGCCTCCCCGAGATCGACCTCGGCCTGCCCCTGCACCCGGGGATGACCGCCGTCATCCAGAGCCGGCTGCCGAAGCAGAGCGCCCATGAAGCCATCGTCTCGGGCCGGCGCTACGGCGGCACCGACGCGCTCGAGGCCGGCATCGTGCAGGCCGTCGCCGCCGAGGACGAGGTGATCGAGAAGGCGATCGCGCGCGTCGCCCCGTATGCGGGGAAGAGCCGCGAGACGATGACGGCGCTGAAGGCCGGGCTCTATCCCCACGTGCTCGAGGCGCTCGGAGCGGCGGACATGATCCCGGGCTTGCCCGTCGACCCCGAGCTTCCCCTGGCCTGACCTTCGGTTCGCTTTCGCGCGCCCGCCGTTGTACCGTGCCCTCCCTGCGCCGAGGGCTGACCGTGGGGTCCCGTTCGAAGCGGGAGCCCGTGAACCCGGTCAGATCCGGAAGGAAGCAGCCGTAGCGTGTTGTCGGTTGCGAGCGGGGGTGCCCTGCGGTCAACCCTCGGCGCAGGTTCGAGAACCAGGCCCGCTCCCTCCACGCCAGAGGCACCCCCCTCTTGAGCTACCAGGTCATCGCGCGAAAATGGCGGCCCCAGCGCTTCGACGAGGTGCAGGGCCAGAGCCACGTCACGACGGCGCTCCGCAACGCGATCAAGACCGACCGGATCCCGCACGCGCTGCTGCTGACCGGCCCCCGCGGCACGGGCAAGACCACCCTCGCCCGGCTGGTCGCCCGCGGCCTCAATTGTGAACACGGCCCCACCGAGGATCCGTGCGGCGAGTGCCAGAACTGCCTCGAGATCGCAGCCGGCCACTCGACCGACGTGCAGGAGATCGACGCCGCGAGCCGCACCGGCGTGGACGACATCCGCGAGGTCATCGAGTCGATCCGCTACGCGCCCTCGCCGGGCAAGTACCGCATCTTCGTCATCGACGAGGTGCACATGCTCTCGAAGCCGGCGTTCAACGCGCTGCTCAAGACGCTCGAAGAGCCGCCGCCGCGAAGCCTCTTCATCTTCGCCACCACGAACCCCGAGCAGATCCCGTTCACCGTGCTCTCGCGCTGCCAGCGCTATGACCTGAAGCGCATTCCGCGCGCCGAGGTCGCGGCGCATCTCGGCGCCATCTGTGCCAGCGAGGGCATCAAGATCAGCGAGTCGAGCCTGCTCGCCCTCGCGCGCGAGGGCGACGGCTCGATGCGCGACGCCCAGACGCTGCTCGATCAGATCATCGCCTACGGCGGCCAGGAGGTCTCCGACGAGACCGTCGCCCAGGTGCTCGACCTGGTCGATCGCAACGTCCTCATCGCGATCGCCGAGGCCTGTCTCGCCGCCGACCCCGTGGCGGCGCTCGAGGCGTGCGCGCGCGCCTCCGACGCCGGCACGGACCCCAAGCGGCTCGCGGGCACGCTGGTGCAGCTGCTGCGCGACCTCGTGGTGCTGCGCGTTGCACCGGAGTCGGGAGACCTGGTCGAGGGCAGCCCCGAAGAGATCGAGAGCCTGCGCGCACTCGCCGCTTCGAGCGACCCCGCCCGGCTGCGCCGCATGTTCCGCGTGCTCGTGAAGGAGCAGGAAGACCTCGCCTGGGCGCCGCAGCCCTTCGCCGTGCTCGAGATGGCGATCGTGCGGCTCGCGACGCTCTCCGCCGGCGACGACGTCCAGGCGCTGCTCGCACGACTCGACCAGCTCGATCGCAAGCTCGCTTCGCTCGGGGGCTCCGGGCCTTCGGGCGGGGGCGGCGGTGACGGCGCGGGTGCGCGGCCGGGCAGCCGCGGGGCGAAGGCCGGACCGGCGCGCGCCGGGAGCCGCCGCGAAGCCTCTCCGAGCGTTTCTCCCTCGTCGCCTCGCGCCTTGGCCGAGCCAGCCGCAGCGAGCGCCGGGACGACCGAGCCGCCGCATCCAGCCGATGCCTCGGCAGCAGGTCCGACGGCGCTCCACGAGCCGCAGGCCTTCGACAAGCCGCAGGCGCTCGACGAGCCGCAGGCCTTCGACGAGCCGCAGGCGCTCGACGAGCCGCAGGCGCAGGATGAGCCGCCCGTGCTCGGCGAGTCCGCGGCGAGCGCGTCAGGGGCCGCGGCCGGTGCCCCCGCCGAGGTGGTCTTCGACCGCCTGAAGGCCTTCATACAGAAGCGCGACCGCTCGCTCTTCAGCGCGCTCGAGAACGGAAGCCTGCTCGAGCACGGCCCCGGCGCCGTGAAGCTCGGCCTGCCCGCGCGCTTCCACGTGAAGCGCCTGCAGGACCGCACCGCCGAGGTCGAAGCGGCGTGCAGCGCGTTCTTCGGCGAGCGCACCCGCGTCGAGATCACACCCCTCGACCCGACCGCACCCGGCGGCGGAGGCCGCAAGACCGACGCCCACCGCGAGGCCGAGCGCCAGACCAAGCAGACCGCGCTGCATCATCCGAAGATCAACGCCGCCCTCGAGGTGCTCGAGGCCGAGATCGTCGAGATCCGCTCGCTGACCGGAGGCAGGCGATGAGCGAGGGACCCGATCTGCGCGAGATGCTCCAGCAGGCACAGGGCCTCCAGTCGAAGATGGCCGAGCTACAGCAGCGCGTGGCCACGCTTCGCTTCGAGGCCGACGCCGGCGGCGGCATGGTGCGCGTCATCGCCACGGGCGATCTCCGCATCGCCGAGATCCACGTCGAGCCGACCCTCGTCGAGGCGAAGGATCGCGAGATGATCGAGGACCTCACGGCCGCCACCGTCAACGCCGCGCTGCGAAAGGCGCAGGAGGGCGTGCAGGCCGAGGTGCAGCGCCTGCAGGGCGGCCTCGACCTCGGCGGCCTGCTCCGTCAGTTCACCGGCCAGGGCCCCTAGAGACAACAGAAGACACCCGAAGAAGATGCACTCCTCCCCGGCAATGGATCGGCTCGTCAAGAGCCTGAAGCGGCTGCCCGGCATCGGCGAGAAGTCGGCGACGCGGCTCGCGTTCTTCCTGCTCTCGGCGCCCGATGCCCTGGTGACGGAGCTGGCCGAGGCCATCGTGCGGCTGAAGCGGGAGATCGTGCTCTGCGAGCAGTGCTACGACCTGACCCAGGTCTCGCCCTGCGCCCTGTGCCGCGACGCCAAGCGCAACCCGGCCCTGCTCTGCGTGGTGGAGGAGCCCGCCGACCGGGCCGCCATCGAGCGCAGCGGCTGCTTCAGCGGGCGCTACTTCGTGCTGGGCGGGGCCCTCTC
>CAYYSY010000215.1:0-12142 GCA_964474355.1 uncultured Spirochaetaceae bacterium | reverse complement strand
TGCGAGTGGGCGGAGGGGCGGCCCCCCCTTCTTTCTTGGGGAATGGACCCTCGGCTTCAACGCCTCGTGTCCGTCACTTTGCGGCCTGCGAGCCCAGCTCGAGCCCCGAGCAGACTCTCCACCTACCCCGACTCGGGCGGCGTTCTGGGATCGACACGAGGCGTTGAAGCCGAGGGTCGATGACCCAAGCGAAGGAACGTGGCGCTCTACTCTCGAGACCACAGCGAGGCTGATACGTCTGCCTCGGGATTTCGGGGTGTCGCCCGGAGCTTGGAGGGCGGCTTTGTCGACCTGCCAAGACGGCGCTCGTCAGAGACATCGGTGTACCGGCCCGCAGCCGCCCGTAAGGTGAGGACGACACCCCGGAATCCCGACCCGAGCAACCAGCCCCGCGAACCAGACCCCGCGAGACCCAAGAGAGCACCGTGTTCCGGAGCCCACCCCTGAGATCCCGACCCGAGCAACCAGACACGCGAACCACCCTGCCGCAGCGTCAGCTACTCGCGAGCGGCCGCGTTGTAGATGCCCTTGGCCATCAGGCTCGTTGCTGCTTTCGAGCGGGCCCGGTAGATGGCTGCGCGGGCTTCTCTTACGCGGGGGTTCTCGGGGTCGGCTTGCCAGGCCATCTCGACGAGCTCGCATGCGACGTCGAGGTCGCCGTCGGAGGCGGCCGTCTCGGCCGCTGCGGCCAGCTCGGCGGCGCCGCCCGCCAGCTCGGCGACGGCGCGGCCGAGCTTCGCTGCCTGCGGCGGCACGAGATGCGCCGGGTTGCCGTCGTACCAGCCACCGTAGAGGCGCCACAAGTTGCGCACGATGAACAGCGGGTGGTCGTAGACGGGTCGCAGGTACGGCCGCTCGAGCAGCTCGTGCGGAATCGCGACGCCGTGCAGCACGTCGTCGAGGGTCGCGCCTTCGTTCATCATCGAGAGGGTCTGCTCACAGATCGTCTCGAGCAGCTCGGCCGACTCGGTCAGCGCCTGCTGGACGCGCGCTGCGCCCATGATCGGCGGCCCATGACCGGGAAAGAGCGTCTCCGCGCCGAGGCCCGCCATCTTCCGCATCGCCGCGGCCCACTCGCGCGGATAGCGCTGCACCTTCTGCGGGTTGCCACAATTGGGCGAGGCCCAGATGAAGAGATCGCCCGTGTAGATCGCCTTGCGCTCGGGCAGCCAGGCCCAGACGTGATCGTCGGTCTCACCTCGGTCGTGGCGCAGCTCGATGCGCTCTCCTCCGACCTCGAGCACCCGCTCGTCGGCCAGCGTCTCGTCGGGGTAGGTGAAGTCGCCAGGGAAGAGGGGCTTGGCGAAGCCGAACTGGCGCATGTTGATGTGGCCGTTGTAGCCCCGGGTCAGCTTGTAGCGGTCGAAGCGCGCGGGGCACGCCTCGTGGGCGATGATGCGGGGCAGCGGCTGGCCCTTCTCGCGCGCCTCCTCGGTGAAGCGCAGCAGGCCGAAGACATGATCGACGTGCCCATGCGTGTAGACACCGGTGTGGACGGGCGCGTCGCTCCACGCGCGCACGCCGTCGTACATCTCCTGGGCATGAAAGAGGCTGCTGGTATCGATGAAGACGAGGCCTTCGTCCGTATCGAGCACCAGCGCGTTCGAGAAGGCCGACATGAAGCCCATCCCGTCGTCCATGGGCTCGAATGCGACGAGCGCGCGGCCGGGATGCACCTGCGTCTCGGCGAGAGAGCCACTCCACGCCCGCTCCGCCAGATCGATCACGTCTCCCATCGGCTCTCCTCCAATCGACGGCGCCCATTCCCGAGCGACGCCCGCGAGCGCGCGATGATAGCCATTCGCATCCGTCGCGAGCGCGGTCAGAGGAGGCGGCACGGGCGCCTGGGCTCGCTCCTGCGCATCGCGTGCGCATGCGTGAGGGCGAGCTGGCGTGGCCCACGCACGCAGGCGCGCTTACAGGAGCAGGGCGATCCTGCCGATGAGGGTGGGATCGGTGCGTTCGGCTGGAGTGCACCGAGCGCACCACCTGGGATCAGGGGAGAGGCATTGCAGCCGGCAGCAGGACGGAGGCGTCGCGGGTTCACGCTCGTCGAGCTGATGATCGCAGTTGCGATCATAGGCATCCTCCTGTCGACTGCCCTGCCCTCGTTCATCAAGTTTCAGCTGCGCGCCAAGACCTCGGAGGTGAAGTCGAACCTCCAAGCGATCCGGCACGCGCAGATGGCCTACATGAGCGAGTCTGGCCGCTTCGCCGGGGCCACGCCATCACCCGCCACCTGGGGCGGCTCGAAGACCACCGACTTCGTCGACACGGGGCCGCCGACCGCGAACTTCTCGACGATCGGCTGGCAGCCCGAGGGCCGCGTGTACTTCTCGTACGCCGTGGCGATCGGTGCGACCGGAACCAGCTTCACGGCCGACGCCAGCGGCGACCTCGATGCCGACACCGTGCCCCAGGTCTGGGGAATCGTGCATCCAAACGCCCTCGGCGCCATCGTCGCCGGCGCGTTTGGCTGCACGGGCGTCTTCAACCCCGGCACCGGGGTGGCGGATCGCCGCTCGACGGTCGGCCCGTGCGGCGTCCAGGACGGCAAGAGCATCTTCTGAGCCGGACCGGCGACGATTGATCGATCGCGCACACTCGCCCACACTTGGGTCATGGATCCCCTCCGCACGATCGACGGCGCGCTCGACGACGCAGCCCGTGCGCTCGACGCCCTGCGGCGCGACGACGCCTGCCGCGTGGCCATCGCCTCGTTCGCCGAGCGCGCACGTGACACCCTCGATTCAGGGGGCCGGCTCTACGCGTGCGGCAACGGGGGCAGCATGTGCGACGCGATGCACTTCGCCCAGGAGTGGACGGGCCGCTTCCGCAACGACCGGGCCCCGCTCCCGGCCATGGCCTTCTCCGACCCGGGACTGCTCTCGGGCATCGCCAACGACTACGGCTACGAGGAGGTCTTCGCCCGCGCCCTCGAAGCACACGCGCGCCCCGGCGATCTGCTCGTCTTCCTCTCGACGAGCGGCGACTCACAGAACCTGGTGCGCGCCGCAGAGCGCGCAAGGAGCCTCGGCATCGAGACGGTCGCCCTCCTCGGCCGCGGCGGCGGCAAGCTCGCCGGCCTGGTCGACCTCCCCATCATCGTCCCCGAAGCCCACACCGCCGACCGAGTCCAGGAGCTCCACATCAAGATCCTGCACGCCACGATCGAAGCCGTCGAAACTTCGCTCCGGAGCACGGGGGGGGCTGGCGCGGAGTAGCGCGGGGTTGGTTGCCAGGGTCGCGTTTTCGGGGTGTCGTCCTCACCTTACGGGCAGCTACGGGTCGGTACACGCTTGGCCTTCGACACACGCGGGGGCCGGCAGGTCTACAGAGCTGCCCTCCAAGTTCCGGGCGACACCCCGAAAACGCGAGAGCGGCACGCAAAGCTATGCGCTTCGAAAGATGGCCCCCCCACGATCGCTTCGCTCGAACCCATCGACCCTCGGCTTCAACGCCTCGTGTCGATCCCACAGCGAAGCTCGGGACAGAGTCGAGGCCCCATACCGAATCGGCACGCCACCTACCCCGACCCGCACCCCGATCTGAGATCGACACGAGGCGTTGAAGCCGAGGGTCGATGCCTCAAAAAAAGGAGAGGTGGCGCTCCTCTTCGCGACGACCGCGAAGCTGGTGCGTCTGCCTCGGGATTTCGGGGTGTCGCCCGCAACTTGGAGGGCAGCTTTGTCGACCTGCCAAGGAGGCGCTCGTCAGAGACGCCGGTGTACCGACCTGCAGCTGCCCGGAAGGTGAGGACGACACCCCGAAATCCCGACCCGAGCAACCAACCCCGCGAACCACCCCCCCGAAGCCTCAGTCATGCACTCGCTTCGATAGCCCACTGGGCTTGCGCCGCCGAAGCCGGGTCGCACCCTTGTGGTCGCGTTCGGCGCGCTCGACCTGCGCCTTGTGGCTGTCCTTCGGCGCATCCCGATCGACGGGCATGCGTCTCCTATAGGTGCCATCGGAGAGCATGTCCCACGCGTTGCGGTCGTCTTCGAGCTGGGCATCGAGCATGAATCGAAGGTATGCGCGTCCGTCTTCGTCCTCGATGGGTACGAGCTCCTCGACACGCGCGTCGAGGTTGCGACCCATGACGTCGGCCGAGCCGATGTAGTAACGCTCCTCGCCGCCGCCCCTGAAGTAGAAGATGCGCGCGTGCTCGAGGAAGCGGCCCACCAGCGACACGATCCGCATCGTCTCGGAGATGCCGGGCAGGCCGGGGCGCACGCGGCAGGTGTCGCGCACGATGAGATCGACCTTCACGCCGGCACTCGAGGCACGATAGAGCGCCTGGGCGATCTCGGGATGCTCGAGCGCGTTCACCTTGAGCTGGATCAGACCTTCGCCGCCACCCCGCTGGATCTCGATCTCCCTGTCGATCATCTCGAGCAGGCCGGGCTTCATGTAGCTCGGCGCCACGAGCAGCTTGGCGTAGCGCCGCTTCGGCTTGTAGCCGGTCGTGAGATAGTTGAAGAGCTCAGTGACGTCGGCGCCGATCTCGGGGTCGCAGGTGAGGAGTCCGACGTCGGAGTAGATCCGCGCGTTCTGGGCGTGGTAGTTGCCCGTACCGAGATGCACGTAGCGCCGGAGGCCATCGCGGTCGCGGCGCACGGCGAGGATCACCTTGCAGTGCGTCTTCACGCCCATCACGCCATAGGTC
Organism: uncultured Spirochaetaceae bacterium; assembly: GCA_964474355.1. GTDB lineage: Bacteria > Myxococcota_A > UBA9160 > UBA9160 > UBA4427 > CAYYSY01. The sequence goes on along the minus strand of CAYYSY010000215.1, from coordinate 7,476 downwards.
ACGTGGATGCCGAACTGCTCCAGCCGGTTCGCCCAGCGGATGTTCGCCTCCTCGTCGAAGCGGGCCTTGAGCTCGACGACGACCGCGACCTGCTTGCCCCGCCGCGCCGCCTCGATCAGGTGATCGATGACGTGCGAGTCCTCGCTCGTGCGGTACACGGTCATCTTGATGGCGAGTACCTGGGGGTCGGTGCTCGCCTCCTTCAGGAAGCGCTCCACCGAGCTCGTGAACGACTGGTAGGGATGAGCCACGAACACGTGCGTTCGGTCGCGAATGATGTCGAAGATCGGGCGATCGCTGATCAGCTCGGGGTGGTCGAGGGGGCGATGAGGCGGATCGTGCAGCTCCGGGCGTTCGAGACCCGCAACCTGCATCAGGTCGCGCAGCCCGAGCATCCCCTCGACCTCGAACACGCCGTGCTCGAGGTCGAGGCCGAACTCGTCCGAGAGCAGCTTGCGATGGGCGTCGGGCATCGAGGTGTCGACCTCGAGCCGCACGATGTCCGCAAAGCGGCGCTCGATCAGCTCGCTCTCGATCAGGGCGAGCAGGTCCTCGGCGCCCTCCTCCTCGCGCTCGATCGCGACGTTTCGCGTGATGCGGAAGAGATCGCACGACTCGATCTCCATGCCGGGGAAGAGCAGGTCGAGGTTCGCGGCCATGACCTCTTCGAGGGGCACGAAGCGATCGTCTTCCGACACCCGAAGGAAGCGTGGAATACCCGGCCCGAGCGGCACCTTCACCCGCGCGCGTACCGGAATGCTGTCCTTCGGGTGATGCAGGGTGACGAGCAGGTTCAGCGAGAGGTTGGAGACGAACGGAAAGGGATGCGCCGGATCCATCGCCTGGGGCGTGACCAGCGGATAGATGTTCGCGAGATAGTAGGCGCGAATCGACTCCCGCTCGGTCTCGTCGAGCTCGTCATACGCGAGCACGTGGACGTCGTGATCTCGCAGCCCGGCGACGATCTCGCGCCGCACCGATTCTTGAACGGGGAGCAGCTGCCGGTACCGCGAGGCGCTCTCGGCGACCTGCTCGATCGGCGTTCGCCCGTCGAAGCTCCGGTCACGCACGCCGGCCCGGACCTGCTGTCCGATCACGCCGACGCGCTTCATGAAGAACTCGTCGAAGTTCGACCCGACGATGGCCAGGAACTTGAGCCGCTCGAGCAGCGGCGGCCGCGCGTCCTTCGCCATGGCGAGCACTCGGCCATTGAAGTCGATCCACGTGAACTCGCGGTTCAGGTAGAGATCGGGCGAGCTCAGGTCGACGCCTTCGGCCGACGCGTCGGTCAGACGATCGGCCTTGGCGGGCTTTGCGCTGCCAGAGGACATTTCGACGTTTTCGGTACGTGCCGCTCGGGGCTTGAGCGGGATCGGCGGATTGATTTGATCCAATGGGGGCTCCGCTTGGTTCTCGGGGGGGAAGAGCCTCGAACCCTTCATCCTAACCGACCCCGGGCCTCTGCGCGGCGCTTGCCTCGTGGCCTCCATGATCTGCACGGGAGGGGGCGGGGGCTGGCTCGGTGGATCGCGGGGGTGGTTGCTGTGGCGCGGTTTTCGGGGTGTCGTCCTCACCTTACGGGCAGCTACGGGTCGGTAATCGGGACGCCTGCGGCGCGCGGCGAGACTGGGCAGGTCTTCAGAGCCGCCCTCCAAGTTCCGGGCGACACCCCGAAAACCGCGAGTACACGGCGAGCCATCGCGACGCTCCGCGCGCGCCTACCCCGACTCGGGCTGCGTTCTGGGATGGACACGAGGCGTTGAAGCCGAGGGTCCATTTCTCTTTTTTGCTGGGGTGTGACGTTCTCCTTCCCTGGCGCGGGACACGCGGGGCCCCATCGGGGTTTTGGGGTGGTGCCCGGAACTTGGAGGGCGGCTCTGTCGCTGCTCGAAGCCGCGTCGCGAAGGCAGGGTCGGTGTACCGACCCGCAGCCACCCGGAAGGTGAGGACACCACCCCAGAACCCCGACCCTGGCTGCCAGACACGCTGTGAAGTGGTCGCCCGAGCATCGCTGGGCTACCGACTGTCGTCTTGAGACGGAGGTGGGTCGTGGTCGGGGATCCGACGAGGCATCTGGAAGGCCTGGTCGAGGCGGTCGTGGGCGAGGTGCCCGAGGACGTCGCGGCCCAGCTGCGTCTCCAGCCTCCGAAGGATCGGAAGTTCGGCGACCTGGCACTCGGCTGCTTCCCCCTCGCGAAGCTCCGGAAGGCGGCGCCGCCGAAGATCGCCACGGAGCTCGCGGCCGCGTTCGCGCCCGACGACGTGCTCGAGTCGGCCGTGGCCACAGGGCCCTTCGTCAACTTCAAGTTCCGCCGCTCGGCGCTGGCCGAGTACGTCGTCAGGGGCGTGCGCGATGGCGTGGCGCCCTTCGGCCCGGCGAAGTCGACCGGCGAGGTCATCGTCATCGACTACTCCTCGCCGAACATCGCGAAGCCCTTCCACATGGGGCACCTGCGCTCGACGGTGATCGGCAGCGCGCTCTGCAAGATCCACCGCCACCTCGGGCACGAGGTGCACGGCATCAACCACCTCGGCGACTGGGGCAGCCAGTTCGGCAAGATCATCACCGCGTTTCGGCACTGGGGCTCCGACGCCGAGCTCGAGGCGAGCCCCATGCGGCATCTCTTCGAGATCTACGTGCGCTACGGCCGCGAAGCGGAGGAAGACCCCGCCCTCGATGAAGAGAGCGCCGAGAACTTCCGGCGCCTCGAGTCGGGCGAGGACAATGACGAGCGGCGGCTCTGGGGGCGGCTGCGCGACATCTCGCTGGCCGCCTTCGAGGGGCCCTACGCGCGGCTCGGCGTCGAGTTCGATCACTTCACGGGCGAGAGCTTCTACGAGGACAAGATGGAGGCCGCCATCGAGCGCGTCGCCGAGGCGGGCATCCTCGAGACGAGCGAGGGCGCCGAGGTCGTGGCCTTCGGCGACGACATGCCGCCCTGCATCCTGCGCAAGAGCGACGGCACGACGATCTACGCGACGCGCGACCTCGCGGCGATCTTCTACCGCCTGGAGACGTTCCACTTCGACCGCGCGCTCTACGTGGTGGGCAGTGAGCAGAAGCTCCACTTCCAGCAGCTGCGCGAGGTCGCCCGCAAGATGGGCCTGCCCGAGGCGGAGCACATCGAGCACGTGCCCTTCGGCCTGATCCTCGCGAAGAACGAAGAGAGCGGGAAGTGGGAGAAGTTCGCGACCCGCGGCGGCAACGCGATCTTCCTCGACGAGGTGCTCGACGAGGCGGTGGCGAACGTTCGAAAGATCATCAGCGAAAAGAACCCCGACCTCGAAGATGCCGACGCCGTCGCCGAGCAGGTCGGCGTCTCGGCCATCGTGTTCAACGATCTCAAGAACTCGCGGATCAAGGACGTGAAGTTCGATTGGGAGTCGATGCTCGACTTCCAGGGCGAGACCGGGCCCTACGTGCAATTCGCGGTGGCGCGGCTGTCGGGCATCCTCCGTAACGCGGACCGACTCGATGACGACGGTGGCGAAGGCTTCGGCTCGAGCGACGTCGACTGGGCGCTGCTCGAGGACGCCGAGCAGGTGCTGCTCACGATGCTCGAGTTCGGCCCGGCCGTCGAGCGCGCATCGGCGCAGAACGAGCCGAGCGTCGTCACGTCGCTGATGATCGATCTCGCCGGCGACATCCACAGCTACCTGCGCGATCACCACGTGCTCGGCGCCGAAGACGCCGTGCGTGACGCGCGGCTGGCGCTGGTCGCCGCCGCCCGCTCGATGCTGAAGACCGGCCTGGGGCTGCTCGGCGTGGCCGCTCCGGATCGGATGTAGCGCTGGACCGAGAGGCCGCCGCTCACGCCGAGAACAACGAGCCGCGCAACGCGGCGATCATGGCGGCCAACTTCGTCTTCGGCCGCATCGGCTGGATCTTCAAGACCGAGAGCGTGATCGTCCCCGCCTTCGTCGACGCCATATCCGGCGCTGGCTGGGTGCGCGGCCTGCTGCCGATCGTGAACCGCGTCTTCCAGAGCGTGCCGCCCTTCGTGCTCGCGGCGCGGGTGAAGCAAGCACCCCTCAAGAAGCGGATCTACTTCCGCGCCGCGATCGCGATGGCGATGCCGTTCAGCATCATCGGCTTCGTGCTCTTGTGGCTCGGCGAGCGCCCTGCCCCGTGGTGGCTCGTCTGGGTATTCCTCGCGCTCTATGCCGCGTTCTTCGCGTCGACCGGCATCTGGGCCAACGCGCAGGGGAGCCTGCAGGGGAAGCTCATCGCGCCCGAGCACCGTGGGCGGCTCATGGCGGTGAGTACGTCACTGGGTGCGGCATCGGCTGCCTTCTGTGCCTGGTGGCTCCTGCCCGGTTGGCTCGAAGCACCCGGGACGCTCGGCTTCGCGTACGCGTTTCTGTTCGTGGGCGGATTCATGTCGCTGGCCGCGCTCTGCACGCCCTTCCTCCGCGAGCACCCGGACGACGCCCAGGAGCTCGACGGAACGGAGCCCGGCGCCATCGGCGTCGCAATGGGCCTGCTCCGCACCAACCCCGACCTGCGCCGTGCGGTGCTGCTGAACGTCTTCTTCATCGCGTCGCTGGCGTTGCTCCCCCATTACCAGGCCCTGGCCCGCGACCGCCTCGGCCTCGGCGGATTCGACTGGATGGTCTGGGTCGTCGTGCAGAACCTGTCGATGGCCACGATCACCCTCTTCGTCGGCCCACTCGTCGACCGCGCCGGCAATCGCCTGGGGCTTCGCCTCGCGATCTTCGCGAGCGCCGCGACCCCGGTGCTCGCGCTCTTCATCTCGGGCCTCGACCCCGAGCTCGGCCGCAAGCTCTTCCCGCTGATCTTCGTCGGCGTGGGCCTCACCCCGGTGGTGCTCCGCCTCTTCGCCAACTACGTCCTCGAGATCACGCCGAGAGAAGACCATCCCCAGGCGCTGTCGCTCGCCCAGATCACGTCGGTCGTCGCCCTCGCCGCCTCGCCGTTCTTCGGCGCCCTGATCGACGCCGCCGGATACGCCCCCACCTTCCTCGCGGTCGCCGTGAGCCTGACGATCGCAGGCGCGATCACGTTCACGTTGACCGAGCCTCGGCACGCGACGAAGATGCTGCGCTGAGCGCGCCCAGGAAACGAGGTTCAGCGCGTCGGGAGGGAATTGCCCTGACGGTCGATGCGCCGAGCCTCGGGCTCCAAGCCCATTCCGGACGCAGAAGCGATTGGGGTCGCTGCACTGGCGGCGAAAGCCGAACCTGCGCTCACTCGTATCGGCGCCGATTCGGGCCCCAGCCCGCACCCGGGCCGATCGCATCCTCGGGCGCCCGCGCGGCGCGAGCCGCGGACGGCGCACCGAGGACGACGCTGGCGCACCAGTCGACGCCCGTACGCAGTGCGTCGGGGGCGGGCAGGTCGTTGTAGAAGTCGTCGAGGTCGAGCTCGGGAACGAGCAGCCCGCTGACCAGGCTGGCGCGCGACTTCACGTTGGTGCGGCCGATCCGATTGCGCGCCCCCCAGGCCACGATGAAGCTCTCGCAGCCCGTCGGCCTCGCAGGCGTGGGGATGAAGCCGACGTCTCGCTCGATGTCGTAGTGGTGCCTCATCATGGTCTCCTCGAAGAGCATGGCGAGGTCCTCACGATAGTTGCGGTAGCTGTAATCGTCGTTGGCGCCGTCGGACTCGAAGAGCATAGCGGCCTGGCTGGCGGAGAGGGCGATCTGCGCCGGCGTCGCGGTCTCCCCGTTGAAGCGCACGTCGGCGATGCCCCGCAGCGTCTCGGCGGTGAGCGGTTCGATGATCTCGAGCTGCGCCGACGGGTTCGTATACGCGGGAGAGACGGCCGCCTCGCGAACGGTCAGGCTGCGGCCGAGGCCCGCGATCTCGCCCGGCGGAAAGAAGTCGCTCGCGTGCGCGAGCTCGTGATAGAGCAGCGCGGCGAGCCCGTACCTCAGCTCCTGGATGGTCCGCACCTCGGTCCCGTAGAGCGAGTAGTCCTCCCACGCCCAGTCGTCGTCCTTCACGTAGCGCGCGAACACCTCGAAGTTCAGGTCGTCGCCGAAGCTCGCTCGGTAGTCCTCCTCCTTCGACACCGTGGCCTTCTCGGCGTTGGTCGTCCACAGGTAGTAGGGGTCGAGGTAGATCGCGCCGGTCGCGCGCCAGTAGAAGGAGGGATTGATGTCGTCGTCGATGACGATCGCCGTCACCGAGCGGAGCAGCAGCAGGATGTCCGGCTCGAGCGTTTGGAGAGCCTGTTGGAAGCGCACGCCCATCCAGCCGTCAGAGACGACCACGCGATCCATCACGTCGTCCACGTCGGGCGCCGGCGCTTCCATCCCGAGGAGCGGCAGCTCGCCGAACGGGCACGACTCGTCGGCGAACTCGATGTTCACGCAGCCGACGAGCAGGTCGGCGTAGGGCCCGTTTTCGAGATACGGCTCGAGGTCAGCGAAGTCGTCGACGTCGCCTCTGTCCGCGCATCCCACCGTGAGCGCGATACCGAGCACCAGCACCATCCAACGGAGCCGACGAAGCGCGCTACGAACCGCCATCCCTAGCGCCTCCCAGAGAGAGGCGCCCATTGTGCCACAGCGATGCTCGACGAAGCCTCGCCATCGATGACACCCTCCATGCCGCGAAGCGAAGACGGTCACGAGGCCTTGAAGTCGAGGGCCCCTGTTCAAACGAAGCAGAGGGCTGCCGAGCGCTCCCCGCACCGCGCCACCAAAGCGCGAAGCTGAAGCGCCCCGTCTTCGGTTTCTTGGGGTGGCGCCCGGAATTGGAGGGCGACCAGAAGGACCTGCCACGTCACGCGTCGGCCGAAGGCCTCGGCTGACCGACCCGCGGGAGCCCGGAAACTGAGGACGACACCCCAAGAAACCGAACGCGGGCATCCAGGTTCGCGCTGCACCCGCGTCGGTCCGCAGCAACAGCGAGCAGCGGTTTGCGGAGTACACCCCCGAGAAACCGAACCCGAGCTTCCAGGGTCGCGCTCCGCCGATGCCTTCTCCGAGCAACAGCGAGCAGCGGTTTGCGGAGTGCTAGCTGATCAGGAACAACGACAGCGCCGGCCAGTACGTGATGATCAGCACCGAGATCAGCAGGATCACGAAGAAGGGCACCGTCGCCTTGTACACCTCGAGCACCGGCTTGTCGAAGCGATAGCTCGCGATGAAGAGGTTCATGCCGACGGGCGGCGTGATGTAGCCGATCTGCATGTTGGCGAGGAAGATGATGCCGAGATGTACGGGATGGATGCCGTAGTTGATCGCGATCGGCAGGACGATCGGCACCACGATGACGAGCGCCGAGAAGATGTCGAGCATCATGCCGAGCGCGAGCAGGAAGAGATTCAACAGGATCAGGAACGTGAGCTTGCTCTCGATCCGCGAGCTGATGACGTCGAAGAGCCGGGTCGGCACCTCGGTGTCGATCAGGTAGTTGGTCGATGCGAGCGAGACGCCGAGGATGATCAGGATGGCGCCGACCAGCACCATCGACTCGCGCATGATCTCTGGCAGCCTGGTCAGCGA
>CAYYSY010000214.1:0-10522 GCA_964474355.1 uncultured Spirochaetaceae bacterium | reverse complement strand
ACGGGGGGCTCGCCCTCGCGAACAGGGTGAACGATGCGCCGGGCGCGACGGGCCGGCTCGTCGTGCACTTTCGCAAGCCGACGCCGCTCCACACGCCGCTGCGCTTCGAGGGGTGGACCGACCGCGTCGAAGAGCGCAAGGTGCACGCCGTCGGGCGCTGCCTCGCTGATGGCGTCCTGGTGACCGAGGCCGAGGGGCTCTTCATCGGCATTCGCCGCCCCGGCTGAGGGCTCTCGCCGATCTGGCCGAAGGCTCTCGCCGACCGGGCTGAAGGCTCTCGCCGATCTGGCTGAGGGCTCTTCATCGACATTCGCCGCCCTGGCTGAGACGCGGCTGGACACGCCCCCCTGCCCTGCCTAACGTGAGGATCCGGTTTCTGACGATCCGTCAGATTTCGCTCGCCGGTCCCGCCGGCGCGATCCGATCCGCTGGCATCGGCGATGGAGGTCAGTCCCATGGAACGTCCCCTCGAAGGCATCAAGGTGCTCGAGGTCGCGCAGTGGTGGTTCGTGCCCAGCGCGGGGGCCGTGCTCGCGGACTGGGGCGCCGACGTCATCAAGATCGAGCATCCCGAGACCGGCGACCCGCAGCGAGGGCTCGTCACCAGCGGGCTCCTGCCCGAGGGCGGCTTCAACTTCATGTGGGAGCAGCCCAACCGCAGCAAGAAGAGCGTCGGCGTCGACATCAAGACCGAGGGCGGCCGCGAGCTGCTCTACAAGATGGCCGCGGAGAGCGACGTCTTCCTCACGAGCTTCCTGCCCGACGCGCGGCAGAAGCTGAAGATCGACGTCGAGCACATCCGCGGTGTGAGCCCCGACATCATCTACGCGCGCGGCAGCGGCCAGGGCACGCGCGGCCCCGACGCCGGCCGCGGCGGCTACGACGGCGCGTCGTACTGGGCGCGCGGCGGCATCGGCTCGGCGCTGACGGGCAAGAACGACGGCCCGCCCGTCATGCAACGCCCGGCCTTCGGCGACAGCCTCGGCGGGATGAACATCGCGGGCGGCGTCGCCGCCGCGCTCTTCAAGCGCGCCCGCACGGGCGAGCCCAGCGTCGTCGACATCTCGCTGCTCTCGACGGCCATGTGGAACATCTCGGCCGACGTGACCATGTCGAAGGCGCTCGAGAAGCTTGGCCTCGGGGGCGGCATGCCCAAGATGGACCGCACGCGCGTGCCCAACCCGATCGTCAACGCGTACATGACGGGGGACGATCGCTGGATCATGCTCATCATGCTCCAGGCCGACCGCAACTGGCCCGACCTCTGTCAGCACCTCGAACGACCCGATCTGATCGAGGACGAGCGCTTCGCCACCGCGGCGCTGCGCGCGCAGAACGGTGCCGAGTGCGTGGGCGTCCTCGACGCCATCTTCGCATCGAAGACCCTCGAAGAGTGGAAGAAGCAGCTCGCCACCACCGACGGCGTCTGGGCGCCGGTGCAGCACCCGGGCGAGCTCTACGACGATCCGCAGGTGCTCGCGAACGAGTACTTGCGACAGGTCGAGCTCGGTAGCGGGGGCGAGTGTCAGCTCGTGGCGAATCCGGTGCAGTTCGACGAGATCTCGCCCGAGATGACGCACGCCCCCGAGCACGGCCAGGACACCGAGGTCGTGCTGATGGAGATGGGCCTCGAGTGGGAGGAGATCGAGCGCCTCAAGGCGGACGGCTCGATCCTCTGACCCGAAGCCTCGAGGTCCACCATGCGCGAGCACCGCTATCACCTGGACATGCCCCATCCGCCGGCGCGCATCTGGGCGTTGATGCAGGACTACGAGCGCTGGACAGCGTACGCGCCGATGGTGCTCGAGGTACAGGTGCTCTGGCCCGGCGATGCCGAGGGCAACGGGCTGCTCCGGCGCGTGATCTACCAGATGCCATTGGGGCGGCGCGGCGCCGCGCTCGAGCTCGTGACCGACGTGAAGCCCCAGCGCGGCTACACGTACACGATGATCTCGCGCGAGCCGGGCAACGATCAGACCGGCCGCCTCGAGCTCGAGCCCCGCGAAGGCGGCACGACGCGCCTCCACTTCGAGGAGCGCTACCACCTGACGAAGGCGCCGTGGCGGTGGTTCGAGGGCCAGATCTACTCCTTCATCAACAAGAAGAACGAGGAGTCGATGCGGCGCCTCTCGGACTGGCTCGGCGAGCATCCCGAGTACCGGCCCGACCTGGCGTAGCCCGCCGCCGGCTCTACGTGTGCAACCAGCCGGAGCCCGAGCAGGAGCCCCCATGTCCGAGCGCGCACGAGAGGTCGCCGTCGTCACCGGCGCGTCGAGTGGGATCGGCGCGGCGCTGGCGCGCGCGATCGCGAATCGTGGCATGCACGTCGCCCTCGTCGCGCGCCGCACCGATCGGCTCGCGGCGGAGGTGGCCGCCATCGAGGCCGCCGGCGGAAGCGCGAGCGCGCACCCCTGCGACGTCGGTGACCGCGACGCGGTCTTCGCGACCGCCGCCGCGATCGATGCAGTGCACGGCCGCATCGAGCTGCTCGTGAACGCCGCCGGCTACGCGGTGCACGCGCTCTTCGTCGATCACACGCTCGACGCCATCGAAGGCATGATGCGCGTCAACTATCTGGGCACCGTCCACTGGATCAAGGCCGTGCTCGACGGGATGCGCGAGGCCGGGGGCGGGCGCATCCTCAACGTCTCGTCGTTCGCGGGCCAGCTCGCGCAGCCCGACGAGTCGGCGTACTCGGCCTCGAAGTTCGCGGTGACCGGGCTGTCGGAAGCGATCCACCACGAGCTCGAGCCGCTCGGCATCGTCGTCACGTGCGTGCACCCGGTGCTCGTGCGCACCGAGATGTTCGACGACGCCGTGCTTGCGCGCATGCCGGCACGCACGCGCGACAGCTTCATCCAGGCCGACGTGTTCGCTGCGGAAGCCTTGCGCGCGCTCGACCGCTGCGAGGCGATCGTGACGATCCCGCGCCGCTACGGCTTCGTGCCGCGCCTGAAGGCGCTCTTCCCGAAGCTCATGGGACGCAAGATCGCGCAGGTGAAGCTCGAGGGGCTGCCGGACGCGCCCGGGCGCAAGGACTAGATCCCAGGGGCTCCATCATTCGGCGTACGCGGGCCCCTCTGCGCGATAAGCGCTCAGGATCGCGTCTGCGAGCCAGTCCTCCGCAATGCGCGCTGCGCTCTCCTTCGTCGTGTGGATGCCATCGGGGCGAACCGTCTCGTCGAAGACGCCGCCCGGCAGCGTCTCCATGTAGCCCTCGAGATCGACGATGCGGACGACGTCGGGGCGGCCCTGCGCGAGGTCGCGCACCAGGGTGTTGAATCGCTGCATCCGCGCCGGATCGGACTCGGGGAAGGGGCGGCGTGGGATCACGTTGCCGGGCCCGTGGACGCGAATCGGGGGGCTCGTGAGCCACACGACGAGCGCCCCGTCCCGAGACAGCAGATCGACGAGTTGTTCCATCTCGCGCTGCAGCAGGGCGTCGAGCACCGGGTCGCCGGGCCGGCGAAAGACGCGATCGCCGGGCAGCCGGCGGTCGAGCACGTCCCAGGGCCCGAAGAGCACGACGACCACGTCGGGGCGGCCCTTCTCGAGGCTCATGCCATAGCGCGCCGCGCGGTCCGCGCAGCGCTTCGGTCGCTCGCGCAGCTTGCCCTGAAACAGGAACGCGCCCTCCTCCACGATCCCGCAGCCCATCTGCGCGTCGCCGGCGCGCGGCGTCGCCTCGCCGCTCTCGCGATACTGCTTGCCGAGCGCCAGAGCGAGCCGCAGGGCCGTCGAGTCGCCGTACACGGCCACTCTCGGCCGCTCCCGGCCGCGGCTCGGCGGCGGCTCGAGTCCTGCCCCGGGCGTCTCGGCCTCCATCGATTCGAGGGCGGCCTGCGCGGCGGCCAGGTCTTCGAGGTCATCGCCTGCCTGCCCGGCGACGATCGTCACGGACACGGCCACCGCCGCGATCGCCGCGGGCGTGACGACGAAGGGCCACCAGCCCGTCACTACCCGCCCCGTCCGGATCGGCGTCTCGAGCACCTCATGCGAGAGCGCGGCCAACGCGAACGTCACGACGAGGCGAAGCGCGAAGAGCGGCCAGGCGTCGAGCCCCGTCCGCTCGGCCGACAGGACCAGAAAGATCGGCCAGTGGTACACGTAGACGCCGTACGAGATGCGGCCCGCCCAGCAGATGAACCGACCGGACAGGAACGTGCGCACGGGGCCCGAGGGCTGCACCGCCGCGGCGATGACGACCGCCGTCAGGAGCGCGTAGCCGAACAGCCCACCCATGTACAGCCAGCGCCACTCGAGATCGACGAAGGTCCAGAGCCAGAGCATCACCGCCAGGCAGAGAACACCGGCGATCTGCAACGCACGGTGCAGCCGCTCGCTCAGGGTGGGGCTGCCCGCGAGGACGAGCGCGAGGAGGCAGCCGATGGCCAGCTCCGCCGCGCGCGAGTCCGTCCCGTAGTACACGCGATCGACCGTCTCGCTGCCGAGCACGAGCACGCACGAGGCGGCGAGCGAGAGCAGCGCGATCGTGACGAGGATGCCACCGAAGAGCTTCAGGGAGCCCCGGCCCAGCCTCAGACCCGCGACGACGATCAACGGATAGACGAGATAGAACTGCTCTTCGACCGCGAGCGACCAGAAGTGATGGATGGGAGACGGCGCCTCGAAGAGGCGCGTGTAGGCGGCTTCGACGAAGACGAAGCGCCAGTTCGCGAGATAGGCGAGCGTCCAGAGCACGTCCGCCTGCAGCCGCGCGAGCTGATCGTCCGTCGCGAAGAACAGCCCGAAGAGAGAGACGCCGCCGAGCCCGAGGAGCGCGGCGGGCATGAGCCGACGCAGGCGGCGCGACCAGAACGCGCCCAGACGAATCGTCCCGGTGGCGTCCCACTCGGCGAGGAAGAGCGCGGTGATGAGGTAGCCCGACAGGACGAAGAACGTCGGCAGCGGGAGGAAGCCGCCCCGCGCCCACGCGAACTCGGAGTGGAACGCGAGGATCGCGAAGAGCGCGATGCCACGAAGCCCGTCGAGCGCCGGCTGGTACTCGATCCGTCCCCGCCGTGTCTCGGGCCGTGGCTGCATCGCGCCAGCATGCAGGACGGGGCAGCTCGGAATCAAGCCCGCGAGGCCGTGTCCCTCAGTCGTCCTCGCCCCCGGCCTCGGCGCCGATGTAGCCGAGCGCCTCGAGCGCGGCGCGATCGTCGGCGTCGACCTCGGGAGCGATGCCGCGGCGCATCGGTAGCTGGGTGCAGCCACCTCGCCGCAGCCCCGCCCAGAGCCGGGCCTCGAGTGCGTCGGCCAGCGCCGGCTCGGCGCTCGAGCGGTCGATGCGCTCGTCCGGATCGTGTGCGAGATCGTAGAGGGCCCGCGTCCGTGGCTCGTCGCGACGGCACTGCACGATGAGCTTGTCGTCGTCGACCCGGATGCTCGCCGCCTGCTGCTTGCGGTTCGTGTGTGCAACGGCGATCACCGACGCGGGCGTCTCCGCGAGCGCATCGATGCCATCGAGACCCGCCGGCACCTCGATGCCCGCGAGCGAAGCGAGCGTCGGAAGCAGGTCGACACCGCGCCAGATCGGCCTCGTTTCTGCGCTCGTCTGTCCCGGCACGCGAAGCACGGCGGGGATGGCGATGTTCTCCTCGGTCAACGCACCGTGCTGCAGCCGGCCATGCTCCATCATCTCCTCGCCGTGATCGGAGGTCAGCAGCACGGCGGTGCGATCGGCGCGACCAAGAGCTTCGAGCTTCTCGAGCAATGACCCGAATAGCCAATCCGAGCGGTGTACCTCGCCCCGATACAGATCGTACGCCCGGCGGAGCTCCTCCTCGTCCTCGATGACGAGCAGTGCGGGAATCGGGCCGCCGCGCAACGTCTCCTGGCCGCCTTCGTAGAGCGCCACGGCCTCGAGGTGGGGCAGCCACGGCGTGTGCGGATCGATCAGGTGCACCCAGAGCAGGAAGGGCTCGGGGGCGGTCTCGAGCCAGGCCATCGCGCGCTCGACGATGCGCACGTCGTCGATGCCGCGGGTCATCTCGAACGTGCCGAAGCCGCGATCGAAGCCCCGGCCGGCCTGCAACGCCGGGTTGTTGAAGAACGCGGCGGTCTCATAGCCCCGCGTGGTGAAGAGCTCTGCCAGGGTCGGCAGCTCAGCGGGCAGCCGCCAGTCGACGAGTGCGTCAGTGGCGTGGTGCCCGGTCAGATAGGCCGCGAAGGAGCTCGGCGTCTTCGGCGTGGACGAGTACGCCGCCTCGAATCGGGTGGCGCGCGAGGCGAAGGCGGCCATGTGGGGTGTCAGGGGCTCGCGTGCGCCGTAGGGTGAGGTCGCGTCGGCCCGCAGGGCATCGAAGCTGACGACGACCACGGAAGGACGGGTGGGGTCGGGAGAAGGCCCACAGGCGAGCCCGAGCCAGGCTGCTGCGACGACGGCGATCGCTTGGACGCGCATCCGAAGAGAATGCCCGAATCCTGGCGATGCGCTCGATCGAAGTCGGCGCGTCCCGATCGGTGATACGCTCTGCGATCGTCCCCGCGACCGGTGAATTGCACGCAGCTCACGACCGGCGCCCCGCCCGCCCTCGAAAGGAAGCCCCCGCCATGAAGTACGGACTCGCCTTTGCCAACGTCGGCCCCTTCGGTCAGCCCGAAGGTCTCGCGCACCTCGCCCAGACCGCCGAGCGCGTCGGCGTCGAGTCGCTCTGGACCGTCGAGCACGTCGCCGTGCCCATCGGCTACGAGTCGGCCTACCCGTACAGCGAGAGCGGCAAGATGCCCGGCCCCGAGAACTCGCCGATCCCCGACCCGCTCATCTGGCTGGCCCACGCGTCGGCGGTGACCGAGAAGATCCGCCTCTGCACCGGCATCCTGATCCTGCCCCAGCGCCATCCGATCTACACGGCCAAGGAGCTCGCGACCCTCGACGTGCTCTCGAAGGGGCGCATCACCTGCGGCATCGGCATCGGCTGGCTCGAGGAGGAGTTCAACTCGCTGGGCATCCCGTTCGCGCGCCGCGGTGCGCGCACCGAGGAGTGCGTGCGTGCCCTGCGCCAGCTCTGGAGCGGCGATGCGAAGCCCTTCCAGGGCGAGTTCTACGAGTGGAACGCGATCGAGTCGAACCCGAAGCCCGTGCAGGCCGGTGGCATCCCGATCGTCGTCGGCGGTCACTCCGACGGCGCGGCGCGCCGGGCGGGCCGCGTGGGAGACGGCTTCTTCCCCATGGTGCAGGGCGGCAAGATCGACTTCGATCGCCTGGGCCAGCTCTTCGACATCATGCGCGCAGAGGCCGAGAAGAACGGCCGCGACCCGAGCGAGATCGAGATCACGACCGGCGCCCCGCTGCGCAGCCTCGACGATGCGAAGCGGCTCCAGGATCTCGGCATCTCCCGTGTGGTCGGCGGCCCGCCCGGCTTCACCCCCGAGCAGGTGACCGAGGGGCTGGAGAAGCTTGGGGATGAGATCCTCTCCAAGCTCTAGCGCCTCTGGCAGACGAAACGGGCCCGGGTCGGATCGACCCGGGCCCGGATTCGCTTCACGCCAGGATCTCTTCGTAGACCTCTTCGTTGAAGCCCACGAGGATCTTCTTGCCCGCGCGAATGCAGGGCGCGCGCAGGTTCCCCGTCGGCCCGAGCATCTTCTCGACGTCGGCGGGCTTGGCACTGGCGCCCTTGAACCGGTCGAGCTTCTTGCCCTTGGCGACGATCACCTCGCTCGCGGCCTTCGCCAGCTTCGCTGCGTCACTCTTGCCGAGCTTGCGGCTGGCGGGCACGACCTCGGCGGCCTCGATTCCATTGGCGTCCAGAAACTTGGACGCTCGCTTGCAAGACGTTCAACCCTTGCGTTCGTAGTACCAGTCGATTCGCTTGGCCATACGGCTCCCCCTTTTCGCTCGAGTGAGTTGGTTTCAGTCGCCTTCGTCCGCCCAGTCACGGGGCCTCAGGAAGTCGGTATAGAGCTTTTCCTCGGGCGAGCCGGGCTCGGGCTGCCAGTCGTAGCGCCAGGCGACGAGCGGCGGCATCGAGGCGAGCACACTCTCGGTGCGCGTCGCGGCCTGCAGGCCAAACTTCGTGCCGCGATCGTAGAGCAGGTTGAACTCGACGTAGCGGCCGCGGCGATAGAGCTGGAAGTCGCGCTCGCGCTCACCGTAGGGCGTGTCCTTGCGCTTCTCGAGGATCGGGAGATACGCCGCGATGTACGCGTCGCCGACGCTTTGCACGAAGCCGAAGGCGTGCTCGAAGCCCTCGCCGGTGAAGTCGTCGAAGAAGAGCCCTCCCACGCCGCGCGGCTCGCCGCGATGCGGCAGCTGGAAGTAGGCATCGCACTCCTTCTTGAAGCGCGGGTAGAGGTCGTCGCCATAGGGCGCGCACGCCTCCCGGGCAGTGCGGTGCCACGCGATGGCGTCCTCTTCGAAGCCATAGAAGGGAGTCAGGTCGAAGCCGCCTCCGAACCACCAGACCGGCTCGTGTGACGCGGCCGTCTCCGGTGGCTTCGCATGAAAGAGCCTGAAGTTCGCATGGGACGTCGGCGCGTACGGGTTGCGCGGATGCACGATCAGTGAGACCGAGACCGCCTGATACGAGCCGCCCGCGAGGTCGGGGCGCCGCTCGGTGGCGGCCGGCGGCATCTGCTGGCCGGTGGTGTGCGTGAAGTTGACCGCCGCCTTTTCGACGACCGACCCTCCCTCGAGCACGCGCGGGCGGGAGACACCGCCACCGGGGCGCGGGATCACGTCCCGGCGGAACTCGGCCTCGCCGTCGACAGTCTCGATGCCGGCGCAGATCCGATCCTGGAGATCCGTCAGATACGCCCTCGCCTGCTCGACCTGCGATGCGTGCGCGTCGGTGCTCATCTCGATCCTTCCCTGCTCGCGCGCCCCGTCGGCGGCTGCCCGAGGTTAGCAACGGGGCCGCCTCGGTTCGTGGAGAGGTGGCGCAACGCGGCGACGCACTCGGAAGCGGCCCATTCGCTATAACCCGATACGAAGCGCGCCCCGGAGGATGCCCCGATGTCCGAGCCCACGAACTCCCACGACTCCAGCTCGTCCCTGGCCGAGCCCGGCTCGGTCGCACGCGCTCGCGGCGATGTGAAGCCGATCCCCGAGAGCTCGATGAAGTGGATCAAGCCGATCATGCGCTTCATGTCGAAGGCGAACGTCTTCGTCTACGAAGCCACCGACGGCAAGGTGTGGGGGAAGTTCCCGGGCGGCGCGCCCGTCTGCCTCGTCACGATGACCGGCGCGAAGAGCGGCAAGACGCGCACGATTCCGTTGATCTATCTGCCCCACGGCGACGACGTCATCATCGTCGCCAGCCAGGGTGGCATGGCGAAGCACCCCGTCTGGTACTGGAACCTCAAGAAGAACCCGCACGTCGAGATCCAGGACGGCGGGCGAAAGCGCAAGATGCTCGCACGCCAGGTCGGGGACGAAGAGAAGAAGGCGCTCTGGCCGCACATCCTCACGATCTATCCCGACTTCGAGGACTACCAGGCGCGGACCGACCGGAACATCCCGATGTTCGTGTGCAGCCCGGAGGGCTGAGCCGATCTACATCGAGTGCGGGTTCACGAGTACGCCCCCATCGACGACGAGCGCGTGCCCCGTGACGAAGGACGAACGATCCGAGCAGAGCCACGAGATCGCATCGGCGATCTCCTCCGGCTCACCGAGGCGCCGCATCGCGTGGGTCGCCACCGTCGCCGCCTCGACCTCGGGCACCTGCTCGAAGTAGGTCGCGATCGCGGGCGTGCGGATCCCACCCGGGCACACCGCATTGACCCGCACGCGCCGCTGACCGAGCTCGGCCGCCGCCGTCTTCGTCAGCGCGATCAGCCCGCCCTTCGACGCGCTGTACGCCGCCTGACTCGCCTCTCCGCGCATGCCGGAAACCGAGGCGACGTTGACGATCGACCCACCGCCCGCGGCGAGGATCGCCGGGATCTGCGCCTTCATGCAGTGATGCGCGCCCTTCAGGTTCACGTCCATCACGCGGTCCCAGCTCGCCTCGGGAATGTCTTCGAGCAGCCGGAAGCCCGCGCCTGCGGCGGCGTTGTTCACCGCGCAGTGCAGCGCGCCGAAACGCGCGACCGTCGCATCGACGAACCGCTGCATGTCCGCGCCCTGTGACACGTCGGCCTCGACGAAGAGCCCCTCGCTCCCCTCCGCCTCGATGAGCGCGACCGTCTCGTGCCCCGCATCGACCTGCCGGTCGCAGATCGCCACACGTGCGCCGTCGCGCGCGAGCACCTGCGCGGTGGCCCGCCCGATGCCGCTCGCCCCGCCGGTGATCAGGGCGACCTTTCCTTCGAGTAGGCCGTAGGCGGACATGTGATTCGCTCTCCTCTCGTCGTCGCGAAAAGTCGCGCAAAGTCGCGCAACGCAGCGACCGCGCCGTGGCGCGTCTCGCAGCAACCCATCGTACAAGTTCGCGGGGCCTCGCCCGACACCTCCAGGGCCGCCCCCGCACGACCCACACGGCAAGCCTTGTGGCAGCGGGCGATCTGGGGCATCCAAGGGGCCCGCCACGGAGACCACCATCGCCCACTCGCCCCGCATCCTCCGCCTCGAAGA
>CAYYSY010000213.1:0-4751 GCA_964474355.1 uncultured Spirochaetaceae bacterium | reverse complement strand
CCCCACAGTGATCTCGCGCACGCGACAGCGGGTGCGCACCTCGACGCCTGCGCGTACGGCCGCGGGCCAGTAGGTGAGGTCGGTGCTCGCCTTGGCGCCCTGGGCGCAGCCGGTGATGCAGGGGCCCAGGTTGATGCACTGGGCCCGGCCCTCGTAGGGCTGCGTCGCGATGGCGCTGTCCGAGGGCCACCAGTGCCAGCCGAGCTCGTTGAAGCCGCCCGCGATCGTCTCGCCGAGCGGGCCGAGCGGAATCGGCGGCATCGGGGCGTCCTTGGGCGGATACGCCGGGTCGCCCGCCAGGCCCGCGACCCCCATCATCCGGTCGTTCTCGGCGAAGTGTGGCGCGAGGGTCTCGTAGTCGATCGGCCAGTCGTCGGCGACGCCATCGAGCGACCGCACCTTGAAATCACTCGGCTTGAGCCGCGGGAAGTGCGCGGCGTAGAGGATCGTGCTGCCACCCACCGCGTTGAAGTTCGCGATCTTGATCGGCGAGTCGTCGTCGTTGATCGGATAGTCGTCGCGTCGGCCGCGCGTGTTCGGGCTCGTCCCGAAGGGCCCCTGCCCTCGCAGCTCCCAGTCGTCGAAGTTGGTCGGGTAGTCGGACTGCTTCATCCAGCCACCCTGCTCGAGACAGACGACCCGCATGCGGGTGTCGGCCATGCTCCAGGCGAACGCGGCGCCCGATGCACCGGCGCCGATCACGAGGACGTCTACGCGCTCTTCGCTCATCGTTCTCCTCGCCCGCACGCGTTCATGGAATCGTTCGGGGCTCGACAGCCTAGCCCGTGCCCTCTGGCGACACCCGCTCCCACCACGGCCCGACGTAGTCGAGCAGGTCGAGGTCGTGGTTGATGAGGCAGATGTGTCCGTAGCCCTCGAGCACCTGCATCTCGGCGTTCGGCACCCGGGCGCTCATGAACTCCGCCTCCGAGACCGACGGGATCAGCTGATCGAGGTCGCCGGCCAGGAAGAGCGTCGGCGCCTCGATCCGGTGCAGCTGCTCGCGCACGTCATAGTGCCAGAGGATCTCGAGCCTGCGGATGTAGCCCTCACGCCCGATCTGCTTCGAGAGCTCGCGAAACTCGGCGAGGTCCTCCGGCAGCGCATGGGGACTGTGCAGCCGGTGCTCGGTGAAGCGACGCACGATCGGCATGGCGCCCCAGGGCACCAGCTTGAGGGCCGTGGGCGCTACACGGAGCTTCGCGCGCTGCGGCACGCGCGAGAACGAGTTGATGATGACGAGCCCGCGCACGGCGTCGGGATGGGCGAGCGCGGTCGACAGGCTGAGCGCCCCGCCGAACGACTCGCCACACAGGATCGCGCCGCGGGGCGCCACCTCGTCGATCAACGTGCGCAGCTCCGACACGAGATCGTCCATGCTGCGGTCGCTCTCGTTCGGCAGCGGAAACGCCACGACGTTGAACAGCTTCGCGAGGAGCGGGATCTGCCGGTAGAAGAGCAGCGCCGTCCCGTCGAGACCGGGCACGAGGATCACCGTATCGGCTTCGGAGCGCTGCCGGGCGATCTCGGAGAGGTGCTCGGGGTCGGGCATGCGGCTGCTCATTCGTCCTCCTCGGGGTGCGTCGCGGCGCGCTCGAGCTTGCGTGCGGGCGCGCCCACGTAGACCGAGTGCCCGTCGAGGCGCGCGCCCTTCGGCACCATCGACAGAGAGCCGATCTGACAGCCCGGCCCCGTCTCGACGTCGATCTCGATGTGCGCGTTCACACCGACGGTCGTCCCCGAACCGAGCTTGACCCGCGCCGTGCGCACGATGCCGTGCTCGACCGTGTGCCCCGAAAAGTGGGCGCCCGCGCCGATGACGACGTCGTCCCCCATCTCGATGAGGCAGTGGTCCGTGATCTCGAGGCTGTTCACCCAGCAGCGCCGGCCGATGCTCGCCCCGTTCAGCCGCATGTACCAGACCCAGACCGGCGTGTTGCGAAACACGGGCCCGGCGAGCATGCGCACGACCACGTTCGCGATGCCGTAGCGCGCCCAGTCGACGAGCCCCCAATCGAGATCCGCGATCCGCAGCTCGGCGTCGGGAGGCGTGCGCCAGCCGAGCAGGCGCATGGCCGTGGCCGAGAGCGCCATCAGGATCACGGCGAAGAGCAGGTACGCGGGGAGCAACGCCATCGCGAGCAGCACGACGCGCAGCCACTCGCGCTCGATCGGCCAGCCAAAATGCCACTGCCAGAAGATCACGGCCGGCAGCACGGCGATGCCGAAGATCACGCTCTCGACGACGAACGCCGAGGCGATCGCCCAGGCGAAGCGCGCCTTCGCGGCGCCGCTCCACGCGACGTGGCTCGAACGAGCCGACGAGGCCGCCGACTCGGCGTCTTGTTCCGGGCTACGCATCCACCCCGAGGATAGGCGAGGCGCTCGGAGCGAGACACTTCGCCGCGACGCGGCCGATCAGCCCTCCCAGTCGGCCGCGCCGCGCGAGCGCAGCTCGGCGATGAACTTTCGCAGGGCGCCGAGGGTGCGGATCCCGTGCGTGGCACCGAAGGCCAGCACCGGCGGCCCTGCGGCGAGCAGCAGCTTCACGTAGCCGCGCATCGTGAGTCGACCGAAGCCCGCGCGAATGCGCAGATCGACCTCACCCTCGGTGATCTGCTCGAAGAGCGCCACGGCGAACTCGCCGATGCCGCCCTGCACCGCCTCGAGCACCTCGATCGAGGCCGGCGAGAACCTGAACACGAAGTCGGGGTCGAGGGCGGCGCCGGGCAGCAGGCAGGTGCGCCTTTCGTGCGTCTCGAGCCTCCAGGCCTCGCCTTCACGATGCCTGAAGAAGACGGTGCTCGTGGCGTCGTACCGCAGGTGCTTCGCGGCCGCGACCCACGCCGGCTGCTCGGCGAAGAGCGTGGCGAGCCGCTCGGTCCACTCGTCGTGCGTCGGGGCTTCCATGGACGCATGTTCGCTCAGGTGACGGCTCCCATCGAAAGACACGCTGTTGCACCGGCACCGCTCGCGGCGCCGGTCCAGCCTGCGACCGGTCGCAGAGCGGCATGCAACCTCCTGCTGCCGCGATGCTTTTCGAACGCGGTCGCGACCCAGCCGCGCGTCCGGCGGAGTGTCCCCGAGTCGGCCCTGCGCCTGCCCCCTCCCTGGGGCATCGGGCTGAATCCGAAACGCACTTGGGCCCGCAGAGCGAGTAGGATCATCGTCAGTGGTCGCTGGTCGGAGGCTCGATGTCGGAAAGCACCAAATCCACCCTGACGGCGCGGCTGTTGCTGCTCTTCGCCATCGCGGGGTGGGGCCTGGACGCCAGCGCCCAGGCCGTCGCCCCCTCGGCCCGCGCGCAGATCGACGCCCTGCTCGAGGCCAAGTCCCGACGCACGGCGCTCGAGGAGAAGCTCGACACGCCGCTGTGGATCGAGCTGCTGCGCCGGCGCGGAGACCCCGTGCTCGACGCGTTGCCGAGTCTCCGGACCGCGCCCGCCTTCGAGCCGGACGGTCGCCTGCGAGTGGACGTGCAAGTCGAGGTCGGTGCGCGCATCGCCGCGCGCATGCAGCGAATTGCCGACCGTGTGCGACAGGCGGGCGGCGAGGTCAGGCACCAGGACGTCGTGCGCGGGCGGCTTCGCGGCCGCCTCTCGTTCGCCGGCCTGATGGCGCTCGCAGCGTCGCCCGACGTGCGCGCCATTCGCATGGCCGACCCGGTGACCACGAGCACCATCGTGTCCCAGGGCGACGTGGCCCACCGCGCCGATCTCGCTCGCCAGGACGTGGCCGCCGACGGCACTGGGCTGCTCGTCTGCGCGCTCTCGGACGGCGTGGGCGAGCTCGCGACGGTGCAGGCGTTGGGCGAGCTCCCCGCCGTGACGATCCTCCCAGGCCAGGCGGGCGACCCGGGTGACACCGAGGGGACGGCGATGCTCGAGATCGTCCACGACCTCGCGCCCGGGGCCGAGCTCGCCTTCGCGACCGCCTTCGGCGGCCAGTCGACGTTCGCCGACAACATCGACGGGCTCGTGGGGCTCGGGTGTGACGTCATCGTCGACGACGTGATCTACCTGACCGAGCCCGCCTTCCAGGACGGCATCATCGCCCAGGCGGTCGACGACGCCGTCGCAGCCGGCGCCGTCTACGCCTCGGCCGCCGCCAACTTCGGCAATCTCGACGACGGCTCGTCGGGCGTCTTCGAGGGGGACTTCGTCCGGGGCTCGCCTGGCTATGGCGGGTTCCTGCACGACTTCGGGGGCGGGGTCGAGTCGAACCGCATCAGCGCCGATCCAGGGATCGCGATCACACTGCAATGGGCCGATCCATGGGGCGCCTCGGGCAACGACTACGACCTCTTCCTGCTCGACCCGACGGGCATGAACGTCGTCGACTCGTCCACCGTCACCCAGAACGGCAACGACGACCCGCTCGAGCTGATCTTCGCCGACGCGGGCAACGAGTGGGATCATCGGCTCGTGGTCGTCCGCGACTCGGGCAGCTCGCGCTACATCCACCTCAACACCCATGGCGGCCGACTCGACATCGGCACCGACGGCCAGATCTACGGGCACGCCACGGCCGTGGGCGCAATCGCGACCGCGGCGGTGCGCGTCTCGCTCGCCAATGGCGGCGCGTTCATCGACGCCGCCGGCTCGCTGAACGTCGAGACGTTCAGCTCGGACGGCCCGCGACGTGTCTTCTTCGAGTCCGACGGCACGCCCAGGAGCGACTCCTTCCAGGTCAGCGATTTTGCGGGCGCGTATAACTACGAATTCTCGCCATCCGTCGCCTCGGACCCAGAC
>CAYYSY010000212.1:0-11779 GCA_964474355.1 uncultured Spirochaetaceae bacterium | reverse complement strand
CCGATGACCTGCCCGCCGAGGGCACGCAGCGCGTGGCGGCCGTGGTCGAAGAACCGGCGGGGCTTCGAGAGCGCGTTCATCACGGCGCGCGTGGCGAGCTCGGAGGGGGCCGGTGCAGCCGGCTTCCGCTCCCGCATCTCGAGCGGGATCAGCGGCTGATCGGCGTCGGGCGAGAGATCCATCAGGATCTCCGTGAGGCCGACGCCTCCCTCACCGTCGACGAGGCAGTGATGCATCTTGATCAGCAGCGCGGCGCGGCCGTCCTCGAGCCCCTCGATCCACCACGCCTCCCAGAGCGGGCGGCCCCGGTCGAGGGGACGCGCGTGCAGCAGCGCGGCGAGCTCGTTCAGATCGCGCAGAGTGCCCTCGCCGGGCAACGCGACCCTGTGGACGTGAGCGCGCGCATCGAAGCGCTCGTCCGCGACGAAGTAGGGGCGATCGAGCCCGAAGGGCACCTCGTGCAGCTTCCAGGTGAAGCGAGGCACGAGCGCGATGCGCTCCTCGATCCGCCCGATCATGTGCTCGAAGCCGAAGCCGTCATTGTCGCGACCGTCCATCAGGACGAGCCCGCCGATGTGGCTGGGTGCGCGATCGTTCTCGACCGCAATGAAGATCGCGTCGCCGTCGGCGAGCTGGTGGATGTGTCTCTCGGTCATGGTCTATCCGTTCTCGATGTCCTGGTCCGGCGTGGGTCCTGTGAAGGCAGCCGCGCACTCGACCGCGCGGGTGCCGCTCGCGAAAGCGCGGCCACGAGACCGACCGCGAGAGCGGGGGCTCGTCCTGTTTCGTACGCATTTCGCATCTGTGCGTGAGCCTTCCGCCGGGGCGCCGGCAGCGTTCGCTCGGATCCTCCAGTCTCGGCTCTCGCCGAGTACCGGGGCTCCATCCCCGGTCGCGGAGTCGCGACCTGACCCTGGGAACGGCGCGCAGTGTAGGGAGTGCCTAGGGGGGCGCAAGTGATTCCCGAACGACACACTCGGGTTTCCCTCTATTACCACCAGCACTGAAGACATCACCAGCGGTCGGCTCGGCGAGATGCCCCTCAGCGCTGGTCCGCGCACCGCACGGCCGCGCCACCGACGCGGGCGATGCGCGCGTCACCGAAGGGCGTGCCGACGCCGCTGTTCACGGTGAGCGCCACCGCGAGATTGCGCTCCGGATCCGCCCAGCCACCCGAGCCACCGAAGCCGAAGTGACCGAAGCCGCGCGGAACGCCGCCCCGGGTCGTGAAGACGCGGTGGTAGCCCATGCGCCAGTTCATCGGGATCGGGATCACCTTGCCGGCGCCGCGATTCTGCACGTCGCCCATCAGGCCCACGGTCTCGCCCGAAACCAGGCGCACGCCGTCGAGCTCGCCGCCTCCGGCCAGGCACGCGTAGAGCCTGGCCAACGAGCGTGCGGTGAAGAGCCCGTTCGCGGCCGGTACCGACGCAGCCCGGAACTCGGGCGAGTTCATGTCGAGCAGCGCCATGCCGCGCGGCGAGAGCGCGCGCATCGCTTCGGTCGGATCGAACTTGATTCCGATCCTTCGCAGCCGCCGACCCCATCTCTCCGCGCCGGCCTGGATCTTGTCGAAGCGTCGGAGCTTCTCTTCGTCGCTCCCCGCCATGAGCGGCGACATCAGCTTCGCCACCCGGTGATGCTCACTGTCGGGTGCGCCGCAGAAGAGCCCGTCGAGCCCGAGCGGCCGCGCCAGCTCGCGCTCGATCAGCTCGGCGAACGGCTTGCCACCCAGCACTCGCCGCGCGACCTCGCCCACGAGCCACCCGTAGGTCAGCGCGTGGTAGCCATGGGCGGTGCCGGGCTCGTAGCGGGGCTCGCTCTCTGCGAGACGGTGCGTCACGAGCTCCCAGTCGAGCATGTCGTCTGGCCGTGCGATGAACTCGGCCGAGTGCAGCCCCGCCTCGTGGCACATCAGCTGACGAATGGTGATGCCGTGCTTGCCGGCCTGGCCGAACTCGGGCCAGACCTCGGCCACAGGCGCGTCGTAGTCGACCAGCCCACGATCGGCGCAGACGTGGAGCAGCGTGGAGGCCACGCCCTTGGTCGTCGAGAACGAGATGCTGAGCGTGTCCTCCTCCCAGGGCGTGCCCTCGGGATCCTTCGTGCCCCCCCAGGCGTCCACCACCTTCTGCCCGTGGTGGTACACGCAGACCGCGGCGCCCCCCGGTCCCTTCTTCGGGATGATCTTCCGCAGCACCTTCGCGACACCCGCGAAGTCGGGATGCACCTGTCCTTCGAGCACTTCTCGTTCTCCTCGCTCGCTACGACGACATCACGTGGCCGAGCAGACCCGCGTCGGCGAACGCAGCGATCTCGTCGTCACCGTAGCCGACCTCGCGCAGCACCTCTCCGGTGTGCTGGCCGAGCAGGGGCGCCGGGCGCCGGATCTCGCTCGGCGTGTCCTCCATCCGCTCGGGCGGGCGGGTCTGGCGCACCAGCCCCACCACCGGGTGCTCGTCCTCCACGACGATGCCGTTCTCGATCACCTGGGGATGCAGGTGCACGTCGTCGCGGGTCAGCACGGGCGCGCACGGCACGTCGGCGTCGTCGAGCGCCTTCAGCCAGTGCGCGCTCGGCCGTGTCGCCACCACCTCGGACATCATGTCGAGCCGCTCCTTCGCGTGGCGCACGAGGCCGGCGGTGTCCTGGAAGCGAGGATCCTCGAGCCACTCGGGCCTGTCGGCGGCCTGGCAGAAGGCCTCCCACTCGCGATGCGCGACCGTCGAGATCATGATGTGGCCATCGGCCGTGGCGTAGACGAGGTCACGCCGCGCCACGGGCTTCGCCTTCGGCAGCTCGGGCGACACGAACGTGTGGTAGGCCATGCCTTCGGGCCACACGAACGAGAGCACGGAGTCGAGCATCGAGAGCCCCACGTGCTGGCCGCGCCCGGTGCGCTCGCGCGCGAGCAGCGCGGCCGTGATCGCCTGAGCCGCCGTCAACGCCGTCACCTTGTCGGGCACGATGACGCGCACGAGGCGGGGACGATCCGTGCCGTAGCCCTGGATCTCCGCCAGCGTCGACATGCCCTGTATCAGCGGGTCGTAGACGCGCTTGTGCGCATAGGGGCCCGTCGCGCCGAAGCCACTGATCGAGACGTAGACGAGGCGCGGGTCGAGCGCCCGCAGGCGCTCGGCGCCGTAGCCCATTCGCTCGGCGGCGCCGGGCCGGCTGTTCTGGATGAAGACGTCGGCGCCTTCGACCAGCCGGTCGAGCACGCCGAGCGCGCCCTCCTGCTTCAGGTCGAGTACGACCGAGCGCTTGCTGCGGTTGATCGTCGTGAAGGTCGGCGCGAGGCCCGACTTGCCCCCCATGTGCCGGAGCGTGTCGCCCTGCGGCGGCTCGACCTTGATCACGTCCGCGCCCTGGTCTCCGAGGATGCGCGTCGCGAGCGGCCCCGAGATGACCTGGGTCGCGTCGATGATGCGAAAGCCGTCGAGGGCGCCTGCCACGATCTGCTCCTCGTGCCCGCCCCGCCGCGCCCGACTCAGTCGGCAGGCTTCCAGTTGCCGTGGAAGCCCCAGGGAATCCGGTGGGGGCACTGGATCGTAGCAAGCGGCCCGGCCTCGACGTTCTGGGCATCGAGGACGATCAAGTCGCTGCGGCTCTCGGCGCCGCGGTACACGATCGCGAGCACGAACCCGTCGCCCTCGGGTGCATCGTCGCTGCGGGGCACGAACTGCGGCTCCCCCGTCGCATCGCCCTCGGGTAGCTCGAACATCCTTCGAGCACCGCTGCGCATGTCATAGTGGAAGATGCAGTTGTTGTTCAGCGGCTCGCCGGTCGCGCGGGGGATGCCATGGCTCCCGAGCGTCCACGCGTCCGCGTACCTCTTGCCCACGACCCGCGGATCGACGCGGCCGAACTCTGCGGGCGCGTCGTCGAGCGCCTCGTCCTTGAGCGAGCCCGACTCGAGGTCGATGGTCCAGCGGTGCAGCGTCGGCGGCCCCGTAGGCGGCGCATCGTCCGAGAGCCTCAGTGCCAACTGATCGATGTGGAACACGTCGGCGACGACCGTGCTGTCCTCCGTCCACGCGTTCACGTAGTGGAAGACGTAGCCCGCCTCCTTTTCGATCCAGACGATGTCGTCGTTGCCACCGGCGCGCGGCATGACGCCGATGTGCGAGCCACGCTCGGGCTGCCAGCTGAGCATCGAGCCCGTCTCCGCCATGCGCTCGAAGTCGAAGACCGCTGGATGGTGTGGGAAGAGCACGTGCTCGGACGTGGTCACGAAGTCGTGCATCATGTTCGGGAAGGGCGCGTCGACCACGTCCGACCGCTTCAGGTGACCGTCGCCCCCGATCACGTGATAGACCATCCACGGCTCCATCGGGCTGTAGCCGAACGCGAGCCACTCGTCGTTGTCGGGGTCGATCTTCGGGTGCGCCGTCATGATGTCGGGGACGAGCTGCCCGAAGCGCTCGCGGCGGAAGGCGCCGCCATCGTCCCAGATGCCGATCGTCTCGAGCGTCACGGGGTCGAGCTCGGTGGGCGGACCCGCCTCCCAGAGCGCAAGCAGCTTGCCCGCGTGCCACAGGATGTTCGTGTTGGCCGTGTTGCCGCTGGTCCCCTCCGTCTTCGCGTCGGCGCCGCCGGGTCCGAAGCCGCCGAAGAGCCCGCGCCTCTCCTTGCGCTCTAGCTCGAAGCGCGCCGTGCGCACCCAGCGATTGCGGTAGCCGCAGCGGCCGTCCTCGAAGAAGAAGCCGTGGATCATGCCGTCGCCTTCGAACCAGTGATACGTGGGCGCAGGCGCGAACTGCGGGTTCGACCCGTTGCGGTAGTAGCTGCCGCGCAGCTCTCGCGGGATCTCGCCCTCGACGATGAGATCGGGCGCGGCGCCTTCCATCAGGAAGGGCGCGAAGTTGCCGCGCAGGAAGGGGTTGTCGGGGAAGGGTCTGCTCATCACGGGACCTCGAGTTCGACGCGTCATGACGACGCGCTCGGCTTCGAACCCCGATTGTAGTGCGCGCGGGCTCGGCGGACGCGAGCGCTCCGATTCAAGATCGGAGCGAATCTGTGTCGGGTGGCCTCAGGCGTCGGCGACCTCGGACCGGGCCCGGTCCTGCTCGGCGCCGCTCTCCGCACCTCCCGCCCGAGAGCGCATCGCATCGCGCACGGCGTCGACGAGGCGGTGCGGCTCGTAGGGCTTCTGCAGGAAGCTCGTGATCCCGAGCGCGCCGAAGCGCTTCATCGCGTCCTGCTCGGGATACCCGCTCGACAGGATCAACGTGACTTCGGCGTCGAGCGCGCGCATGCGGCGGCCGGCCTCGACCCCGTCCATGCGCGGCATGGTGAGGTCGAGCACGACGCACTGCACCTCGTGCCTGTGCTTCTCGAAGAACTCGAGGCCCTCGACGCCGTCGGCCGCCTGCGAGACCCGCAGGCCCGCCCGCTCGAGCACGGTGGCCGCGAACTCACGCGCCGCCTCGTCGTCCTCGACGAGCAGCACGTGCCCGCCGTCGACCTGCGCGGCGAGGCTCGGCGCCTCGGGTAGAGCAACGTCGACGGGCAGCGCGACGGGCCGCAGCAGCACCGTCATCGTCGTCCCCTGTCCGGGCGCGCTCTCGATGCGCAGCGCGCCACGGCAGCGTCGGACGATGCCGAGCACGGCGGCGAGGCCGAGGCCCCGCCCCTGGAACTTGGTCGTGTAGAAGGGCTCGAAGATGCGCCGTTGTGCCCCCTCGTCCATGCCGCATCCATCGTCGCGCACCCGGAGCACCACGTAACGGCCCGGCTCGAGGGTCTCGCCGAGCAGGAACCCGGCGAGCTCCGCTTCGTCGATCTCGCTCTGCCTGACCGACATGTCGATGCATCCTGGCCCGGCGCCGATCGCCTCCGATGCATTGGTGATGAGATTGAGGACGACCTGGCGGAGCTGACTCGGATCGACCTCGACGCCGGCCGGCTCGTGGTCCTGCTCCGTCTCGAGTGTGATGGTTCGAGGTATCGAGGCCCGCAACAGATCGCGCAACTCCTCGACGACTTCGCGCAGATCGATGCGCTCTTCGGCCACCGATCCCATCCCCGCATACGCGAGCATCTGCCGGCAGAGATCCGCCGCCCGACGCGCGGCGCGCTCGATGCTCGAGAGGCTGGGCTGGGCCGGGTGATCGGGCGTGAGCTCCTCGCGCGCGAGCGTCGCGTGACCGAGCATCGCGACGAGCAGGTTGTTGAAGTCGTGGGCAATGCCGCCGGCCAGGCCACCGAGGCTCTCGAGCCGCTGGGTCTCCTGCATGCGCGCCTCGAGCTGAGCGCGCTCCTCCTCGGCGCGACGCAGATCGGTGAAGTCGAGCGCGATACCGTCGAGCCGCCGGCCCTCGGGCGTATCCGTCGCCTTCATCCGCTGGCGGATGTAGCGTACGTCGCCGTCGGCGCGTAGGAAGCGGTACTCGTTCGAGTCCTCGTCGAGCTCGCCGCTCAGCAGAGCGTTGAACGTCCCCACGACCCGCTCACGGTCCTCGGGATGCACGTGACTGATCCAGTCGGAGCGCTTCCAGTAGGTCGCGGACGGACGACCGCTGATCGTCTCGATGAAGCGTGACTGATATCGCATCCTCATCGAGCCGTCTGGCTGTGCGATCGCGCTCCACAGGTACGCGGGCAGCGAGTTCGCCACCGAGACGAGCTCGTCGCGTGCGGCCTTCTCGGCCTCCTCCGCCGCCGTTCGTCTCGTCACCTCACCCGCCAGACGCGAGTTGGCCTCGCGGAGTCGCCGGTTGCGGAGCCGGCCCATCCACGCCCCGCGCAGCGCCGAGGCGAAGAGGACGCCGAACAGCACGCCTCCGGCGAGGATCAGCACAGGCAGGGGTGTGAGATACGTCGACACCAGCTCTGGGCCCGGGGCCACCGTGATCGTCCAGGTCTGGTTCTCGACGGCGACGTCCGCCGACCGGGCGTATCTCGGGTCACCTTCGATCCCGGGGCGAGCCCAGAGCGGGCCCATGGTCCCTGCGACGGCGACGTCGAACTGCGTCGCGACGTGGGCGAGCATCGACTCGATCACGACGCCACCCTCGTAGATCCCGAGCAGGAAGCCGTCGAACTCGCCGTCCACGTGCAGGGCGTAGCTGACGGCGAAGCCTACGCCGCCGGTCATCAGCTCATGGGGAGACGAGATCGACGCACCCGTGACCTTCCGAGCCGCGTCGCACAACGCGCGCTCCTCGGGTGTTCGGGCGACGCTCTGGCCCACGATCGACTCGACGCCGGGCGTCGTCGCCATCCAGCGGATCACGTAGTCTCGATCGGCCCACTCGATCGTGCGGATGTGCTCGAAGTCCCGCACCAGCGCGCCGGCGTGGCGCATGAACTGGTCCTCACCCAGACCACTCCCCTTGACCCAGCGTTCACGAAGCCGTGTGAGGGCAGCGAGCTGGGACTGCATCCGCACCTCGATGGTGCCGCTGATCTCCCGGAGTGCGCCCGCGGTCGCCTTCTCGAGCGCGCGCCGCTCGGAGGCGTACTGTCGCTCGGCGATCACGACGGTGCAGGCAATGACGATGAGGCCGATGACGAGGGGCAGGAAGCGCGCCCCTCCGTGCTCAGGGGGAAGCAGCAGCCCGAAGGGCGACGATGTGCTGGTCGCACGGCCGGAGCCCGCGTCGTCCGACGCCACTCGACATCCTCCACGCCCCCACCCACGGGCAGACTAGCAGAGGACGAGCCTGAGACGGCGTCCGAAGGGCTTCCGCCTCGTGAGGGCGTGCAGCCACGTGCGAGCTGCTGCGCGCCGACCTCAGAAGAGCTCTTCGAAGCCCTTCTTGATCTGCTTCTCGGGGTCGGGCGTCGACTCTTGCTTCGGCTCGGCGGGCTTCGCCTCGCCTGCGTCCGGCTTGGCCTGCTCCTCCTCCGACCCGGCATCGCGGCGGCGCCCACCGAGCAGGTCGCCGATGGCCGAGGTCGCGGTGCCGACGGCCGCGCGCGTGAGGCTCTCCGCGAGGAACTTGCTGTCGGCGCGCACCTTCGGGTCGGTCAACGTTCCGCCGATGCTCACGGGAATCAGGAGCCGCTTCGAGTCGTCGAGCAGGAAGCGCGTCGGCCGCGCGACGCCCACGAGGCTGGCCGCGAGGTCGGGGCTCGACCTGAACTCGGTCTTCAGGTCGAGGCTGCCGTCGAGCCCGACCGTGCCGCCGCCGGTGAGGCCGAAGTCCTCTGTCTGGAGCGCGAGGTCGTCGGTGCGGAGCTTCCCCTCATCGACCTTCACGCCCGCCTTCATCGTCTTGAAGCGCGTGTCGCCCGACGCGAAGACCCGGGGATGCTTCTCTCGCACACGGGGCGAGACCCATGCCGAGAGACCGGGCACGCCGGTCGCGCCGCGCAGCACCTCTTCGGCAACGTTGATGTCGTAGAGGATGCCGTCGCTGATGCCGATGCGGCCGCTCCCCGTGAGGCTCCGAAGCAGCGCGTCGGTGTCGTCGAGGCTCTGGCCCGAGAGCAACAGGCTCGTGTGGATCTGCCCCGACGCGACCTCGCCTGCCGCCGGGAATCGGGCGCGGATCAGCTCCTCGGCCCGGACACCGTCGATGTCGACACGACCGTCGAATCGGGGCGCCTCGGCCTCGGTCTGATCGAGGACACCCGCGAGCTTCACCTCGCCGCCGAGCAGCTTCAGCGTCATCTCTTCGAGCTGCATGCGCGTGCCCGTCATGCTGGCCCGCCCCTCGAGTGCGCGATAGTCGATGGCCTGGATCCGGCCCTCCGGCGACGCGAAGCGCGCGTCCGCCTCGATATCTTCTCCGCGCAGGTCGGCGCGACCGACCACGCGAAGCCGCCGGAGCTGATCGTCGGCCTCGCTGCCCGGCTCGAGCACGCCGACCGCCGCGAGCGGCAAAACGGGCGCGTCGAGCGCGAAGCGCAGCTCGGGCGCGTTCAGGTCTGCGACGTCGCCCTCGAGCTGCATCGGCGCGCCGCCGACCTCGAAGCGCGTGTCGCGCAGCTCGGCCTTCGCGCCCGAGAGGTCCAGGTGCGCGTTCAGCTTCTCGACCGGGGGCGCGTCGGGCATGCGCACGGCCACGTCGGTGAGTGTCAGCGTACCGCCGAGCGTGGGCAGAAGCTCCGACGCAGCGCTGCCCCGCGCACGCACGTCGAGCCCGAGCCGGCCCTCCACGGGCAGGCCCGCGAGTGCAGGCATCAGATCGCCCCAGCCGGTGAGCGGTACGTCCCGGCCACGCACGGTCGCATCGAATGCGCCCGTCTCGTCGAGCGCCGACTTCGCCTCGCCTTCGATGGTCGAGCCCGCGAGCGTGAACGCGAACGTCTCGACCGACGCCTCCGCCGGCAACGCCCTGCCCTTCGCCGTGAGAGCGAGCGCGACGCCCGCCGGCTTCGTGAACGTCTCGCCGTAGACGAGGTCCATCGCCGCCGCGTCGAGGGCGAAGTCGAAGCGGACGTCTTCGGGGACGCCGCTGGCCTCGAGGCTCGCGTCGAGGCTACCGCCGAGCGCGGTGTCGGCCGGGAGCGACGAAGCCACTTCTTCGAGCCGGACGACGTCGGCGAGCGACAGGTCGACCACGCGGAAGGTCACGTCGAAGGGCAGCGGGGCATCGCCCGCTCCGAGCACAGGTCCGGCGGTGCCCTCACCGGTGAGGTTCGGCGTGTCGGCGCCGAGGAGGCGCGCCTCGAGCTCGAAGCGGAGCGGGCGCCTGGCCCCCACGTCCTCGGCGAGGAGGTCGATGCCATCGATCACGGACTCGATCGCCCCCTCGCCGGTGCGGTCTTCGAAGATCAGGCGACCGTCGTCGATCCGGATCGAGGACACCTCGAGCGCGAGCGCCGAGCCGGTCTCCGCCTCCGGCGCGGGCTCGTCCTCGGCCGCGCTGGCCAGCATCGAGTCGATGCTCAGCCCGCGCGCATCGCGGATCACGCGGATGTCGGGCGACTCGAGCACCAGCTCGCCGATCTCGATGCGGCCGAAGATGGCCGGGAGAACCGACACGCGGACCACGCCGTGGCCGAGAGTGAGGAAGGCACCGTCGCCATAGGCCGGATCCTCGGCAATGCGCACGCCCTCGACGCTCACGCCGAGCCCGCCCCAGATCTGCACACCGAGATCACCGAGCGTGACGTCGCGGCCGATGGCCGCGCCAGCCTGCTCCTCGATCATCGGACGGTTCTCGTCGAGCCAGGCCTCGAGGTTCATCGCCGCCACCACGATGGCGACCACGAGCACACCAAGGGTCGCGCCGAGGATGATCCATTTCTTCATTGGGACTTCCTTCTTTTGGCGGGAGGCTAGTGACGGAATGCAATGAGGCCACCGCCGTCGAGGACCATGGTCTGGCCGGTGATCCAGCTGCCGGCATCCGACGCGAGGAAGGTCGCCGCAGCCGCGATGTCGTCGGGCGTGCCGAGCCGCTCGAGCGGGTAGCGGCGGACAGCGCGCGCCTCGCCCTCGCCCTCCCACAACGCGCGTGCGAAGTCGGTCTTCACGAGACCCGGCGCGAGGGCATTCACGCGCACCTTCGGTCCGAGCTCCGCAGCGAGCTGGCTCGTCAGGTGGATGAGCGCCGCCTTGGTCACGTCGTAGGTCCCGATCGTCGGGCTCGTGCCCATGGCGCCCACGCTCGAGATGTTCAGCACCACGCCGCCGTGCTCGTGCATCGCCTTGTGCCAGGCCGACTGCGTCCACATGAGGGGCGCGGTCAGGTTGATCTCGAGCGTCTTGTCCCAGCGCGGGCGGTCTACGTCGATGGTCGGGCCGGCGTAGGGGTTGGTCGCCGCGTTGTTCACGAGGATGTCGAGCCCACCGAGCTTCGAGAGCGTGGCGTCGATGACGCGCTCGCGGTCCTCGTCGCGACCGATGTGGCCCGCCTCGAACACGGCGCCCTCGCCGATCTCCTTGCAGGCCGCCTCGCAGCTCTCGGCCTTGCGCGAGGTGATCATCACCTTCGCGCCCGCCTCGACGAATGCCGCGGCGATACCCTTGCCGATGCCGCGCGAGCCGCCGGTCACCAGCGCCACCTTGCCCGTGAGATCGAGATTCACGTCGCGTTCACTCCTTTGGCCCGACGCCGGACGCGTCAGACCAGCCCGACTCTCTCGAGCAGCAGCCCGAGGATCGCGAGGACGAGAAAGAAGAAGAGCCGTGGGTCGCCGAGCTGGACCCACGGATCGATCGGAAAGGCGAAGGTCTTCGACATCGCCGCGACCTTGTAGAGGTGCGCGTCCGCGAACGCGTCGTTCATCGCGATCTCCATCAAGTCGCGCCGGCTGCGGTAGCGCATGAGCCCCGCCTGGCTCCACTGCTCGGCGCCCTCGATGCCGAACTGCTCCATCGAAGGCGCCGCCGCCGCACCGAAGACGATCGGGTGCGAGGCACGCGAGAGCAGCGCCGGCCACATGTACGCCATGTAGCCGTCGAGGATCTCCGACGCCGATGCACCCGGCGGCATGCCCGGCACGTCGCCGGGCTCGGCGTTCAGCTCGATGGCGTTCACCATCACGAAGTCGTCGCCGGTGTCGCTCTCGAGGAATTCGCGGATCATCGCGATGCGCTCGGCGGGCTGACCGCGCCCCTCCATGATGCCGACGTAGTGATCGATCTCATCGACGCTGAGCGGTCCGCCGCAGGACGTGTACCAGCCGGTGAACGAGAGCCAGACCAGGGCGAGCACGCCCCAGAGCACGGGCCTGCGGCTTCGGGTCCAGGTGCTCATGAACGGGCTCCTCTACTTGGGCGAGCGGGGGAAGCGGAGACGGACGGCCGTTAGGCCAGCGGCGAGTACGGCATCGGGAACAGGCGCATCATCCGCTCGCGCGGCCGCCGCGTCAACGTGAA
>CAYYSY010000211.1:0-7019 GCA_964474355.1 uncultured Spirochaetaceae bacterium | reverse complement strand
GGCATCGGGAACAGGCGCATCATGCGCTCGCGCGGCGCGACCTCACGCAGGGGACCGAAGAAGCCGGCCTCCATCGCCGGGTTGCTCGGGGCGTAGGGCGCCTGACCGGGATTGCCGCGCCAGAGGTCGATCACCTGGCTCGGGTTGCCCACCACGTCGCGCCACGAGGCCAGGATCGGGAGCTGTGCCGCCCCCGCGCCGAGCAGCTTCTTGAAGTCGTCCATGCGACCGGGCGAGACCTCGAGGATCGCGAAGGTGTACTCGCCGGCGGGCTTCTCGGCCGCCTTCGCGATGCCGGCGTCGAGGCTCTCCGCCGCGACGGGGCCGAGATCTTCGAGCAGGGCCGTGCCACGCTCGGGCGCGAGGGCCTCGTCGCCGGCGCGCAGCTCGGCGAACTCGCCGCCCTGGTCGATCGCAGTGCGCGCGCGATCGAAGGCCCCTAGGTCTTCGAAGGCGACCACGTGCGTCACCTGGTAGAACCACTCCTCGGTCGAGAAGAACGCGCCCTTCAAGTCGCCTCCGACCGACGTCCATGCGGGGATGAGCGCCTTCTCGGCGTGCTCGACGAAGCGGTCGCGACCGGCCGGCGAGGCGGGGTGCAGGTTCCAGGTCTGCTTCAGGAAGATCATCGGCGCTCTCCTCCGGTGGAGTCAGTGAGGCCTCTGTCGAAGCCGGCCTGCCTCGCGGCGCGAGCCACGTGACGAGCCCGGATCGTGACACGGCCTGTCAATCGATGCGATAGGCGGCGCGGTCGAAGTCGCGCGTCCAGCGCCAGTAGTCGACGAGGAGCCATGGGCTCGTGGTCGTGACGCGGCCCTTCGGGTTCTTGTACCAGCTGCCGGCGCCGGGATGCGCCCACACGAGCTCGGCGTGCCGCGCGTCCATGCGGCGGATGTAGTCGTCGTACACCTCGCGCTTGCAGTCGAGCACGCGATGCCCGCCCTCGATCATCGCCTCGAGGGCGCCCATCACGTACCGCACCTGGCACTCGCTGTGGAAGATGATGCTGCCGGCGTGGGCGAGGTTGGTGCCCGGTCCGTAGAGGCAGTAGAGGTTCGGAAAGTCGGGCACCGTGATGCCGAGATACGCGCCGGGGTCGTCGCCCCACGTCTCCTCGAGCACGCGTCCCTCGCGCCCGACGACCTCGATCGGCGCGAGGAAGCGGTTCGCCTGGAAGCCGGTTGCGAAGACGATGACGTCGACGTCGAGACGACTGCCCTCGCTGCACACGATCGTGTTGCCCTCGATCCGCTCCGCCGCCTCGGCGACGAGCTCGACGTTGGGCCGCTTCAGCGTCTCGAGCCAGGTGCCGTTGTCCTGCAGCATGCGCTTCACGAAGGGCGGATACCTCGGCACGACCTTCTCCACGAGATCGGGGCGGCCTTCGAGCTGCGACTCGATGTACTCGGTGAAGAAGGCGCGCGTGGCGTCGTTCAGCGCATTGACCGAGCGCTCGGGATGCGGCCAGTCGGGATCGACCTCGAGCGAGGGCATGAGGCCATCGGAGCCCGGCCAGAAGATCAGGAAGCGGAACCAGCGAGCGTAGTACGGCACGTGCTCGAGCAGCCAGCGCGCGCCCTCGCTCACCTTCGCGTGGTAGCGCGGGTTCGGCGTCATCCAGGCGGGCGAGCGCTGCACGACGTAGAGCTTCTCGGCCGTCTTCGCGAGCTCGGGCCCGAGCTGGAACGCGCTCGCCCCGGTGCCGACCAGCGCGACGCGCTTGCCCTGCAGGTCGTGCTCGTGCTCGAAGCGGGCCGAGTGGAAGGCGGGTCCCTCGAATTCGTCGAGCCCCGGCAGAGCGGGGACGTATGGACGGTTCAGCTGACCCACCGCGCTCACGACGACGTTCGCGGTCGTGTGACGCGTCTCGCCGTCCTTCGTCTTCAGCTCGGCCTGCCATGCGGCCTGGGTGTCGTCCCAGCGCAGCGAGACGAGCTCGGTCTCGAACTGGATCTTCGAAGCGATGCCGTAGTG
This sequence comes from uncultured Spirochaetaceae bacterium, assembly GCA_964474355.1. GTDB lineage: Bacteria > Myxococcota_A > UBA9160 > UBA9160 > UBA4427 > CAYYSY01. Next base: position 5,045 of record CAYYSY010000211.1, on the reverse strand, counting down.
CTCGGCGCAGCGCTCGAAGTACGCCTTCAGCTCGGGCTGCCGCGAGAAGTACTCGGTCCAACCGTGATTCGGCTCGAACGAGTAGCAGTAGAAGTGATTGCCGATGTCGACACGGCTGCCGGGGTAGTGGTTCTCGTACCAGGTACCGCCGACACCGTCGTTCTTCTCGACGATCTCGTACTCGAGTCCCGCCTCCTCGAGCCGGATCGCCGCGAGCAGCCCCGACATGCCCGCGCCGATGACGAGCACCTTCGGCGGGGGTGCCTTCGAGCGTGCCACCGCCCGGGAGAGATCGGTGCGCCTCGCATCGGCGCCGTCGAGCGCCATCTCCTCGAGCATCATCGGTACGTACGCGTCGGGCACGTTCTCGCCGACGAGGAAGCTCATCATCTGGTGGATCGTGTCGGGACTCGGTGCGGGAGGCATCACGCAGCCCCCGTCGCGATACGCCTTCAACACCTCGAGGGCGTGCGCCCGCACCTCCGCCTGCTGCTCCTCGGAGAGTGAGCCCTGATGCTCGCCCATGACCGCCTGGGCGGGACGGATCTCGCCGTCGAGCAGGCTCGCGTCACCCGTGATGTGGATGATCGACATCATCAGCGCGCCGACGCTCGCCTGCTCGAGGTGGCGCGCGATCGTCGCGTCGTCCTCGGTGATCGGCGTCGCAGTGAGCTGCACGTGGTCGGGCATCTAGTCTCCGGCTCGCGGCTGACTCGGGCAGGGCGGGGCAGCACGGCCGAGAGAACCTAGCGCGCGCTCGGCCCTCCCCATCGGCTCTGCCCGTCGGCCCGGTCGAGGCGTCCATCCATCGACGAGCTGACGATGAGTCGACATCCCGGTCGAGAAGCCATCGTGCCCGGCTACGCTGGCAGGATCGGGTCGGCGCGACACGATCTCGCGACGCGCCCGCCCGGCCCGGAGGCGCCATGGACCTCGAGGCCCGCATCGACGACGCGCTCCACCGCATCCACGCCCACGCCGACGAGAACGCGCGGGGCTTCACGAGCCATGCGCCGATGGTCGTCGACGCCCTGGTCGCCCTCGATCGCGCGAACCGCATCGATGCCTTCCTCGATGAGTATCTCCCCGGGTTCCCGGCTACGGACGCCGGCGGCGCCCAGACCGCGACCGAGGCATGGGGCGACGTTCTCGACCCGGGCTCGAGCTGGCCAGCGGCGCTCGACCGCGCGCTCGCCGAGCTCGCGCCTTCGGCGTTCGCCGCGGCCACCCACGGCCTGATTCGCGTGGCGCACGCCGTCCGTGGGCTCGAGCGCACCGACACGCCGGTGCGGCGGCGCGAGCTCGCCCGGGCCCTCGCCTACTGGCGAGCGAGCGCGGCGACGCTGCCCGGCACGCCGGGGGCGGCGACGGGCGGGCACGTCGATGCCGCGACGTCGATCGCATCGCTCGAGGTCGTCCCGAACGATCGCCTCAAGGGGGGCCTGTTCACGCAGAGCGTGGCCGTGCTCTCGGAGCATCGCCCCTTCGTCGACGCGATCGAGCGGCTGGAGATCCCCGACACAGTCGACGGCGACGCGGTCGGCGTCGTCACGCGTGCCATGCTCGCGCCCTACTTCGAGAGCCCGCTGCTCCGCATCGCCTACATCCACACGATCACGGCGCCGAGCGCCCTGCGCCTGGTCGCCGGGCACGTCCAGCCCGAGACGCTCCGCAGACTCTACGGCTACGGCGTCCAGGCGGTCGCCGCGCTGCATGCGATCTCGAGGCTGCCGACCGAGCACGTGCTCGGCGCAGACGTGGAGGCGCTCGCCGGTGACGCCGAAGCGCTGAAGTCGCGCGCCGCCGACACGCTCGAAGAGCACGTCATCAAGTTCACGGAGGCGTGTCTGCGCGAGCACGCGGCGACGGGCGACGCACGGTTCCTGCTTGCCGCCGCCGACGCGACGGTGGCCGAGGAGCAGCGCGCCGCCGCGGGCTGAGCCTCAGTCGCGCGGGATCTCCGACACGGGCACGACCCGGACGTCCGGCTCGGGATAGCCGTCAGTCAGCACGTAGCGCAGCGCCATCGTGCCGTGCCGATGCCCCGCCGTGTCGATCCAGTTGTCGACACCACCGGGGTCTTCGTGCGCCACGACGAGCCGGAACGAGCCGTCGTCGCGGTACACCGCCTGCCCGTTGTTCACGTGCACGCGGCGGAAGTCGTAGTCGAGGCTCTCCGCCCAGATGTTGCCGAGCTGGAAGTTCCAGTAGTGGCAATTCGGCGGAGTGGCGTCGATCACGAGCGCCTGGTCGGGCGCGAGCTCCCAGCGACCGAGGAACATGCGGATGTTCGGGTCGCCACCCATCACGCGATGCTTCTCTTCTTCGGGCAGATGGAAGGCGTTCTTCGGCGCGCACTCGAGGAACTCGGTCACCCAGTCGGCGAACCAGACCGAGGCGCCGATCGCGTAGAGCGCGCCACCCATCAACATGCCCGGCACACGCTCGGGCTCGAGCGGCGGCGGCGGCCCCTCGCTCTCGAGGCACTCGATCTCGAGATCGACCTGCTGCTCCTGGTCGCGGTGCAGGAAGGTCTGGCGCACGAGGATCTGCTTGGTCTGGTCGGTCATCCGCAGCCAGTTGCCGTCGTGCTCCTTGGTGCTCGCGATGATCTCGAACGTGCCGTCGTCGTTCAGCTCGAGCTCGCTCGAGTTCAAGTGCCCGGCGCCGCCGCTGATCTTGTCCTTCTGCGCGAAGTTCTGATCCTGGGCGGCGAAGCTCAGATAGTGGATCGTGCGGCGATGGCCCGTGATTCGATACGTGTACTGCGGGCTGACCGAAGCACTGACGTAGTAGTTGTCCGGGTTGTCGAGGCCGAGCTTGATGCCCTCGGGCATCTTGCGGAACCTGGGGTTCTCGGTCCCCGACAGCTCGCCGAAGCTGAAGAGCCCGGCGCGAAGCAGGCGGGCGAGATAGCGATGGCCCTCGCCGCGATCGAATGCGTCGGTCTCGAGGTCCTCACGCAGCAGCACGTTGCCCGCCTGCTTGAGCAGATCGCAGAACTCGTTCCACGCCTGGCCGCTCATCACCTTGTCGACTGCTTCGTCTGCCATCGGATTCTCCGCGCGCCTCGCGCCTTTGGATCGGGAGCGGCGCATCGCGCGCCGAGCGGCGGAGGATCGCGAACTCGGCTCGGGCGATCAAACCGCCACATCGGACTCGTGGCATGTGCGCGTCGGATGCCGGTGCAGGACGAGCCGGCCTGCATGCCATCGAGGCGCTGCGGCGAAGGAGGCGGCGCGATGCGCTACCCCTGCATTCGGCGCCGACCGGCGGCGGCACGCGCGCCGCTCCCAAGCTCGCTCGCCGGCCGGCGGCGCCTACCCGGAGAAGCGACCCATGGACGCCACGATCTGGCTGATGATCCTCGCGGTGCTGCTGGTGCTCGTCGGCATCGGGGGCCTGATCCTGCCCGCGCTGCCGGGCGCCCCCATCGTGTTCGCCGGCCTCTTCCTGGCGGCCTGGGCCGAGGGCTTCGAGTACGTCGGCACCGGGACCCTCGTCGTGCTCGGTCTGCTCGCTGCCCTGACCTACGTCGCCGACTTCGTCGCCAGCGCCTTCGGCGCGAAGAAGTTCGGCGCGTCGAACAAGGCGATGATCGGAGCGACGATCGGCGCGATCGTCGGCCTCTTCTTCGGGCTGCCGGGCATCCTGCTCGGCCCCTTCGCCGGCGCCATGATCGGCGAGTACGCCGAGCACCCCGACATCTTCAAGGCCGGCAACGCCGGCCTCGGCGCGACCCTCGGGCTCGCGCTAGGCATTGCCGCGAAGATGTCGCTGGCCTTCACGATGATTGGGCTCTTCCTGATCATGCGCTTCTTCTGAGCCCGTGAAGCACCCGTAACTCGCTGAATATGCATTGATAATCAGTTTTCTTGGCCACAGGTCGAAAAACTTCGATACTTTGACGATATTCAAAGCATCGAATCGACCACACCACGAGAGACGAGGATCCGGCCATGACCCATCCCCCGATGCAGAAGCAGGACGCGCTCGCCGCACTGGCGGCCCTCGCGCACGAGACCCGGCTCGACGTCTTCCGGCTGCTCGTGACGGCCGGGCCCGATGGGCTGGCCGCCGGCGAGATCGCCGACCGCCTCGGTGTCCAGGCCGCGACCTTGAGCCATCACCTGAAGGAGCTGAAGAGCGCCCGCGTCGTGCACTGCCGCCGCGAGGGCCGCTCGCTCATCTACTCCCCCGACTTCTCCGCCATGGGCGACCTCGTCGGGTTCCTCAGCGAGAACTGCTGCGAGGCGGGCGGCTGCGCCACGGCGCCGGGTGGCGGCTCCGTGACCACCGACCGCTGCTGAACGATTCACACCCACGCGCGCCCCGGCGCGCATCCGCCGACACGCGGAAGAGAACAGGAGAGATCCCCATGCGACTCCAGCTCGCCCTGAACGTGCGCGACCTCGACGAGGCCATCGAGTTCTACTCGAAGATGTTCGACGCGAAGCCCAACAAGCAGAAGCCCGGCTACGCCAACTTCGCGATCGAGCAGCCGCCGCTCAAGCTCGTCCTCTTCGAGCTGCCCGATGCAGAAGAGCGGCTCAACCACCTCGGCGTCGAGGTGCTCGAGGACGAGGAGGTCACCGCCGCCACGGAGCGCCTGCGGAGCGCAGGCCTCGCCGACCTCGTCGAAGACGAGACCACCTGCTGCTACGCCAAGGCCAACAAGGTCTGGGCCCAGGAGCCCCAGGGCCTGCGCTGGGAGTTCTACAAGGTGCTCGCCGACTCGGAGACGTTCGGCGCAGACCCGGAGTTCGCCGAGGACGCGCAGCCGGAGCCGAGCGCCGGATCGGGGATCGGATGCTGCTCGTAGTCGCCGGCGACGTCGAGATCGACCCGGCGAACCGCGACGCCGCCACCCTGGCCGCGCGCAAGGTGATGGCCGCGACCCGCGAGGAGCCCGGCTGCCTCGAGTACACGATCGCGGCCGACGTCGACGACCCCGCCCGCTTCGTGATCGTCGAGAAGTGGGCCTCGGCCGAGGCGCTCGAGGCCCACTTCGCGACGCCGCACATGGCCGATTTCCAGGCCGCCAT
>CAYYSY010000210.1:0-3160 GCA_964474355.1 uncultured Spirochaetaceae bacterium | reverse complement strand
TTTCAAGCGCGCCATCGAACCTGCCTCGGGCATCGTTTCAAGCGCGCCATCGAACCTGCCTCGGGCATCGTTTCAAGCGCGCCATCGACCTCGTCCCGCGTGTCGCGCCTTGGGTGCTGCAGGCCTCGCTGAGGCCGTCTTCATCACGGGTCTCCACATTGGCGCAACCGCTCTCGGAGTGATTGCGAGGCAACGCCACGGCCCGCCCCGCGCCGGTGTCTCAAAGATACGAGATCGCGGCGGATCGCGTCAGACTCGATGCCACGAGGGGTCGAGGGAGGGCGTCAGTCGATGAGGCCGGCTCGGCGGCTGGCGGCGAGGGCTTCGATTGCATCGATGCGGCGCAGCACGTCGTGGATCTCCTCCGAGAACACATGGCGTCGCTCGGTGAGCTCTGCGCCCGTCCCATCGAGGAGGCCCCGATTTCGGGCGAGCTTGAGAGCGGTCTCGAAGAGGGCCTTCGAGATCGAGGAGGCGCTGCGGATGTGGTGCTGGAGGAGGTACTGCGAGCCGAGGCCGAGGCAGCCCGGGAGGAAGATCGGCTCGTCGAACGGCTTGTTCGGGTCGCAGATCTGCAGGCGGTCCGCGACGACCTGGTACGCCTCGACGAACGGGCGCAGCACGCGATGCGCCATGAAGGGGCGCAGCCGGATGACGAGCAGCCGGGCTTCGCCCGCGCGCAGGCGCTCCTCCCAGTTGCTCGATACGCGCACGATCTCCTCGCGGAGCTCGTCACGGAACAGGTCCTTCTCCGCGAAGAAGAACTCGAACTTCAAGAGATCACGCAGGCGGAGTGCCTCGTCCCAGAACGTCTCCACCGGGTCTTCGCACTCGGTCTCGGCGACGCGCAGCAGGGCGAGCTCGACGATCGCCTCGTTGACGAAGTAGTGGACGATCGTGTTGCGGTAGTAGGCGGCGGCGAGGTGCTGGTCGGGGTCGATGCGGTAGACGGCGTCGGGACCGCCGTCGTAGCGGCTGACCACGTCGTTCTCCATCAGCTCGTCGAGCGTCCTCAGCACGCCGTCGCGGGAATGGAGATCGTGGAACTCTGCGCTCGTCGGCAGCTTGCGCTGCTCGACGTATGCGAGCGGGTTCTGCAGCCGGGCGCGGATTTCCTCGAGGGTGACCGCTCGGTCGCCCGAGCCCAGCAAGGTCATCGTGAGGAGCGACGTCGGCGTGATGGGCGTCGCGCGATTGATCCGCACCGACACCTCGAAGGCGAGCTTCTGGAGGTCGAGACCCTGCTCGTCGGGGTCGGGCTGGCTCTCGGGGTCGGGCGGGCCGAGCGCGGAGCGCAGGCTGAGCGGCTCGCCGAAGCGGATGTGCACCTTGCCGTAGCGTCTGCGGAGCCCGCGGATGACGCCCAGGAACCAGCCGAGGCTCTCCTTCTCCTTTGCCTTGCCCTGCTGCTCGGCGACGTAGCTGCCGACGTCCTGAATCTGGTCGTAGGCGACCGAGATCGGGATCAGGTGCACGTCGTCCGACTTGCCGCGCCGGTACGCGTCGACCACGTACGCGAGCAGCCCGAATCGCGGCGGCAGCAGCTTGCCCGACCGTGAGCGCCCGCCCTCGATGTACCACTCGAGTGAGAAGCGCTTCTCGATCAGGTAGTCGATGTAGCTGCCGAGCACGTGCTTGTAGAGCGCGTCGTCCTTGAAGCTGCGGCGGATGAAGAAGACGCCGCTTCGCCGCACGATGGGGCCGACCGGGAAGAAGTTCATGTTGATGCCGCCCGCGGTGTGGTTCGGCGGCAGACCGTTCTCGTGCAGCATGCTCTGCAGCACGAGGTGGTCGAGGTTCGACTTGTGTGTGGGCAGGAACACAACGGGGTTGCGCTGCGCGAGCGAGGCGATGCCGGAGAGCTGCTCGCGGTCGTACTCGATGCTCTCGGCGTAGCCCTGGGTGTAGAGGAGCTTGATCAGGTGCGCGGCGATATCGATCACGAAGGGGCTGTGTGTCGCCGCGATCTCCTTCAGGATACGCGCCGCCTCGCGCGCCACGTCGGCCTCGCTGCGCCCCGTCTGGTGCGCGATGCGCACGAGCCCGCCACGGAAGGCCGGGCTCGAGAGCAGCTGCTCGCCGACGAGCCGCGGCACCTTGTAGCGGTTGCCGCGCAGCCTTCTCTCCGACCTTTCGAGGGCGAGCGTGGCCTGGGCAGCAACGAACTCGGCGAGCCCGGTCGTTGCGCCGGCGTCCGTGCGGCAGGCGTTCGTCCAGCGATCGCGCAGCTCGCGCGCGCGCGCCGGCTTGCCTTGCACCACGCGCACGCGTTCGGCGAAGCGCGTTGCGATCCAGCGCTGGCGCAGCGCGCCGGGGTCACGGGGGTCGCCGAACGTGAGCAGATCGGCGAGGCGCACGCGCCGTTCGCCGTCCTTCATGCCGGGCAGCCAGGCGATCCGGAGCGGTACGCAGAGGGGATCTTCGTCGGTGGCGAGCGCCGCCTCGAGCCCGGCGCTGGGCTTCCCGCCCGAGCGACGGCGGCTCGGCGGAATGTCGACGCAGGCGTCGTGCTCCGGCGCGCGGCCCGCCGGCCGGTTCTCGTCGATCCAGGTCACGAGCCGCCGGCGCTCGAAGGCACTCGACGCGTCGAGCAGGAAGAGGATCGGCGCGTCATCGGCCACGTCCGGCCAGGCCGGAGCGGGCGGCGCGTGCGTCGTAGGGGCCTGCAACGGCATCCCGCGAGTCTATCACCGGCTAGCCAGGCGTACCGCCGATGCGCGCCGCCGCCCGCGCCGCCAGCGCGGCCTGGATCTCGTGGTGCCGCTCGCGCGAGAGCGGGTAGCCCAGGGCGAGCACGACGGAGCACACGAGGAAGAGCGCCGGCACGAGCGAGATCAGTCCGCGGACCACCTGTCGTGCCGCCGGCGTGGCCCCCGTCTCGGCGTCGTAGCCCGCGGCAGATAGCGCAAAGCCAGCCAGGCCGTAGGCGCTCGCGCCGCCCGCCTTGCGCAGGAACGTGAACATGCCGTTGTAGAGGCCCTCGCGGCGCTCGCCCGTCCGCAGCTCGTCCTCGTCGATCACCTCGCCGACCATGGCCCAGGGCATGAGGTCGCAGATCGCGTAGCCGATGCCCAGCATGCCCGCGAAGACGAACGTCACCCATTCGGGCCAGCCGGGCTGTGCAAGGCCGATGCCCAACAGCATGAGCGCGAACCAGGCC
>CAYYSY010000209.1:0-43423 GCA_964474355.1 uncultured Spirochaetaceae bacterium | reverse complement strand
CGCGAGCTGCTCGAGAGCGAGCTCTTCGGCCACGAGCGCGGCGCGTTCACCGGCGCCGTGCAGGCGCGCGCGGGACGCTTCCGTGAGGCGTCGGGGGGCACGCTCTTCCTCGACGAGATCGGCGACATGCCGATCGACCTGCAGGCCAAGCTGCTGCGCGTGCTGCAGAGCGGCGAGGTGACGCCGGTCGGCGGGCGCAACCCGATGCACGTCGACGTACTCATCGTCGCGGCGACTCATCGCGATCTCGACCAGGCGGTGCGCGATGGCGAGTTTCGCGAGGACCTGCTCTATCGGCTTCGGGTCGTCCCCGTCGCGATCCCGCCGCTGCGCGAGCGGCGCGAGGACATTCGCACGCTCGCCCACCACTTCGTCGACCGATACTCGGCCGAGCTCGCCGACGAGAGCATCGGCCTCGCGGAGGCGACGATCTCGAAGCTCGAGCACTACGACTGGCCGGGCAACGTGCGCGAGCTCGAGAACGCCGTGAAGCGCGCGCTCGTGCTGGCGACGAGCAAGGTGCTGACGCCCGAGGACTTCGCCTTCCTCGACGAGTCCGGCAGCGAGACACCCGCCGGCGCGAACCTCGACGAGCTGATCTCGCTCGAGGTCGGCGCCGCGCTCGACGGACCGGAGACCGGTGACATCTATCGGCGGGTACTCGAGAAGGTCGAGCGGCCGCTGATCGCGCGGGTCCTGTCGGCCACCGACGGCAATCAGCTGAAGGCGGCGGCGCTGCTCGGCATCAATCGCAACACGCTCCGCAAGAAGATCTCGGAGCTCGTGATCGAGCTGCCTTCGCGACCGAGGCTGGGTTGATCGTGGGAGACGCCGATGCCAGGGATCGGGGGGCACGCTTCGCGGGACTTCACGTGCTCTGCGACGACGACCCGCGCTGGGCCCTCGACGTGATCGATCAAGCGCGGGCCGCCTGCGCAGGGGGCGCGGCGGTCGTGCAGCTCCGCGCGAAGCACGTGCCCGATCGCGAGGCCCTCGCCTGGGGCCGGGAGCTGCGCGCGATCACGCGCGAGGCCGCCGTCGCGTTCGTCGTGAACGACCGCTTCGACCTCGCGCTCGCGTGCGAGGCCGACGCGGTGCATCTCGGGCAGAACGATCTGCCACCTTCGGCGCTGCCCGACGAGGCGCGGGCCCGGCTCGCCGTCGGCCGCTCCACGCATACCCTCGAAGAAGCGCGCGCCGCGTGTGACGAGCCCGTCGACTACGTCGCGTACGGCCCGGTCTACGGCACGCAGTCGAAGCGCAGCGAGTTCACGGCGCGCGGGCTCGAGACGCTCGCCGAGGTGGTGGCGATCGTCGCGCCGAAGCCGTTGGTCGCGATCGGTGGGATCACGCTCGAGGGGCTCGGACCAGTGCTCGATGCGGGCGCGGCAGGCGCGGCGGTGATCTCCGCCGTCGTCGGGCAGGACGACCCCGAGGCCGCGACGTCCGCCCTGGTGCGCGTGTTCGCGGAAGGAGCGCCTCGTCGTGGATGAGATCCTCCCGCGACTCACGTCGGTGGTCGGCTTCGCGTGCATGATCGGCATCGCGACGCTCCTGTCCGAGAACCGGCGTGCGATCGCGTGGAGGACGGTGGGCATCGGCGTCGCGCTGCAGCTGGCCATCGCGGCTCCGCTCCTGCTGACGAGGGCGGGCCGGGTGTTCTTCGACGTCGCGGACGCCGTCGTCGGCAAGCTCCTCGCGTGGACCAACGCCGGGACGAGCTTCGTGTTCGGATCGCTCCCGGTCGACTCACCGGGCTTCGTGTTCAGCGTGTTGCCGATCATCATCTTCCTGGGCAGCGTCTTCGGCGTCCTCTACCACGTGGGGCTGCTGCCCTGGCTCGTGCGGCAGCTCGCCCGCGCGCTGTCGCGGACCATGCGCCTCTCGGGCGCCGAGAGCCTCGCTGCCGTAGCGAACATCATGGTCGGCATGGTCGAGAGCACGCTCATCGTGAAGCCCTACGTCTCGCGCATGACGCGCTCCGAGCTCTTCACGATGATGAGCCTCGGGATGGCGACCGTGGCCGGCTCGGTGCTCGCCGCATACGTACACTTCCTCGGTGGCGGCGACTATGCCGGGCATCTCATCACCGCGAGCCTGATCTCGGCGCCCGCCGGCGTGCTGATCGCGAAGATCATCGTGCCCGAGACCGGCGTACCCGAGACGAGCAGCGACGCCGCCCCGGCACCCGAGAGGACGACGACGAACGTCATCGACGCCGCGGCCGAAGGCGCGCTGAACGGCCTGCGCCTCGCTGCGTACGTCGGCGCGACGATCCTCGCGTTCGTCGCGCTGATCGCGATGGTGAACGACGGGCTCGGCGCGTTGGGCGCGCTCGTGGGTCAGCCCGGCCTCGATCTGCAGACGATCCTGGGGTGGGCGCTCGCGCCGCTGGCGTGGATCATGGGCGTGCCCTGGTCCGATGCGCCGACGGTGGGGTCGCTGCTCGGGCTGAAGACCGTGCTGAACGAGTTCATCGCCTACCAGGCGCTCGGCGAGGCGATGGCCGCGGGCGAGCTCACTGAACGCAGCCGCATCATCGCCTCGTATGCGCTGTGCGGCTTCGCGAACTTCGGCTCGCTGGCGATCCTGCTCGGCGGGCTGGCGGGGATCGCGCCCGATCGTCGCGGCGAGGCCGCGAGGCTGGGGATCAAGTCGATCGTGGCCGGCTCGCTCGCCACGTTCATGACGGGCTGCGTGGCCGGCGTGTTCATCGCGGGCTGACGGCACGCGCTCGAGACACGGATTCGGCGGATTCACCGGTGGCTCGGGCATGATCGAAGCGCGTATCCTGATGCGCCTGCCGGGGGCCGCGGCCCGCGGCCCCGACGGCGCCGACGCGCCGTCTCGGAGTGAGCCTTGCCGGAAGCCGACCACGAGCAGCCCCTCTGGACACCGACGCCCGAGGCCGTCGCGCACACGCAGATGACGGCGCTCGCGAAGCATCTCGAAGCGCAGACCGGCCATGCCCTCGACGACTACGCCACGCTCCACGCGCTGTCGATCGAGGATCGACCGCTCTTCTGGACCGCGGTGTGGGATCTCTGCGATGTCGTCGCCGAGACGCGTGGCGAGCCGGCGCTCGAAGACGAAGACGCGATGCCCGGCGCGCGCTTCTTCCCCGACGCGCAGCTGAGCTTCGCCGAGAACCTGATGCGCCGCCGAGACGACGGCATCGCGATCATCTCGTGCAGCGAACGCGGCGATCGCGTGGAGCTCAGCTGGGCCGAGCTGCACGACCGCGTCGCGCGCTGCGCGCGGGGGCTTCGTGCGGCCGGCGTCGGCATCGGCGACCGCGTCGCCGGCGACCTGCCCAACCGCGCCGAGGCCGTCGTCGCGATGCTCGCGACGAGCTCGCTGGGCGCCATCTGGTCGTCGTGCTCACCCGACTTCGGCAACGAGGGCGTCGTCGACCGCTTCGGTCAGATCGAGCCCCGCGTGCTCTTCGCCTGCGCCGCCTATCCCTACGCGGGCAAGACCCACTCGCTGCTGGGCCGGCTCCCCGACATGCTCGAGCGCCTGCCCTCGGTCGAGAGCTGCGTGGTCGTGCCCGATGGTGACGACACGCCCGACCTCGCAGGGCTGCGTGGTGCCGTCCACTGGGACGACTTCCTCGGCGGCGCGCCCGCCGGCGACGTGGTGTTCGAGCGACTGCCCTTCGATCACCCGCTCTACGTGATGTTCTCGTCGGGCACGACCGGCAAGCCCAAGTGCATCGTGCACGGCGCGGGCGGCAGCTTGCTCCAGCATCTCAAGGAGCAGCGCTTCCACGTCGACCTCCGTCCGGACGAGCGCTTCTTCTACTTCACGACCTGCGGCTGGATGATGTGGAACTGGCTCGTCTCGGGCCTCGCGTCGGGCGCGACCCTCGTGCTCTTCGACGGCTCGCCGACGCATCCCCGCCCCGACGTGCTCTTTGCTCTCGCGGAGCAGGAATCGGTCGACGTCTTCGGCACGTCGGCCAAGTTCATCGACGCGTGTGCCAAGGCCGAGCTCCGGCCCGGACGCGACTTCGACCTGTCACGCGTCGGTACCATCCTCTCGACGGGCTCCCCGCTCACGCCGGAGGGCTTCGACTACGTGTACGGACACGTTGCACCGCACGCACAGCTCGCGTCGATCTCGGGTGGCACCGACATCCTGTCGTGCTTCGTCGGCGGCAACCCGAACGCCCCCGTCTACCGCGGCGAGATCCAGTGCGCGGGGCTCGGCATGCAGGCCGAGGTATGGAACGAAGCCGGCGAGCGCGTGGTGGGCGAGCAGGGGGAGCTCGTGTGCACGAAGCCCTTCCCGTCGATGCCCGTCGGCTTCTGGAACGACCCCGATGGCGCGCGCTATCGCAGCGCCTACTTCGAGCGCTTCCCTGGCGTGTGGTGCCACGGCGACTTCACCCTCGAGACCGCGCGCGGGGGGTTCGTCATCACCGGGCGCTCCGACGCGGTGCTGAACCCCGGCGGCGTGCGCATCGGCACGGCCGAGATCTATCGCCAGGCCGAGAGCCTCGACGAGGTCGTCGAGAGCATCGCCATCGGCCAGCAATGGGAGGACGACGTGCGCGTCGTGCTCTTCGTCCGGCTGCGCGAGGGGCTCTCGCTCGACGACGCGCTACGCGACCGCATCCGGGGCATCATCCGCAAGAACGCGTCGCCGCGACACGTGCCGGCCCGCGTGGCGCAGGTCGAAGACATCCCCCGCACGCGCAGTGGCAAGATCACCGAGCTCGCCGTGCGCGACGTCGTGCATGGACGCGCGGTCAAGAACGTCGAGGCGCTCGCCAACCCCGAGGCGCTCGAGCAGTTTCGCCATCGCGACGAGCTGGCCCACTGACGAGGAGACACCGTGAAGCAGCTTCGAGATCGAGTGGCCGTGATCACCGGCGCCGGCAGCGGCATCGGCCGCGGACTCGCCCACGCGCTGGCGGCCGAGGGCTGCCATCTCGCACTCGTCGACGTCGACGCGGCGCGGCTCGACGCGGTGAAGGCCGAGCTCGCCGACAGCGACCGACGCATCACGACCTACGTCGTCGACGTGGCGGATCGAGCCGCGATGCAGGCCCTGCCCGATCGGGTCGTCGCTGACCACGGTGCGGTCCACATCGTCGTCAACAACGCGGGCGTCGCCGTGGTGGGCGACATCGAGACCCAATCGATGGAAGATCTCGACTGGATCTTCGGGATCAACTTCTGGGGCGTGCTCTACGGCTGCAAGTTCTTCATCCCGATCCTCAAGCAGCAGGAAGAAGGTCACATCGTGAACCTCTCGAGCCTGTTGGGCCTGATCGGGCTGCCCACCCAGGGCGCCTACTGCGCGACGAAGGCCGCCGTCCGCTCGCTGTCGGAGACGCTCAACGCCGAGCTCGCCGAGACGAACGTGCGCGTCACGTCGGTCCACCCGGGCGGTATCCGCACGAACATCGCCGCCGCCGCGCGCTTCGGCGAGGAGGCAGAGGACGAGCGTCAGGAGCTGGCAGACGTCTTCGAGAAGCTGCGCGTCAGCCCCGATCACGCCGCAAAGCGGATCGTCGGGGCCATCAAGCGCCGGAAGCCCCGGCAGCTGATCTGCATCGAGACGTACGCGGTCGACTGGCTGAAGCGGCTCTTTCCCGTCGGCCTGACGCGGCTCGTGAACCGCTCCGCCCGCAATCGGGCGCGGGCGTAGCGGGCAAGGCGGCGCGGTGCGCTAGCCCCGCTCGCTCACCGCCTTCGCGACCTTCGTGAGCGGCGTCGGGGTCGGCATCTCGGTCACGACCGACTCCGCCGGGACGGGGTCGCTGAACCAGTCCACGCGATCTTCGCCCGTCTGCTCGAGGAAGCCCGCGAGGGTCGGTCCGTCCGTGTCGTCGAAGGTCGACTCGAGCATCACGACCTCGCTCATGCGATCGGGCCGAAAGCTCCGGTAGTCGCCGCGCGTCTCGCACCAGCTCGCGAGGGTCCACGCCTTGCCCCAGAAGTAGAGCGCGAAGGGACGAACCGTGCGCGCGCTTCCTGCGCCGTCGGCCCGGGTGTAGGCGAAGCGAAGGTGCCGGCGGCCGCCGATCGCCTCGCGGATGATCGGCAGCCCGGCGACGAGCTCGCGGCGGCGATGGAAGTCCGGCGCGAAGAGCGGCGTCGTCGCGACGACGCGGCGGAGCGGCTCGGGCAGCACGGCCTCGAGCCGCTGCAAGGCGGTCTCGGCCGCGCTCGCCAGCTGATCGTCGCCCCAGGCGCCGGCGATGCGCGCGCCCAGCACGAGGGCCTCGATCTCGGCCTCGTTGAAGGTCAGCGGCGGCAGCTCGAAGCCCCGCTCGAGCCGATAGCCGACGCCGGCCTCGCCCCGGATCGGTACGCCCGAGCGCTCGAGGTCGCGGATGTCTCGATAGACGGTGCGCTTCGAGACGCCGAGCTCGTCGGCCAGCGCCTGTCCAGTCAGGAAGCCGCGCACACGCAGGAGTCGCACGATCTGGAACAGACGGTCTGCGCGGCGCATGACGTCCCCTTCCGATGGGCGGTAGGCGATGGATGCGAGAACGGCGCGCACGTCGCGCGCGCGATGCGCCCGCCTCAGCCGGCCGAGTCGCGGGCGGCCTCGTCCGGCAGCGAGGACGCCGCCTCTTCGATGGGCGCGACCTCGGGCTCCGGCTCGAGGAAGGTCTCGATCAGCAGCACGATGACACCGACGACGACCAGGCTGTCGGCGACGTTGAAGGTCGGCCATGTGTAGCCGGGCAGGTGCACCTGGAGGAAGTCGATCACCTCGCCGTGGCGAAGCCGATCGGTGAGGTTGCCGAGCGCTCCGCCGAGCACCGCGCCAAGCGCCGCGGCCGACAGCTTCATGTCGGGCTCGAGGCGCGCGTAGAAGTAGAGGAGCAGCGCGACCGCGACGCAGCCCGCGCCCACGAAGAAGGGAATGCGATACGCCGCGTCGCCCCCGGCCAGCAGGCTCCAGGCCCCGCCCGGATTGCGGACGTGGGTCAGGTCGAAGACGCCGGGGATCACCGTGTGGAGGCCGTACATCGGGATGCCATCGATGATCAGCTGCTTGGTCAGCTGATCGGCGGCGTAGCCGACGACGAAGGGCACCACGAAGAAGAGCAGCTTCGGAGACATGGCCGCCGAATCTATCACGTCGCGGGCGGCACGCCTCGAGGGCGGCTAGATCGGCCGCGCTCCGAGCCCGACCCGGCGCGAGCAGGCGCTGCTGCCGCCCTCGCGGCGCTCAGGCGAGCTGCGGCACCGGACGCTGACATCGAGCGGAGGAGGAGTCCCCACCGTTCCCTCTGGGGGCATGAGGCCGGCATGACGACCAGCAACCTGAATTCTTACATCGATTTGCATCGTCCGGATATCAGCGTAATATATTGCCGATGCAGCCTACTCCTCGAACCCTGATCCTCGACCTGCTGTCGACGGTGCGGCGCGGCTCCATGCCCGTGCGCGCCCTCGTCGCTGCGGCCGAGCTCTTCGGCATCGAGGAGAACAGCCTGCGCGTGAGCCTGGCCCGACTCTTCGCCGCCGGCTCCGTCGAGCGTGACGAGCGCGGGCGCTACCACCTCGCGCGCATGGAGACTCCGCTCAAGCAGCAGGTGCTCGGCTGGCGTGAGCTCGAGTCGCGCATGGTCGACGCGTGGAGGGGAGACTGGGTCGCCGTGATCGGCGCGCCCCAGGGCCGGCGCGGCGCGGGGCGCCGCTCGGCGCGCGCCCTCGAGCTGCTCGGGCTCCGCGCGCTGCGGCCGGGGCTCGCCGTGCGACCCGACAACCTGGTCGACGGCATCGACGCATTGCGTGACCGCTACCTCGGCCTCTCCGCCCCGACCCGCAGCGAAAAGAAGCGCGGCGCCACGACGCCGGACGCGGCGCCGCCGGTCGTCGCCCGCCTCTCCGAGGTTGCCGAGCTCGACATCGACCGCGCCCGCGCGCTCTGGGACGTGGCCGAGCTCGAGCGCGAGTACGCACGCCAGCTCGAGACGCTCACCGAGAGCGCGTCGCGCCTCGACTCGCTCGCGCCCTCCGAGGCCATGGTCGAGAGCTTCCTCGTCGGCGGCCGGGTGTTGCGCACCTTGAACGTCGACCCGCTGCTGCCCGAGCCGATCGTTGACGCCGCGGCGCGGCGCGCCCTCGTCGAGGCCATGCTGCAATACGACCGCGTCGGCCGAGCGAAGTGGTCGCTCTTCCTCGCCGGGTTCGACGCGCCCTACATGAAGATCCGAGTCGATGACCCGCTCCAGGGAGCGAGCATCGCGACCGACGACACCCACGGCCCCGCGCCGGGAGAGAGGATCCACTGATGAGCGCCGCCAATCCGACCCGGGACATGCTCACCGACGCGCCCGCAGAGAACGTCTTCGAGTGGCGTGACGTGATCACGCGCGAGGAGTTCGCCGAGCTCACGCGCTTCGAGGACTGGAAGAGCTATCGCACGCTCGCGTTCAACTGGGGAGTCATCTTCGCGAGCTTCGCGATGGTCGCCGCGTGGCCGAACCCGCTCACGATCGTGCTCGCCCTGCTGCTGATCGGCGCGCGCCAGCTGGGCCTCGCCGTCGTCATGCACGAGGCGTCGCATCACAGCCTGCTGAAGGACCGCAAGGCGAACGACTGGGTCGGCAACTGGCTCGCCGCGTACCCGATCTGGTCGGATCACGAGCCCTACCGCCCCTATCACCTCGCGCACCACGCGCACACGGGCACGCCGAAGGATCCCGACCTCGGCCTCGCGTTGCCCTGGCCGACGACCCGCAAGAGCCTCGCCCGTAAGTTCGTGCGCGACCTCACGGGCCAGACGGGCTGGAAGCAGGCCAAGGCCGTGTTCAAGCGCGACGTCGGCCTCGGCAACCGCTCGACCCAGCGCACGAAGGCCGCGAAGGCCGGCCAGAAGCCCGACGTCGGCTGGCACAAGCTCTTCCCGACCTTCGTCACCAACCTCGTGCTCTTCGGCATCCTGCTCGCCTTCGGTCACCCCGAGCTCTACCTGCTCTGGATCGTGGCGTGGCTCACGACGTATCGCCTCGTGATGCGGATCCGCGCCATCGCCGAGCACGCGATGGCCACCGACCTGACGCACCCGCTCAAGAACACGCGCACGACGCTGCTGCCCTGGTGGCAGAAGCTCCTCATCGGCCCGAACAACGTGAACTACCACCTCGAGCACCACCTGCTGATGACGGTGCCCGCCTACAACCTGCCGAAGCTCCATGCGATGTTGCGCGATCGCGGCGCGCTCGAAGGCGCGCTGATCGCGCACGGCTACGGCGAGGTGCTGCGCGATGCGTGCTCGAAGGCCGAGGCGGCATAGGACGGTCGTCAGGCGGTGGACCGGCTAGCCGCCGCCACCGGCACGCCGCTGCTCGGCGTTTCGCACGAGCACCAGGTTGCGCCCGTAGATGAACGCGTTCGGCAGATAGGCCAGCACGAAGACCGGGTTGCCGATGTGGAACGCATAGACCAGCAGCACGAGCGAGCCCGCGATCGAGAGCCACCAGAACGCGACCGGTACCACGCTCTCGCCCGCGCGCTCCGACGCGATCCACTGCACGAAGAAGCGCGAGAAGAAGAGCGCGTTGCCGAGCAGGCCGAAGGCCAGCCACGTCCAGTCGTCCTGCCAGTCGAGCATCGATGCTCCTCCGTTACGTACGCCCTTGCCGTGAACTCAGCCGCCGCGGCCGCCGTGTGCCGACTCGAAGCGCAGCGCTGCATCCGCGGCGGCCCGGAGCCATAGCCGATCGGCGTCCATACCGTGCGCGCGCAGACACGCCTCGGTGAGGGTGATCGCGCTCTCCTGGCCCGAGCAGGCGGCGCGGTAGCGGATCTCGTCGACGTCCTTCGCGAGCGCGTCCCGCTCGGGATCGCCGGCGACGCCGTCGTCCGCTTCGCTCACCCCGGTGCCGTACACGCCGTGCACGGCGAGCGCGATCTGCGCCGCGCGGCCGACGGTGTCCGTGCGAAGCTCCTCGGGCAGATGATCCGCGAGCACGAGCAGACCCAGGGCCACCTTGATGACCTGACCGTATGCCCCGCGCGATTCGGGGTGCGCGAGCTGGAGCGACGCTACGCGGCGGGCGAGATCGACGATGGCGTCGCGCAGCGGCGAAGCATGGAGATCGATCGCAGCGACCTCGGCCGCGAAGCCCGCGTCGCCTTCGAGCACGAGCACCGCCTCGCTCATGGGCCCGGTCCGGCGGCGATCCGAGGCGAGCTCGGTCAGGCGGTCGAGCGCGGTGGTGATCCGCCGGCCGGGCTCGGGGCGCGTGCCCGGCTCACCGGGCAGCACCTGATAACGGCTGGCCCAGTGAGCCAGACCGAACGCGAGCTCGCGGCGGCGCACGGCATCGTGTGCGTCTTCGAGCGCTCGAAGCGCCGCGGTGGTGCGCAGCAGCCCGCTGCCCGCCGCAGCGAACGCGCCCGGAAGCAGCTTCGGCAGCCACTCGGCCAGCACGGCCTCACGGCCGGCCTCTGCGAGCTCCACCTCGAAGGTCGCGAGCCAGTCGGCGCGGCGCGCGCGATCACCCAGTGCGCGGGTGCGCTCGGCGCGGGCGATGGGTGCTCCCTCGGCCCGCGGCCGCAGCCTCGGCGCGTAGACGTCCGTGAAGAACGGGATCAGCGATGGATGACCGAGCGCCTCGAGCGCCACGACTGCCATCGGCCCTTCGTTGACGGAGCCGTCTCCGTACTCGAAGTCGCTCTCCTGAAGGCGCTCGAGCGCCTCGTCCAGATCGGTGAGCATGTGTGACGTGACCTCGCGTGGCGGCATCCAGGTACGGGGGCGAGCAGACAGCGCTTTCTAGGGTAGCCGCCGGGCCTGCGCTACAGTCGACCGCCGCCGGATCGGTCCCGATCTGCGCCCCATCCAGCCCCGCTCGGCGCCGCCCGACTCGCCTCGGCTGTCGCCCGATTCGGCGCCATCCCGACGCCAGGAGCTCATCCAGACCATGTCTGCCCCCGTCACCGATTCGACCGTCCTCGATGCCCTGCGCCCGATCATCGACCCCGACTTCCGGCGCAGCATCGTCGATCTCGGCTTCATCAAGAACCTCGAGATCGAAGGCGCGCGCGTCAGCTTCGACATCGAGCTGACGACGCCGGCGTGTCCCGTGAAGAGCGAATTCGAGCGGATGGCACACGAGAACGTGCGGGCGCTGGACGGCGTCGAGGACGTGCGCGTCACCATGACCGCGAACACGCGCAAGGCCGCAGCCGGCGCGGGCGAGAAGGTGTCGCTCCCCGGCGTGCGCAACATCATCGCCGTCGCATCGGGCAAGGGCGGCGTCGGCAAGAGCACGACGGCGCTGAACCTCGCGCTCGCGCTGCAGCAGAGCGGCGCCTCGGTCGGCGTGCTCGACGCGGACGTCTACGGCCCGTCGATCCCACTGCTGACCGGCGTGCACGGCAAGCCGGCGACGACCGCGAACAAGAAGATCCTGCCCATGGAGGGCTTCGGGCTGAAGCTCATGAGCATGGGGTTCTTTCTCGGCGACGACTCGCCGGTCATCTGGCGTGGCCCGATGGTCCACGGCCTCGTGAAGCAGTTCCTGACCGACGTCGAGTGGGGCGAGCTCGACTATCTCGTGATCGACATGCCGCCCGGTACCGGCGACGCGGCGCTGACACTCACCCAGCTCGCGCCGCTCTCGGGCGCGGTGATCGTCACCACGGCGAACGACCTGTCGCTCATCGACGCGCGCAAGGGCCTGCAGATGTTCAACAAGGTGAACGTGCCGATCCTCGGCATCGTCGAGAACATGGCCTACTTCACGCCGCCCGATCTGCCGAACAAGAAGTACTACATCTTCGGTCAGGGCGGCGGCCGGCGCGTGGCCGAAGAGCTCGGCGTCGACTTCCTCGGCGAGGTGCCGATCGACCCGCGCATGGCCGAGTACGGCGACACGGGTCAGCCGATCGTCCTCGCGGCTCCCAACTCGGACAGCGCCCAGGCGTTCAAGGCGATCACCGGCGAGGTCGCGCGCAAGCTCGTCGTGCTGACGACCCAGCAGCCGCCGGTGGCCGACGCGAACATCACCTGGGTAACGAGCTAGCAGCCCGGCGAGGGGCGCCTTTCAGGGCCGTCCGTGCAGCAGCAGCGGGAAGATGACCGGCGCCGCCTTGAATGACGCGTTGCCCGGCGCCTTCAGGTACGCGTCGTAGCTCTCGACGCGATCGATCTCCCAGTCGTCTCCCGGCGCCGCGAAGAAGGCGTCGTTCAGCCGCAGCGGAGACCAGCTGAGATACTCGAGCCGGGACTCGGCGCCCGTGCGGCGATCGAAGGTCTCGAACTTCAGCGGCAGCTTGTAATCGTCGGCGGTGACCCACACCGTGCGCCGGCCCATGTCGTCCGTGAGCCGATACACGTCCAGCGTCCCGCCGGGCGTCTCTTCGCTGCGGATTCGCTCGGCGCCGGCGGCGAGCATGTCCTCGTACTCGTTGCCGAAGAGCCGGCGCCGGCCACGATCGGCCGCCTTCGCGCGCTCGCTCCGCGGAATCGCGACGCCGCGCTTGAACACCGGATCGAGCGTGTAGTACGTGTCGCCGAAGACGAGCGTCACGAAGGGATGACCGGAGATGGTCGTGTGCGCGCGCAGGGTCGCGCCCTTCGACCAGTACTCGACGATGTGAAGCCCCGTCTCGCCGCGGGTCATCGTCATCGCGTAGATGCCCTCGGCGTCGAGGCGCGGCCTGGTCTTCTGCGCCGCCTTCTCGTCTGCCGCCGCGCGCGCCTCGGCGGCCGGCAGCGTCACGGCGACCGCGAGCGCCGCGGCGATCAGCAGCGCCCCTGCGATCGGAAGCGCTGCCGCCGCTCGGCGCATCCGGCTCCTCGGGCCCTTCATCTCTCGCGTGATCGCGGCCCGGCTCACTCGGCACCTCCTCCCGCATCCATCACGGGGAGGCCGAGTCTGGCAGACTCGCCGCCCGAAGGCACGGCGCCCGCGCGGAGCCCCTCGATCACCTCGCCCTCCATCCAATCGGGCGGCTCGAGGCCGAGCAGGTGCACCACGGTGGGCGCCACGTCGACAGCACGCACGACGCCGAGGTCGGTGCCCGGCTTCGCTCCGCGGCCGCGGGCGAAGAAGACCGCGCGCATGGCCTCCTCCTCCGGCGCATAGCCGTGATAGCCGTCGAGCGAGAGGCTTCCGTACACGATCGCCGTGCCGATGGGCGCCCGCACCACCACGTCACCGAAGCGCGCATTGTCGACGCGCCAGTCGGCCGGTGCTTCGGCGCGCACATGGGCCTCGAGCCCCTGCTCCCGTGCGACTTCGACGGCCCGCTTCGCGCGCGCCGCGACGTCGCCGCTCCCCGCGAGGTTCACGTTCGCGAAGCCGCCGATGCCCGAGACGCGCGCCCTCAGCCCCGCCTGCTCGAAGACCGAGCCCAGGTTCACCGTGCGCTCGGCGGCCACCATGCCGTGATCGGACACGAAGATGAGCGTCGTGTACGCGAAGGCATCGCGCGCCTCGAGTCCGGCAATCAGCGTCTCGATGGCGGCGTTCTGCTCGTGCAGGCTCTCGCGCGCCGCGTCGGTGCCCGGGCCATCGTGATGCCCGGCATGATCGGCGCCGTGGAACCAGCTGCTGATGAAACGGGGATGGGCCACCGAATCTTCGAGATCGAGCCAGGCGAGCATCTGCTCGACCTTCTTCTTCTCGCCTGTGCGCGACGAGAAGGGCTTCCAGTGGAGCGGTCCGCGGCCGCTCTTCGGCCAGGGTCCCTCGCTGCCGACCCAGTAGTAGGACGCCGACACGATCCCACGCTCGGCGAGCCACGACCAGAGCGGCTCGACCTCGATCCATGATGGGATGTCCTTCTTCGCGAACACCCCCCGCTCGGCGTCGACGAAGCTGTTGTTCACGATGCCGTGCCGCTCCGGTGCGACGCCGGTGATGAGCGACACGTGACTCGGGAACGTATTGCTCGGCGACACGCCGATCATCGACCGGGCCGCGGCGCCCTCCTCGCGAAACGCGGCGACGGCCCCGAGGTCGGCCTCGGTGACGTCCGCCGGGCGCGTGCCGTCGAGCGAGACGAGGATCACGTGGGGCGGCGTCGCCCCCGCACCGGCGGCCGCGAGTAGAGCGAGCAGCGAGACGGCGAGGCCCCTGGCGATCCTCACGCGCATCCGCCCGAACCGAGTGCGTCCTGTCCGATCGATCGCCGTCATCGCCGCGCTCACCCCCGCCCTTCAGTTGGTTCTTCGCGCGCGTCTTTAGTCCGTGCGCCCAGGGCGGCCGGATCTTACCATCGGTCGCCATGCGGACGGCCCTCGCCATCTCCGGCTCCGACCCGACGGGCGGCGCCGGACTGCAGCTCGACGTCCAGGTCTTCGGGCGCTTCGGGCTTCACGGCGCGGCCGTGCCCACCGCGCTCACCGTGCAGGACACCGAGAAGGTGCATCAGGTGCTGCCGGTCTTTCCCAACCTGGTGCTCGATCAGCTGCGCGCCGTGCTGCGCGACTTCGAGCCCGCCGTGGTGAAGATCGGCATGCTCGCCAGCGACGACGTGCTCCGCAACGTGGCCCACGGCCTCGCCGACCTGCCCGGGCACGTCCCCGTCGTGATCGACCCGGTGCTCGTGTCGTCGAGCGGCGTGCCGCTGCTCGAGCGGCGCGCCTGGCCCGGCCTCGAAGGGCTCTTCGCCCGGGCGAGCGTCGTGACGCCGAACCTCCACGAGCTCGAGGCGCTGACCGAGATGGACGTCTCACGCCGCCGCGATACCGAGGCCGCTGCGCGTCACCTGATCGAGAAGACCGGCGCCGCCGCCGTGCTCGCGAAGGGCGGGCACCGCTCGGGCGCACCGGACGATCTGCTCGCGATTGCAGGGGCCGGCGGCGGCGAGCCCGAGCTCCACTGGCTGGAGGGCGAGCGCATCGAAGGCCCGCCCGTCCACGGGACCGGCTGCGCGCTGGCATCCGCCATCGCCGCCGGGCTGGCCCACGGTCGGCCGCTGCTCGAAGCGGTGCGCGACGCACGCGCGTTCGTCCGCGGCGCCATCGCCGGCGCGGCGCAGATCGGCAAGGGCGCGCGCATCCTCGATCTCGGCTCTGACCTCCACTCCGACCTCGCCTCCGGAGCCGAAGCGTGAACGATCCGCCCCCGCTCGAGTCGCCTGCCGCGTTCTACGCCCGCTCGCTCGAATCGGCCGGCTCGGAGGCCAGCCGCTGGCAGGCACAGGAGCGCATGCTCTCGACCCTGCGGCTGGTCGTCTTCGCCGGCGGTGTGCTCGCGGCGTGGCTCGTGTTCGGCACGCGCGCCTGGCCCTCGCTCACGTTCTGGCCCTTCGTCGCCGGCTTCATCGCGCTGATGATCGTGCACGATCGCGTCATCGCGCGGCGTCGCCGGGCCGAGCGCGTCGTCGGCCACTTCGAGGGTGGACTCGCGCGCATCGAGGAGCGCTGGGCCGGGCACGGCATCGACGGCGAGCGCTTCCGCGATGCTTCGCACCCGTACGCGGACGACCTCGACCTCTTCGGCGAGGGCTCGCTCTTCGAGCTGCTCTGCACGGCGCAGACCGCCGCAGGGCAGGATCGCCTCGCCGCCTGGCTCCTGGCTCCGTCCCGCGCCGACGAGGCCCGGGCGCGCCAGGCCTGCGTTCAGGAGCTCGCGCCGCGCGCCGACCTGCGCCGCGACCTCGCCCTGCTCGGTGAGCACGTCGGCGACGCCATCTCGACGGGCATCCTCACCGAGTGGGCGCAGCGCCCGCCGAGCCTCGGTGCGGCGTGGCTCCCCGTCGTCGCGGGGCTCTTCTCCATGGCGTCGATCGGTGCGCTCGGGCTCTGGATCTTCACGCCCGCCGGTGCGTTCCCGTTCCTGTTCACGCTGCTCGCGCAGATGGGCTTCGCCGCCGCGCTGCGCGCGAAGGTGCGGCCGGTGCTGAACGCGGCCGAGGCGCCGACGCGCCATCTCTCGATCCTCACGGGCCTGCTCGCCCGCTTCGAGAGCGAGCCGATGGCCGCGCCCCACTTGACCGAGCTCAAGGCGCGGCTCGAGACCTCGGGCCGGCCGCCCTCCGACGAGATCGCGCGGCTGCGCCGGCTCGTCGACCTGATGGAGGCGCGGCACAACCAGCTCTTCGCCCCGTTCGGCGGCTTGCTGCTCTGGGGCAGCCAGATCGCGTTCGCGCTCGAACGCTGGCGCGCGCGTTGCGGCGAGGCGCTGCACACGTGGATCGAGGCCGCCGCCGAGCTCGAGGCGCTCTGCTCGCTCGCCGGCTACGCGTACGAGCACCCCGAGGATGCCTGGCCCGAGATCGTCGACACGCCAGCCGTGTTCGATGGTGAGGGGCTGGGGCATCCGCTGCTGCCCGTCGCCACGTGCGTCCGCAACGACCTCGCGCTGCAGACCACGCCACGCGTGCTGATGATGAGCGGCTCGAACATGTCGGGAAAGAGCACGATGCTGCGCACGGTGGGGTGCAACCTCGTGCTCGCGCTCGCGGGCGCGCCGGTACGGGCCACGCGGCTACGCGTGTCGCCGCTCCAGCTCGCGGCGTCGATTCGCATCAGCGACTCGTTGCAGACGGGCACGTCGCACTTCTACGCCGAGATCAAGCGGCTGCGTCAGGTGGTCGAGCTGACCGAGGGCGAGCGCACCGTGCTCTTCCTGCTCGACGAGGTGCTGCACGGCACGAACTCGCACGATCGCCGCATCGGCGCGGGCGCCGTGGTGCGAGGCCTGATCGAGCGCGAGGCCCTCGGGCTGGTCACGACCCACGACCTGGCGCTCGCGAAGCTGACCGAGGAGCTCGCGCCGGCGCTCGAGAACGTCCACTTCCAGGACCAGATCGTCGACGGCGAGATGCGCTTCGACTACCGGCTGCAGCCGGGCATCGTCACGCGCAGCAACGCGCTCGAGCTGATGCGGAGCGTCGGGCTCGAGGTGTGAGATCTCAGCGGAAGTGCCAGTCCTCGGCGTAGATCTCGTAGCCGAGCTTCGCGGCCACCCGCCGCGAGGCGCGGTTCGACCACGCCGTCGAGTAGAGCGCGTGACCGCCCATCCCCTCGACCGCCAGGGCCCACGCTGCGACGCAGCATGCCGCGTGGCCGCGACCCCGCGCCGACTCGCGCGTCTCGACCCCAGCCTCGGTGAAGCCGGACGGATCTCCTCTCGCGACGCGACACGATGACACCACACATCCTTCGAAGAGCGACACGGCGACCGGAAGCGCTGCGCGAAGCGCCTCGACGGACTCGCCGAGATCGTCGGCCCACTGCGCGAGCCGTGTGTCGTCGGCGCCCGTCGCGACGGCGCTGCCGGCGGCGAGCTCTTCGAGCGACGCGCGATCGAGTGTGGCCGGCAGCCTGAACGCCGGCCCACCCGCCACGAGCTCGAGCGGAGCGCAGGCCTCGAGCACCCGCCGCATCGGCTCGAGGCGATCGGGGGGAGTCGGCGGCGCGTCCGCGTCGAGCGCGCACCCCGGCTCCAGCGCCGCGTAGCGCGCGAGCTCTCGCACGACCGCATCGGGCAGGTCGGCCGCAAAGCGCCAGATCACGCCGAGCCGCGTGCGCACGAGGTGGAAGCGCGGCGGCGGTCCCACGCCCGGCGCAGCCCGTCCCACGAGCCTGCCCCGGTCGTCGAAGCGATACAGCGCCTGCAGATGAGACTCCGCCCAGTCGAGATCGGTGCTCGGCTTCTCGAGGGGCGGCGGCAATGTCACGGCGGGCTGGCCTCTCGGCATCGACGCTCGATGCGTTTGCGGACACGCGGAGTTTCCATGATCTCGGACTCGTCTGAAACCATCGTTCGAACGATGCCTGCGCGGTCGTGACCAGCAGCGACGATGACGAAGCCCGACACACCAACGGGACGATGGCTTCGGAAGCGAGCTGCACATCGAGCGATCACCCATCCGAATTCGAGGGGAACCCATCCGCGCAGCCAGTGTCCCATGTCCTCGAGAACGACAGGGACCGTTTCGATGCAGACCCTCACGAGCCTCGCTCGCGATGCGCGCCACCTCCAGATCGTCGTACTCAGCGCCCTGCTCGGTTACGGCATGCTCGCCCTCGACTTCGAGCTCGAGGCCCTCCCCTCCGCCCTCGTGATCGCGAGCGCCCTCGGGACCCAGCTCGTGTTCTGCCGCGTGAAGGGCATCCCCTTCGACCTGCGCTCGCCGCTCATCTCGAGCCTCTCGCTCTGCCTGCTGCTGCGCGCCGCCCACCCGGCCTTCCTGTGCGCGGGCGCCGTGATCGCCGTCGGCAGCAAGTTCCTGATCCGCTCGGGCGACAAGCACGTCTTCAACCCGACGAACCTCGCGATCGTCGTGCTGCTCGCCACCACTGACGCGGTGTGGGTCTCTCCCGGGCAATGGGGCAGCACGGCGATCGCGACCGCCGCCTTCGTCCTCGGCGGCGCGCTCGTGCTGCGGCGCGCCGAGCGATCGGACATCACGTTCGCGTTCCTGATCGTGTGGGCGGCGCTGCTCTTCGGCCGTTCGATGTGGCTCGGCGAGCCCGCGTCGATCCCGCTCCACCGCATGCAGAACGGCGGCCTGCTGCTCTTCGCGTTCTTCATGCTCTCCGACCCGCGTACGACGCCCGACTCGCGGGCGGGCCGCATCGCGTTCGCGAGCCTCATCGCAGGCGTGGCCGCGGCGATCCGCTTCGGCCTCTACGAGCCCAACGCGCTGCTGATCTCGCTCGCCATCTGTGCGCCGCTCGTGCCACTCGCCGACCGGCTCCTCCCCGGCCGCCGCTTCACGTGGACGGGGACGCCCTCCCCGCCCCGCGCCGCCCTTTCCGTCGCGTCGTTGCCGCATGACGCGCGACTCCTCCTCCCTCGCGAGGAATCCCTCCCCATCAGGAGCTCCACATGACCCGTCGCATCCCCACCCTCGCAGCGCTCGCGCTGCTCATGACCCTCTCGTCGGCCGGCCTCGCCGACGCCTTCTGCGGCTTCTACGTCGCGAAGGCCGACACGAAGCTCTTCAACGAGGCCTCCCAGGTCGTGCTCGTCCGTGACGGTGAGCGCACCGTGATCACGATGGCGAGCGACTACCAGGGTGAGCCGAGCGAGTTCGCGCTCGTCGTGCCCGTCCCCACCTTCATCTCGCGCGGACAGATCCACGTGGCCGACCCGAAGGTCGTGGCGCACCTCGACGCCTATACGTCCCCGCGGCTCGTCGAGTATCACGACCCGAACCCGTGCGCGGTCTATCCCGAGGCGCGGTACGCACTTCGCGCCGACAAGGCATCGGCCGACGCGGCGCTCCAGGAGGGTGCGCGCTCGCTCGGCGTCACCGTCGAGGCGGCCTACACCGTCGGCGAGTACGACATCCTGATCCTCGCTGCAGAGCAGAGCAACGGGCTCGTGACCTGGCTCGGCGACAACGGCTACCAGATCCCCGACGGCGCCGAGCCGGTGATCGACAGCTACCTGAAGCAGGACATGCGCTTCTTCGTGGCGCGGGTGAACCTCGGACAGCAGGCGAAGCTCGGCGTGAAGAAGCTGCGACCGATCCAGGTCGCGTTCGAGTCACCGAAGTTCATGCTGCCGATCCGGCTCGGCATGGTGAACGCCAATGGTCCCCAGGACATGTTCGTCTACACGCTCACCCGCAAGGGACGCGTCGAGACGACGAACTACCGCACCGTCAAGCTGCCGACCGGGAGCGAGCTGCCGCCCTTCGTCGAGGACGAGTTCGACGACTTCTACCGCACGATGTTCGAGCGCCAGGTCGCCGAGCAGAAGGGCCGCGCCGTCTTTCTCGAGTACGCCTGGGACATGGGCTGGTGCGACCCGTGCGCGGCCGACCCGCTCTCGCCCGCGGAGCTGCGCGAGCTCGGGGCGTTCTGGATCGACGCGGGCACGAGCCGGGGAGGTGCGCGCGATGCGTTCGTGACGCGGCTCCACGTCCGCTACGACGCGGAGCACTTTCCGGAGGACCTCGTCTTCCAGGAGACCCGAGACCGCAGCAACTTCCAGGGACGCTACGTGCTGCGCAAGCCCTACGAGGGCGAGGCCAGCTGCGAGGCGGCGGACGACTACTACGAGCGGCTCGCCAAGCGGCAGGCCGACGAGGCGCGCACGCTCGCCTCGCTCACCGGCTGGGATCTCGATCGCCTCCTCAAGCGCGTCGGCGCGAATGCGCTGCCGGCCGAGCGGCGCCCCTGGTGGTCGCAGCTGTGGGGCGAGTGAGCGGGCGCGGTTCCCCGCCGCGACGCGGGTTGTCAAGCCTTCGTTCAGCCTCGCGCCGGACGGCTCGGGTGATCGACACGCGATGCGCCCGGCGTGTGCGAGGGGACGCACACACGCCGGGCGCCCGTGGGAGGCTCGAACGAGCGGGCGAGATCGGCTGCAGCCCACGGAGCACGCGGCGTGCTCGATTCCCCGCAGATTCCCTCCCACACGAAGGCTCGGAGCGAATAAGATCGTCGGGTGATGCCACCGTTCGACGCATGGCGACACGCGACGGACGTAGCAAGATGCGCCCCGCGCCCGATGGAGCGCCGCGAGCGAGATGGCGAGATGGAGAGAAGAGCGACATGTTCGACCACCCCAACGCCCTGCTGCTGAAGCAGTCCTGGCAGGCCGTCGCCGAGGGCGACGCCGACACCCTGCGCGCCCTCTGGGCCGACGACATCAAGTGGCACGTCACGGCGCCCAACCCGTGGCGTGGCACGCACGTGGGCACCGACACCGTCCTCGAGTACCTCGCTCAGGTGGGCGACGCCGGCGAGGCGTACGAGACGAGCCTCGAAGAGCTGCTGGTCGGCGATCGATACGCGGCCATGGTCTGCCACGTGAGCGCGAAGCGCGACAACCGCGTGCTCGAGAACGGGCAGGTGCTGCTCGCGCGCATCGAGGACGGCCGCATCGCCGAGGTGTGGACGCTCAGCCTCGATCCCGACGCGATCCAGGATTTCTGGTCGGGCGAGGCGAACTGACCCGCGCCGCCTCCCGCCTACAGCTCGCCCATCCCGGCGTCTCTCGAGGCTCTCGCGTCGAGCTCGTGACGGATGCGCGCGTGCTCGCGTTCGCTGAGACTGAAGCGTGAGAAGAGCAGCGCTGCGATCGCGTAGCCGACCAGCGGCACGCCTCCCATCAGGAAGATCATCGTGTCCTTCGTGAGGGGCGTCTGCTCGGCCGCGTTCTCGACGTAACCGGACCACTCGAGCGCGAAGCCCACGACGCCGATCATGACGCCGCCCGCGAGCTTCGACATGAAGCTCCAGCCGGCGAAGTAGGCGCCCTCCTTGCGCTCGCCCGTGAGGTACTCGTCGAAGTCGATCACCTCGGCCTTGAGCGCCTGCCCGAGCGTGTTGCCGCAGGCGGTGGCGGTGCCGGCGAGCACACCGCACATCGCGATGAGCAGCCAGTCGCCGGCGCCCGCCCAGAAGACGAGCCCGTAGCCCACGCCCCCCTGCACCAGCGCGAAGAGCCAGAGGTGTCGCTTCTCGAACGAGCGCCCGAGGCGCACCCAGATCGGGACCGCGACGAGGCCGGCGACCATGTAGGCGCCGAGCAGCGCGGGCAGCATCTCGGGCATCCCCACGACGTACTCGATCACGAACGGACTCAGCACCCCGATGGCTCCCGAGCCGATGTTCTCGATGAAGAAGACGAAGAGCAGCAGTCGCGCATGCCGGTTCGCGAACACGTCGCGCACGGCGCGGAAGGGGTTGTCGCCGCCGCGGCCGACGAAGTCGACGCGCTCTCTGGGCAGCGAAGCGACGCCGGCGATCACCATGACGAGCGTCGCGACGCCCACCCCGGCGGCCATCCAGGCGGCACCCTCCCGGCCTCGCTCGACGAGCGCAACGCCGACGGTCGCCGCCGCGAACATGCCGAGCGTCCGCAGGGCCTGCCGGGTGCCGAACACGCGATTGCGCTGCTGCCGGTCGAAGGTCAGCTCGGCGCCGAGGGCCATGTGCGGCACCTCGAAGATCGTGTAGGCGGTGTAGAAGCCCAGGACCGCCACGGTGATCCAGGCGATGAGACTCGCGCCTTCGAGCACGGGCGGCGGAGCCCAGGCCATGATCGTGAAGATGCAGAGGAACGGCGCCGACACGTAGAGCCAGATCTTGCGCCGGCCCGCGCGGCTCACCGTGCGATCGGAGAGGTTTCCGACCAGCGGGTCCGACACCGCGTCCCAGAACTTCGCGACGAGGAAGATCGTGCCGATGGCCGCGGCGGACGCGCCCAGGTCGTCCACGGCGAACTTCAGGTACATGACCAGGACGAGCACGTACGTGAACTGCGCCGGGACGCCAGCGAGGCCGTAGGCGATGAGCTCGCGGGACGTGAGCACCCCGCGCTGCGGAGCGGCCCCGGCGGTCATCGACCGCCCGTGCTTCGACGTCCGGGAGCCACGCTCAGCGGGTCACCGCGTCGGCAAGCCGCTCGACGGCGGCGCGAAGCGTCTTCGTCTCCTCCGCCAGCCGCTTCTTGCCGACGCCTTCGAGGATCTCGGTGTAGTGCTCGCCGAGCTCGCCGGCGAGCGTCGCCGCGAACGCCCACCCCTCGCGCGTGAGCCCCACGTGCACGGAGCGGCGGTCACTCGGGTTGGGCTCGCGCTCGACGTACCCCGCCGCTTCGAGCCGGTCGAGCGTGCGCGTCATGCCCGCGGACGTGATCTGTGCGACGCGGTTCAGCTCGAGCGGCGTCGCGCGGAAGTCGCGCCCCCGCGTGCGCAGCGAGCTCAGCACCCGGTACTCGGAGTAGCTGATGCGATGGGGCTTGAGCCAGCGCGCGAAGAGGCTCTCACTCAGCTGCCGGATCGCCGAGAGGTGCGCGAAGTACTGCAGCGCGTCGCCGTCCGCCCCCGGAAACGCCTTCTCGTGCCGCTCCTTCGCGCCGTCGAGCAGGTCGAGGATCTGCTTGCGAGCGGCGTCGCGGCGCGCCGCATCGGGGGCGCCGGGCTTCTTCGAACTGGACATCTGCGGAGGGCTCCGGGTGGACGCACGAATCGCTCATCAGTAAACTACTAACTGCGCAGCTAGTCAACCACGATGCCGCACCGGACGCGACCCGTGCGCCGGTAGCCCGGATGGACCCACCGATGTCGAATCCCTCGAACGAGCCCTACGTCCT
The DNA here is from genome assembly GCA_964474355.1 of uncultured Spirochaetaceae bacterium. GTDB lineage: Bacteria > Myxococcota_A > UBA9160 > UBA9160 > UBA4427 > CAYYSY01. Next base: position 20,433 of record CAYYSY010000209.1, on the reverse strand, counting down.
GATCACCTCCGACACCCACGCGGGCGGCAACCACGCCCAGTACCGCGAGTACCTCGACCCGAAGTACCGCGAGGCCTTCGACGAGTGGCGGGGCGGCTACAAGAACCCCTCGCAGCAGCACTACGGCACGCGCAAGAAGCGTAACTGGGACTTCGACGTCCGCACCGGCGACCAGGATGGCCAGGGCGTGGTCGGCGAGGTCGTGTTCCCCAACACGGTGCCGCCCTTCTACAAGAAGAGCATCGTGACGACCGGCCCGCCGAAGCCCGACGAGTACGAGCTCTGTCTCGCCGGCATCCGCGCGCACAACCGCTGGCTGAAGGACTTCTGCGACGAGGATCCGCTGCGACGCGCGGGCATCGGGCTGATCCTCCCCAACGACTTCGACGAGGCGGTGAAGGACATCGAGTGGATCGCGGAGGCGGGGCTGCGGGGTGGCGTGCTGCTGCCGCTGATCCCGCCGGATGGCAGCTGGCTGAAGCCGCTCTACGACCCGAGCTGGGACAAGGTCTTCGCAGCGATCCAGGATTGCGACCTGGTCATGAACCAGCACTCGGGCCAGGGCGCCCCCGACTACGGCGGCGGGCTCGTCGGCGAGTCGCTGTGGATCTCGGAGGTCGCCTTCTACTGCCGCGCCGGCTATCGCCACCTGCTGATGAGCGGCGTCTACGAGCGCTTCCCGAAGCTCAAGTACATCCTCACCGAGTCGGGCTGCTCCTGGGCGCCCGAGATGCTCACGCAGCTCGACCGCATCCACATGGGCATCCAGCGCGGCGCCATCGGCGAGATGCACTACGGCGAGGGTGAGGAGTGGGTGCTGAAGGAGAAGCCCAGCGACTACGCGAAGCGCAACTGCTGGTACGGCGCGAGCTTCCCGAGCCGCAAGGAGCTCGAGGGCATCGAGGAGGTCGGCGTCGACAAGGTGTGCTGGGGCAACGACTACCCCCACTTCGAGGGCACCTTCCCCTACAACCTCGAGTCGCTGCGTCTCACGTTCGCCGAGATTCCGGAGAACCAGCGGCGCATGATCTTCGGAGAGAACGCCGCGAAGCTGTACGGCTTCGACATCGGGGCTCTGAAGGAGCGGGCGCGCAAGCACGGCCCGACACCGGCGCAGGTGAACGAGCCGCTGCCCCTCGACCAGATCCCGCGAGACTCGCACTGCTACCTGTTCACGGCGGCGCTGCGCGAGGCAGCAGAGGCAGCAGAGGCGGCGAGCGCCTGAGTCGCGCGCTCAGCCCGCAGCGCGCTCGAGCGCGGGCAGCAGCTCGTCGAAGAGCCCGTCGAACGCGCCATTGCTCATGACGAGCAGGACGTCGCCGTCGCGCCGATCGCCGACCAGCGAGGCCGTGATCTCGGCCGCGCTCGCGAAGTGCGCGGCGTCCGTGCCGCGCTCGGCGAGGTCCGCGACCAGCTCCGCCGCAGAGAAGAGCTCGGTTACGTCGCCCGTCGCGCTGTAGATCGGCTCGTCGGGCACGTCGAGCACGACGACCCGATCGGCCGCGGAGAGCGCTTCGGCGTACTGCGACTGGAAGAGCTTGCGCCGCGAGGTGTTCGAGCGCGGCTCGAACACCGCGACGACGCGGCGGCCGCCGTAGCGCGCCTTCACCGCCTCGACCGTGCCGCGCACCGCCGTCGGGTGGTGGGCGAAATCGTCGAGCACCGTGACGCCGCCGATCTCGCCGCGCACCTCCTGCCGGCGCTTCACGCCCTTGAAGCGGGGCAGCGCGTCGACCAGCTCCGACACCGGCACGCCCAGCGACGCGCACGTGGCCATTGCAGCGAGCGCGTTCTCGACGTTGAAGCGGCCGTGCATCGGCAACGTCGCAGCGACGTCGTCTGTACCCGGCGAGTGCAGTGAGAAGCGCGTGCCCGTGACCTCGCTCGCGATGGCACTCGCGCGCCACTCGGCGTCTTCGTGCTCGAGCCCGTAGCGGACGACACGGCAGGGCGCCTCGGCCACCACGTCACGCACGCCTTCGTGATCCCAGGCCGCGACGATCGTGCCGTCGGCGGGCATCCCCGCCACGAGCTTGCGGAACATCGACTTCACGTGATCGAGGTCGCGGTAGATGTCGGCGTGGTCGAACTCGACGCTCGTGACGATGAGCGTCTTGGGGTGGTAGTGGAGGAACTTCGGCGTCTTGTCGAAGAAGGCGGTGTCGTACTCATCGCCTTCGACGACGAAGTGCTCGCCCTGCCCTTCCCGAAACGATCCGTCGAAGTCGAGGCTGATGCCGCCGACGAGCAGCGACGGGTCGCGGCCGGTCGCGAGCAGCAGATAGCTCGTCAGCGCCGTCGTGGTGGTCTTGCCGTGGGTGCCGGTCACCGTGACCGAGTGCTTGTGCGCCATCGCCAGCTCGTAGAGCGCGTCGCTGAACGAGCGGTAGGGCAGGCGAGCGTCGATCGCCGCCTGCGCCTCGGGGTTGTCGCGGCGCACGGCGTTGCCGATCACCACGAGATCGGGCCGGCGCCCCAGCACGTGCTCGGGCGCGAAGCCCTCCTCGACGGGGATGCCCCAGTCGGCGAGCGCCGTGCTCATCGGCGGGTAGAGCTTCTTGTCGGAGCCCGTGACCTCGATGCCCCGGGCCTTCACGAGGCCCGCCAGGCTCCCCATGCCGGTGCCGCCGATGGCGATGAAGTGGACGTGTCGAAGCGCGTCGCTCACCCCGCCGTCAGCCCTTCGATGATGAGGTCGTGAATCTTCGGCCGCAGCGTGAACTTGCTCTTCTTGGCGATCAGGTGTACGCGGTTGGTCAGCATCACGACGATGGCCTCGCGCTCGAGGTCGATCCACACCGACGTGCCCGTGAAGCCGAGATGCCCCACCGACTGCGCGCCGAAGTACTGGCCCGCCGACGACGCGCCGGCGGTCGGCGTGTCCCAGCCGAGGGCCCAGTCGCTGCCATCCGGGATGTTCTGGCGCTCGCTGAACGTGCGGACGAGCTCCGTCGGCAGCAGCTCGCTGCGGCCATGCCACGCGTCGAGCCAGACCTGCGCGAATCGCATCACGTCGGGCGCCGAGCCGAAGAGGCCCGCATGCCCCGCCACACCGCCCATCGAGAACGCATTGGGGTCGTGCACCTCGCCCCAGACGATGCGGTCGCGCCAGGGGCAGTTCTCGGTGGCGGCGATGCGGCGCTTGAGCGGCTCGGGGAGCACGTTCTCATCGCTTCCATCCACGGCCAGAGGGAAGAAGCGCGTGTCCTTCATGCCGAGCGGCTCGAAGATGCGACGCTCGCAGAAGCGATCGAAGGGCTCCTTCGTCACCTCCTCGACCAGCGCGCCCAGCACGATGAAGTCGAGGTCGCCATAGACCGCCGCCTCGCCGATCTCGTGCACCAGGGCGCTGCGCACGACACGGTCGATGATCCACTCGCGACCCTCGGCGGTGCCGATCAGCCGCTCGCCGGTCTTGCGCTCCTTCTGGATCAGGTTCTCGTGGAAGCCGCGCCACGGCTTCAGCCCCGCCGAGTGCGTCAGCAGGTGCCGCACCGTGACCTCGCCCTTGTCGCGCTCGGCGAACGCCGGCAGGAACTTGGCCACCGGATCGTCGAGACCGACCACGCCATCGTGCACGAGCAACATGATCGCCGTGGTCGTCGCCATGTTCTTCGTGAGCGACGCGAGATCGAAGATCGTGTCGGGCGTCATGGGGATGCGCTCGGGGCGCACGACCGCGAGCCCCCGCGTCCAGCCATATTCGAGCAGCTCGCCTTCGCGCGGCATGCGCGTGAGCACGACGGCGCCCGGCATCTCGGCCGCATCGATCGCCTTGTCGAGGGCGCGCTCGACCTTGCCGAGCTTTCGCTGGATGAGACTCCGCTTCATCGTTCGAACACTCTCTCCGGGTCGACCCGGCGATGCGCTGGGCATCGACACAGCGACCATTCGACCGCCGGGCGATGCATGAAGCATCGACGCGGCGACCATTCAACGACCGTCGACCCTGTTCGGGATCGGTCGATCGGCCAGCGTGGTCCAAAGGCGACGGGGGGCGCCGGACACGCTCGCTATTTCGAGAGGGGGGATCTCAGCGGGTGGCTACTGCGGATTCTAACAGCTCGATCTCGCCTCGATCAGCGTCGATCGCAGCCCGGCCCCCGACGGGCCAGGCGAGGTTCGGGAGCTCGTGTCCGAAGGGCAGCCCGGTGACGACGGGCACGCCGAGGGGCCCCAGCACCTCGCGGAGCAGCGCGTCGAGATCGACCCCCTCGTACTTCCGGTCGTCGCAGTCGACGAGCTGGCCGACGCCGACGCCCACGGCCGCCTCGAGCTTCCCGGCCTGGGCGAGCTGCTGGAGCATCCGGTCGATGCGATACGGCGCCTCGCCGGTCTCCTCGATCATGAGGATCGCGTCGCGGGTGTCGACCTCCCACGGCGTGCCGAGGCTGGCCGTGAGGAGCGAGAGGCTGCCGCCGACGAGCCGCCCCTCGGCCCAGCCCGGGCAGAGCGCCTCGCCCGCGAGGCGGGGCAGCGCGCCCGTGCCCGTGAGCGCCCGCACGAGCGCCTTCGCCGTCTCGTCGCTGGGCGAGTGGACGCGCTCGAACATCGGCCCGTGAATGCCCATGAGCCCCGCCGTGCGCCGCTGCCAGAGCAGCAGCGCGGTGATGTCGCTGTAGCCGACCAGGGGCTTCGCGGCCTTGCGGAACGCCTTCGCGTCCAGCCGGTGCAGGATGCGGGGCGTGCCGTAGCCGCCCCGCGCGCAGACGATGGCCCCGACCTCCGGATCGGCGACCAGCTCCGTCAGCTCTTCGGCGCGGCGATCGTCGTCCCCCGCGAGATAGCCACGGCGATCGACCAGATCGGCGCGGTGCCGCGGCTCGAAGCCGAGGTCGCGCAGCAGCTGGCAGCCCGCCTCGACGAGCTCGGGCTCCACCGGCCCTGCCGGCGCGGCGATGCCGACGACGGCGCCCTTGCGGATGGCGCGGGCCTTTCGAAGGGCGGGCACGGGTCGGCTTCTCCTCGGGTCGAGACGCGTCGCTTCGACGGACGCGCGGCGCCGGGGAGAGTAGACGAGGTGTCGACCGCGAAGCGACCCGCTGGCGCCCGCGAATCAGACGTCGAGGTCGTCCTGGAGATGGGCCAGCGCCGGCGGCAGCGACGCACCCACCGCCTGGCGGTAGAGCAACAGCTTGAAGATCGTGTCGGCGGCGCTCGACACCGCGGCCGTGAGCGCGATGCCCCCGACGAGGATCACCGCCACCGACACGAGGCGAGTCTCCTCGAGCCCCGGCGTGATCCAGACCAGATAGGCGAGACCCAGCACCGGCAGGTACGCGAGGAACGAGATCCAACCGAGCGACACGTGCCCGACGAGCGCCTCGGCCCAGCTCTCCTGAAGCAGCTCCTTCGAGCGCCGGAGCGCGGCGAACGGCCCCAGCCCTTCGACGACCAGCACGGGCAACACGAAGAACGAGAGCGCCGTGAACGTGATGCCGAAGATCATCGAGACGATGGCGGCGACGCGCTGGTTCGAGCTCTCTACCCCGCGCAGCAGCATCCCGACGCCTGCGCCGACCAGTGACCAGCCGAAGATCGTGCCGAAGCGCCGACTCGCCCCGGCGAGCGCATCGCCCAGCCGGGCACCTCGCCCTTCGAGAGCCGACTGCGTGGCGAGGAGCAACGCGACGTTGAAGAACACGACGCAGAAGTAGCTCGCGAAGTAGAAGAGTCCCGCCTCGATGAGGATCAGGTTCTGCTGCCAGTCGGCCCCTCCGACGGTGTCCACCGGCGGCGGCGCATCTCCCGTCTGGATCACCGCGACCACGAAGCTCGCGAGGATCGCCAGACCGGCCAGGCTCGAGAGGATCGGAAAGACGAGCAGCGCCGGGTTCTGCCCGACGATCAGGTAGCTCGACTTCGCCATGGTGAAGCTGGCTCGAATCGACATCGGAGGCTCCGCGCCCGCGCACGTCCGGGCGGCGCGGCATCACCGTTGTCGGCGGCCGGCAGACGGGTCTTGAGCGACCAGGGACGAGCAGAGCGACCGGCGCATCAGAACGGATCGGCATCGCCGGCGCCGCCGAATCGCCCGCGTTCCATCGCGCCGAAGCTGGGGCCACCGGGCGCCGAGTCGCAGGGGTCGTCGGAGAGCGTCCAGTCGCGGAGCGGGGCGTAGCGGCCATCGAGCTCGAGCTTCACGGTGCCCGTCGGGCCATTGCGCTGCTTGGCGATGATCGGCTCGCCGAGGTGCTCGTACTGGGTCTCTTCGTTGTGGACGCGTGCCCCTTCCCGCTCCTCGGCGGGCGGAAGGAAGCACGAGGCCCCGATTCGTCTGCAGGTCCGATCACTCCCCGCTATGTCGAGCAGGGGGCGAGGGGTCAGCCCCCGTTCCCCGGATCACTTCCCGGGGATGACCGCGGCTTTCCCTTCCCTTCGACGCGACCGTGCACGTGAACCGGCCCTCCTCGATGTGACGTCGAGCCCCACGCCCGCGGGCCCTCGCCGGCGGCCTTCGAGCGTGCAGCGTCCATCCCAGAACGGCCTGGCGACTGGAGAAGCCACTCCGCCGCCTGGCCGCGAGCAGCATTCTCGAACGAGCTCGCGACGATCTACACGAGCCTCCCCAGATACCGCAGGCGGACAGCGCCGCAGCGCCGGTCGTGTCCGCGAGCGATCTCGCCGTGTCGCTCCCTCGTCACCACCGTGAGGCTGGTCGACACGAGCAGCGGCGCCAGCGCCATCGTTCCCCAGACCTGCAAGCCGGGCACGCCGGGTGCTGACGTCGAGTGGCATACATCGCCGATGCCATACTGATCTGAACCCGATTGGTCTGCGTTGGGATCATCCGGGCAGTTGTCACTGCCATCCGGGATGCCATCTCCATCTCTGTCCGCACCGACGAGGGATCAGACGGCGCACATCGCGAAGTCCTGCAGCTCGCCTTCACCGGCGCTTTTTTTTCAGCCACCGGTGGTGCAGCCGTCGCGTAAGCCACAGGCAACTCTCGAGTGTGACGTCTTCTGGTGCATTCGCAGTCGCACGAGTACGCATCTCACGCTCCAGCCGTACGCAGGCGACACGCAATCCGGGTATGTGACGCCTCGCACTTTAGGCATAAAGACGAAATCCCCTGCTTCCGATCAGTAACCTCGCAGTCAGGATCAGGTAAAACCCGAAGGAGCGGCCTGGTGAAACTCAATGCAGTCATGGTCGTCGACGACTCCGTTCTGTGTACGCAGCTCATGACCACTCTGCTCGAGCCCTACTCGAGCAAGGTCGTCACCGCTGCGAGCGCCGAGGAAGCGATCGAGCGAATCGACGAGAACCATCCAATCGACCTCGTCGTGTGCGACGTGGTCATGGCGGGCAAGGACGGGTTTGCCGTCCTGGAGCGCGTACGGCAGCTGACCGGACCGCGCCCCGAGGTGATTCTGGTGACGGCGCGTCCGACCGACGAGGGTCAGCAGCGTGCGACGGAGCTCGGCGCGCTGGGTTACCTGGCGAAGCCGACGACCTTGAGGGAGATCCTGACGGTGCTCGAGCCGCCGCCGAGCGACGAGCGGCGTGAGCAGAATCCGCGCTGGAAGTGCAATGGCACCGCGACGCTGTGCATACCCGAATCGGGCGAGACGGGCCCCCTCGTCTGGGACGTCTACAACATCAGCCCCAGCGGTGCCTTCCTCGAAACCAAGGGCCCCCTGGTGGTCGGAAGCGAGTTCGACATGATCCTGGAACTGCGCGGCCAGCACGTGCGGGTGCGTGCCCGGGTGGCGCGCGTGCAAGAGCCAAGCTGGCTCGAGATCGGCGGTGCGGGTGTCGAGTTTCTCGCCCCCTCCGAAGAGACCCGCTCGGCGATCCGTCGCGCAGTGGAGGGGGAGCGCCCCCATGAGGCGCTCGCGGCAATCGCCTGAGCGTGGGGTCTTCCTCCCCGTGTCGCGGTTGTCGACCAAAGGGGGGAGGTCATCGTGAAGAGTCTCGGATTCATTCTGGTGGCGGTTCTGATGCCGTTGCTGGTCGGTGGCCAGGAAATGGAAGCCCCGCTTTCAGCTCCATGTCCGATGACTCCCCGCTAATTCGAGCAGGGCGAGAGGGGATCACCCCCCGTTCCCGGGGCGATTTCAAGGCCCGCGGAGTGCCGTGGGCTGGCGCGACGCGCCTGCTCGACTGGTCGCCAGCCCACCCGGCGATCGTCGGAGGCACGAAGGCCCGACGGAAACGGGATGGGGCGTCGCGCTGCGGTGTCGTCGGCAGGTGAATCGAGGCACGGACCGATTCGGTCCATGACCAATCCGTGACCCGGGGATCCGGCCCCCTCTGCACCCACAGCTACATCCACCCAGATGAGGCAAGGGGAATCGCCCACCCAATCGGGTGATCACCCGATCTCGATTCTCTGGATGTCAGGCCTTACCCGAGGCCTTCGGCAGTCGTCGCCCCTTCGTTCGAAACACGCCCTGATTCCTCTCAGGCCGAACGATTCCGAGGCCGATCGGACCTTCGGAGGATCCGATCATGAAGGCCTTTGCCGCGGTCTCGATGCTGGTCACTCTCGTCGTCACGACCGTGATCGGCGTCCGTATGCTCCTCGTCGCCCGCAAGACGCGTCAGCTGCCCGAGCTGCTCTTCGGATTCGCCTTCATCTTCGGCGGCGGCGGACAGGGCTTCATGCTGATGGGGCAGCGCATGATCTGGACCGAGCCCGGCCTGGTCGCGACCACGATGAACGCCTTGCTCTACGGCCTCGTCATGCTCGGCAGCGTGGGTCTCTACGTCGTCGTCTGGCGGGTCTTCCAGCCGAGCGCGCGGGGAGCCGGGGTGGCGGCCATCGGCACGATGGCCCTCCTCGTCGGCTACGGCATGCGTCTCGGCGCGGGTGAGTTCGCCGATAGCGAGACGTTCGGCAACGGCATGCGCGTCATCCTCGCCGCGCGCATCTCACTCTTCTGTTGGATCGCGATGGAGGCCTTCCATCACGCTTCGCAGCTGGCGCGCCGTGCGCAGCTCGGCCTCGCCGACGCGCTCACGGCTCTGCAGATCAGGCTCTGGGGCGTCACCGGAGCGACCAACATGCTGCTCACGGTGATGGTCGGGTGGTACACGATGGAGCTGCACCGCAGCCCCCTCGACGACTTCTGGTCGGTCTGCGCGATCCTGGCGGCGGTCGCGATCTCGAGCACGTCGATGTGGGTGGCGTTCTTTCCGCCGGCCGGCCTCGCAGCTCGGGTTCGCGCGCACGGCGCCGCATCGAGCACTGCCTGAGCCTGGGCGAGGTCTCCCCGCGTCAGCGCCCGTCCGCGGCGGCGAGTCAGGCCGGGGCTTGGCTAGGGGGGTGGCTCAGAACGGATCGGCGTCGCCGCCCCCACCGAAGCCGTCGTCGAAGCCGCCGCCGCCCCCGAAGCCGCTGGTGGGGTCGAAGCCGCCCCCACCGCCGGCGCCGCCGCCGAAGGGGCCGCTGTCCATCGAGCCGAAGCTGTGGCCTCCGGGCGCCGTGTCATAGGGGTCGTCCGACAAGGTCCAGTCGCGGAACTGCGCGAAGCGGCCCTCGAACTCGAGCTTCACCGTGCCCGTCGGGCCGTTTCTCTGCTTGGCGATGATCAGCTCGGCGAGGTTCTCGTACTCGGTCTCTTTGTTGTAGACGATGTCGCGGTAGATGAACGCGATGACGTCGGCGTCCTGCTCGATCGCGCCCGACTCGCGCAGGTCGGCGAGCATCGGGCGCTTGTCCTCCTTGCGCGTCTCCGGGCCGCGGTTCAGCTGCGAGAGCGCGATCACCGGGATGTTCAGCTCCTTCGCGAGCCCCTTCAGACCGCGGCTGATCTCGGAGATCTCCTGCTCGCGACTCGACGTGTTCGAGTCGCCGTGCGCGAGCTGCAGATAGTCGACGATCACCAGGTCGAGGCCGTGCTGGGCGTGGAGCCTCCGGCACTTGGCGCGCATCTCGAGCACGGTGGCCGCGCCCGTGTCGTCGATCCACATCCCCGCCTCGGCGAGCCGGCCCGCGCACTGGATGATGCGCGAGTGCGTGTCGGGTGTGATGAGCCCGGTGCGCATCATCGAGAAGTCGACCTGGGCCTCGCTCGAGAGCATGCGCAGCACGAGCGAGCGCGTCGTCATCTCGAGCGAGAAGACCGCGACGTGCTTGTTCGCATCCATCGCCGCGTTGCGCGCGACGTTCAGCGCGAACGCCGTCTTGCCCATCGAGGGGCGCGCCGCGAGGATGAACAGGTCGCCGGGCTGCAACCCGCCCGTCATCTCGTCGAGCTTCTTGTACCCCGTGACGAGCCCGGTGAGCTCGCCGCTGCGGTTCATCAGCACGTCGATGTGATCAACGGCGTCGTGCATCTCGACGCCGATCGAGCTGAGCCCGCTCGCGGCCTTCTCCTGCGAGAGGCCGAAGATGCGGCTCTCGGCCTGATCGAGGAGCTTGTCGGCCTCTTCGCCCGGGTCGTAGCCGAGCGCGACGATCTCGCTCGCCACCGCGATGATCGAGCGCTTGATCGACTTCTCGCGAATGCGCTTGGCATAGAAGACGGCGTTGGCCGGCGTCGCCTCGTAGTCCGCGAGCTCGGCCAGCGCGACGGCGCCGCCGACGCCCTCGAGCAGGCCCTCGTCCTGCAGGTAAGCCGCGAGGGTCACGAGGTCGACGGGCTGATTCGTGTCGCGCAGCTTCACCATCGAGCGGTAGATGATCTGGTGGGCGGGGTGGTAGAAGTCCTCTTCCTTCACCTCGGTGACGAGGAGATGGATGGCTTCGTTGTCGAGGAGGATCGAAGAGAGCACGGCCTTCTCGGCCGACACGTCGCTCGGCGGAACCCGACCGACGAGCTCACCTTCTTCGAGGCGCGGACGATCGTCGCGATCACCCCGGCGACCGCGGCGTCCGCCGCGATCATTGCGTCCGTAGCTTTCAGGCCCGCCGTCGAGGGACACCCGCCCTGCCTCCCACTCCCCGCGATCACTCGCGCGATCGAAGCCCCACCATACCGCGACTGTTCGTGACCCGGCGGGCATTCGACCCGTGCACCGAGAAAAACGACAAGGGCCCCCGATCGCGCGCACGACCGGGGGCCCATCGACTCACTCGAACGTCGTTCGGAGATCAGCTCTCCTCGTCGTCCTCTTCGGTCTCTTCCGCGTCGACCTCGTCGCCCGCCGTCGCTTCGTCGCCGGTCTCGTCCGCGGGGGCGGAGCCGAGGCTCGCGGGCTCTTCCTCCTCGACCTCTGCCTCGACTTCGGGAGCAGCGCCGGCGACGCCGGTCACCGTGAGGTTGATCTTCGCGTGCAGCTCGCGCCGCACCTTGATCGTGATCTCGTAGTCGCCGACCTGCTTGATCGGATCCTTCAGCTCGATCTTGCGGCGATCGATCTCGATGCCCTTCTCGGCGAGCTGCTCGGCGATCTGGGCCCTCGTAATCGAGCCGAAGAGCTTGCCGTTCTCGCCCGCCGCGGCCTCGAAGTCGAGATGGATCTTCTCGATCTTGCTCTTGACCGCCTCGACGTCCTTCATCTCCTTGGCGAGCTTCTCGGCGATGACCGCCTTCTGGTGCTCGAAGGCCTTCACGCGAGTCTCGGTCGCGATCTCGGCCTTGCCCTGGGGAAGCAGGAAGTTGCGCGCGTAGCCGGGCTTCACGCTCACCAGGTCTCCGGCCTCACCGAGACCGTAGACCTCGTCCTTCAGAATGAGTCTGACCTGTGCCATCTGCGTCGACTCCGATCACATGTGGTTCGGCGCGTAGGGCAGCAGCGCGAGGTGTCGCGCGCGCTTGATGCCCACGGCCAGCTGACGCTGGTGCTTGGCGCAGGTACCCGAGATGCGGCGCGGCGTCATCTTGCCGGTCTCGGTGATGAAGAGGCGAAGCGTCTTCACCTCCTTGTAGTCGAGTGACAGGTTCTTGTCCGCGCAGAAGCGGCACACCTTGCGGCGCTGGAACATGCCCGTCTTCTTGCGCGCCTTGCGGGCCTTCTTGCGAGCCGCCGCGCGCAAGCGCGCCTTCGGGCTCATCGGGCCGCGGGGCCGGTCGCCGCGATCGGGGCGCGGGCCGCGGGGGCGGTCGCCACCCGGGCGGTCGAAGCCGCCGGGGCGGTCACCGCTCGGACGGTCCGTTCCGCCGGGGCGGTCACCGCTCGGGCGGTCCGTTCCGCCGGGGCGGTTGGACGGTGCGGAAGCTTCGGCCTTGGCCGGCGGGGTATCGGTGGGCTCGCTCATGCCGACTCCTCCTTGGTCTTTTCGTCATCGTCACCGCCAGCAGCGACGGGCGCCTCTTCGGTCGCCTCCTCTGCGGCGGCCTCGGCCGGGGCCTCTGTAGCCGCCTCGGTCTCGCCTGCCTCGGCCTCGGCCTCGCTCTCGCTGGCCGCGGCAGCCGCAGCAGCCTCGGCCTCGGCAGCCGCTTCGGCGGCGGCAGCGGCCTTCGCGGCGGCCTCGGCCTCCGCAGCGGCCCGGGCCTTGGCCTCCTCGGCCTCGCGCGCGGCCTTCTCGGCGAGGCGCTTCTGCAGCTCGGCCTCCTTCTCGCGGGCCGACGCGACGCGCCCCTCGACGTCCTTGACCTCGTCCTCGACCTTGACGGTCAGGAAGCGCAGGACGCTCTCCTCGATGCGCAGCGTGCGCTCGAGTTCGTCGACCACCTTGCCGTCGTCGAGGAACGACAGCAGGTAGTAGTGGCCCTTCTGGAACTTCTGAATCGGATAGGCGAGCTTGCGCTTGCCCTGATCATCGAGGAGGAGGCGGGTCGCCCCGGACTGCTCGAGGATGCCATCCAGCTTGCCGAGGATGGTCGTGGAGCCCTCTTCCGAGATCTCCGGCTGGACGATGAAGTTGAACTCGTATTCCCGCACGAATGACTCCTCCTGGACGACGGCTGCGCCGTCGGGCCCGCGCTCTCTTCGGCGCGTCGTCGGGTGGACGCGCCGCACGTGGACCGAGGTTGGGATGAAGGGCCGGTCTCTCGGCCCGTTTGGATCGGGGTTTTACACCAGATCCGGGGGCTCCGCCAAACGACCCGACAGGCCGGCTAGAGCCCCGTCACAGCCCCAGCCAGGCCGAGTGGACCCGCAGGTCGTCGGTCAGCTCGGGGTGGAACGTGGAGGCCCAGATCTGCTCCTGGCGGACGAGCACCGGCCGTCCGTCCACGCGCACCAGCACCTCGATGCCGGCGCCGAGCTCGCCGAGGGCCGGTGCCCGGATGAAGACGCACTCGAGCCCTGCGAAGCCGCTCTCGGCGCCCTCGTCCGCGGGAGCGATGAACGAGTCGAGCTGGGTGCCGTAGGCATTGCGCTCGGCCACGGCGTCGAGCAGGCCGAGCGTCCGAACGGGGTGGTTGCGGCTCTCGCGCGCCAGCAGGATCGCCCCCGCGCAGGTGCCGAGCACGCGCCCGCCGCCGGCCGCGAAGGCCTGGATCGGCTCGAAGAGGCCGTGCCGCTCGAGCCCCATCGAGATCGTCGTGCTCTCGCCGCCGGGCAGCACGAGGCCGTCGAGGCGCTCGAGATCCTCCTTGCGGAGGACCGGGCTCACCTCGGCGCCGAGGCGCTCCAGGGCGCGGCGGTGCTTGTCCACCGCGCCCTGGATGGTGACGATGCCGATGCGCAGACCCATCGAGCTATCCCCGCGCGCGGTGCTCGTCCACCGCGCCCTGGATGGTGACGATGCCGACTCGGCGAGCCACGACGTGGGCTACCAGCCGCGGTTCGCGAGGCGCTCGCTCTCGTCGAGGGTCGACATCTCGATGCCTTCCATCGCCGAGCCGAGGCCGCGGTGGGCGTTCAGGATCTCGGCCGGATCTTCCCAGTGCGTATTCGCGTGCACGACGGCCTTGGCGCGCTTCTCGGGGTCGGCGCTCTTGAAGATGCCACTCCCCACGAAGACGGCCTCGGCGCCGAGCTGCCGGCAGAGCGCCGCGTCGGCGGGTGTCGCGATGCCGCCGGCCGCGAAGTTCGGCACGGGCAGCTTGCCGTTCTCGTGCACGTAGCGGACGAGGTCGTACGGCGCGCCGAGATTCTTGGCCACCGTCATCAGCTCGTCGGGCCGCATCGCCTGGATCTGCCGCATCTCGCCGACGACGCTGCGCAGGTGGCGCACCGCCTCGACGATGTTGCCACTGCCCGCCTCACCCTTGGTGCGCATCATGGCCGCGCCCTCGCCGATGCGCCGCAGCGCCTCGCCGAGGTTGCGCGAGCCGCACACGAACGGCACGCGGAACGCGTGCTTGTCGACGTGGAACTCGTCGTCGGCCGGCGTCAGCACCTCGCTCTCGTCGATGAAGTCGACGCCCATCGCCTCGAGCACGGCCGCCTCGCTGAAGTGGCCGATGCGGATCTTCGCCATCACGGGGATCGAGACCGAGCGCTGGATGCCCTCGATCATGTCGACGGCGCTCATGCGGGCGACACCGCCATCGCGGCGGATGTCCGCCGGCACGCGCTCGAGCGCCATCACGGCACACGCACCCGCCTGCTCGGCGATCTTGGCCTGCTCGGGATCGACGACGTCCATGATGACGCCGCCCTTCAGCATCTCGGCCAGGCCGACCTTCAGCTCGTAGGCCTCGGCGCCCCGGCGTCCCTGGCCGTTGCCACCACTTCCGTTGCTTCCGTCGTTGGACATGTCGTCCCTCCTTCCCGGACCCCGCCTCCGGCGGTCCCGGTCGATTCGCTCTCGTACGACCGAGGCGAGCTACAGGTGCACGCTCGCCGGCTGCCTCGCTCCGGTGCCCGCGCTCATGTGCGCGCGCACCACCTCACCCAGCGCCTCGACGCCAGCGCGGATCTGCTCCTCGTTCGTCTGCGCGATGACGATCCGCAGGCACGCCGAGGCGCGCCCGTCGGCGTTGAACTGCGAGCCCGGCGCGAACACCACGCCCGCCCGCGCCGCGTCGGCGAGCAGCTCGCGTGTGTCGAGCTCGAAGGGCAGCTCGACCCACACCTGATAGCCGCCTTCGGGCCTCGTGAACCGCGTGCCCTCGGGCATGTGCGCGGCCAGCGCCTCGGCGAGCGCCGCGTGACGCCGGCGCAGCTCGCGGCGGATGCGGCCGAGGTGGCGGTCGTACGCCCCGCTCTCCAGGAACTCGGCCATCGCCGCCTGCAGGGGCGTCGAGTCCGACAGATCGGTGGCGTGCTTCAGCGCGACGAGCCCGTCGAGCGCACGGCCCCGCGCGAGGATCGACCCCACCCGCGCACCCGGGAACAGCGACTTCGAGAACGAGAAGAGGTGCACCACCAGCCCGCGCTCGTCGAGCGCTGCGAGCGGCGCGATGGGCCGCCCGCTGCAGCGCAGGTCCATCTCGAACGCGTCCTCGATGACCGGCTTACCGAAGCGCGCGGCGACCTCGAGCAGCGCGCGGCGCGCGGCCACGCCGGTCGTGACCCCCATCGGGTTGTGGAAGGTCGGGATGGTGTAGAAGGCCTTGACCTCGGGACGGGCGAGCACGCGCTCGAGCGCCGCCAGGTCGGGCCCTTCGTCCGACATCGGCACCTCGACGGGCTGCACGCCCTGACCGGCCATCGTCGCGAGGACGTTGTGATAGGTCGGCGTCTCGACGGCGACCTGGTCTCCCGGCGCGGCGAAGACACGCAGCGCGAGTGAGATGCCCTGGCTTGCGCCGTGACACAGCACGAGGTCACGCGCCTCGGCCTCGATGCCTACCGTGCGGAAGCGCGCCGCGAGCGCCTCGCGCAGCCGCGGGTGCCCCTGCGGCTCGCCGTACAGGAAGAGCCGCGCGCCGCCCTCGGCCACCGCGCGGTTGAACGCCTTGCGGAAGTCGTCGACCGGGTAGAGGTCGGGGTCGGGGATCAGCGAGTGGAAGGGCACGAGGCCGTTTGCGGCGCCGAAGCGGGGACGCGCATTCTCGATCTCGAGCAGGCGATCGACGCCGGCGGCCAACGCGACCCGGGCCGGGCCCGGGTCGGGCCCGGTCGCCCCGCGCACGAAGGTGCCCCGCCCGACCACCGACTCGACGAGCCCCTCTTCGGCCAGGGTCTCGTACGCGAGGGCCACCGTGTCGCGATTGACACCGAGGTCGCCGGCGAGGCTGCGGATCGGCGGCAGCTTCGCGCCGACCCCGAGCTCGCCGCTCGCGATCTGATCGCGAATCGACTCGGCGATGCGCCGGTAGACCGGCCCCTCGCCCTGCTCGTCGTAGTGGATGGCCCCGGAAGACATGGCCGGCAGATTAGAGGGGGACGCCGGACCGATCAATCACCAATTGTCGGGACAATTGTGGAATGTTCAGTCGAGATTCTGCGCCTCTGATCCGGACAATCAGCGGGACGCTCGGAGTGTCGGCTTCTCGGGCGCGTGAGGCGGCCCCGGGACGCGGCTCAGTCGGGCAGCGACTCTTCGGCGGTGGAGGCCGGGGGGCTCGCCCCGGCCTCTTCGTCCACCTGACCGAATCCGAACGGGCGGCTCAGCGCCAGGGCGACGATGCCGACCAGCCCCGAGAGCAGCGCGCCCATCTTCGCCTGGCCCTGCATCAACAGATCTTCCTCGAAGGCGGCATCGGCGACGAAGAGCGCCACGGTGAGCCCGAGCGCCGCGATGAAGCCCGCCATCACCAGGTCCTTCACCCTCATGCCAGCGGGCAGGCTGAGCCCGATCAGCAGGGCCAGCAGACCGGCCCCGGCGATGCCGGCGGTCTTGCCCACGACGAGGCTGCCGAGCACGAGCCACGACATGGGGCCGGAGCTCTCGAACACGACGCCGGCATTGCAGAACGCGAAGAAGAAGAGACCGAAGTCGACGAAGAGCTTGGTCTGGTGCTCGTACTTGTCGAGGGTCGACATCTCGATGTGGAGGTCGGCGGCGAGCTCGGGGCCCATCTGCGTGTACTCGTCGCGGTTGTCGAAGAGGCCGAAGTCGCGCTGCGGCCAGGGCAGGAAGGGCACGATCACGGCGAGCGCCAGCGCGGGGTGCAGATGCGCGAGGATGAGTCCGCTCCACGAGAGCGGCCCAGCGATGAAGATGTAGGGCGGCCAGCAACGGACGCCCATCCGCCGCAACAGCAGCGCGACCAGCATGCCTGCCAGGGTCAGCAGCAGCCAGTACGGCGCCGCAGCGACCTCGGGGTCGCCGTAGAAGACAGCGATGATCACGAGGCCGATTGCGTCGTCCGCCACGGCGAGCAGCAGCAGGAACGCCACCGCGGGATGCCCCTTGCCGAATACGAAACGCGCCGCCAGCCAGGCGAGCGCGATGTCGGTCGCGGTCGGGATGCCCCAACCGCGCGCGAGGTGATCCCAGTCGTCGACGTCGTACGAGTAGATGCCGAGCTCGAACGCGCCCCAGAGACCGAGGAAGAACACGGCGACCGGACCCACGACGCCGCCGAGCGTCGCGATCAGCGGCGTCACCGCCTTGGCCGGTGGATTGAGCGGTCCACCCGGCAGGCAGCTCTCGGTGATCTCCTTCGCGGCGATGCCGAAGAAGAACACCATGAAGATGTCGTTCACCAGGAAGTGGAAATCGAGCTTGTGGTGAAAGAGCTGGAGGCCCGTGAAGGGCTCCCAGTGCAGGATGCGCTGGTACGCCTCGGGCGCCGCGTTCGCGACCATGAGCGCCACGAAGACGCCCGTGAGCAGCGGGATCGAAAACTCCTGGAGGAGCTCGAGGACACCGCGTTCGTTGTTCTCGCTCACGCTCGACAATCTCTGCCTCTACGCTGCTCTTCTCACTTCTCGCCGGTCGCCTTCAACGACCACCCGACCGCTCGACACCGAGCCGGTGCGACCTCGCGCATCACTTCGGCGCCCGAGCATCTTTGCTCGCATCTCGAGTCGAGAGAACGGAGGCTACCCGGCTTCGTCCGCCGTGGCTGCACGATTGACGACGTCCATCGTGCGATCGAGGCCGTGCAGGGCCCAACCCTGCATCGCATCGGCGGCGCGGTCGAGCGTATCCCTGAGGGGTTCGGACTCGCCGGCGGCGAATTCGGAGAGCACCCAGTCTCGCACGGCCATGCCTTCGGGCGGCCGCCCGATCCCGATCCGCAGGCGCGGCACCTCGCGCGTGCCGAGCCGGTCGAGCACGTCGGCGAGACCCCGTTGGCCTCCGGCCCCACCGGCCCCGCGCAGGCGGAGCCGACCGAGCGGCAGGTCGAGGTCGTCGTGCACGACGAGCAAGCGGGCGGGCTCGAGCGCGGGATGTGCGGCCAGAGCCTGCACGACGCTCTCGCCCGAGCCGTTCATGTACGTCTCCGGCGTGAGCAGGCCCACCGTGTGCTCACCGAGGCGCACGATCGAGTAGAGCCCCCGAAACCGGGGGATGGGCGCAGGGGCGCCTTCGCGCGCGGCGAGGGCGCGCACGGCCATGAAGCCGACGTTGTGTCGATGAGATGCGTACGTGGGGCCCGGATTCCCGAGCCCCACGATCAACCGGTCGAGCGGTTCGCTCAGTCCTTGTCGCCGTCGCCAGAGTCGGACTCGGCCTTCTCCTCGCCGCCCTCGGCAGCCTCGGCGCCCTCTTCACCCTCGGCGGCCTCTTCCTCTTCCGCCTCCTCCTCGACGCCGCGCGGAATCACGACGGCCGCGACCGGCAGGTCGGCGGGGGTCTGCATCTCGGCGCCCTCGGGCAGCGCGATCTCGTTGACGTGCAGCGAGTCGCCCAGGTCGAGGTGGCTCACGTCGAGCACGATCTCGTCGGGAATCGAGCCCGCCTTGCAGATGATGTCGACCTTGTGGAGCGAGTGATCGAGCAGGCCGCCCATGACGACGCCCGCCGGCGAACCGGTCAGGTGCACGGGGATCGAGACCTCGATGCGCGCCTCGGTATCCACCTCCAGGAGGTCGACGTGGCGGATCAGACCCTTCAACGGGTCACGGTCGAGATCCTTCACCATCACCGTGCGACCGCCGAGGGCCGCGTCCCCCTGGAGATCGATCAGGGCGTTCAGGCCCGCGTGGTGGGTGTGGATGATGCGATCGAGTGCATTCGGGTCGAGGCTGACGGCGATCGGGTCCTTGCCGCCGCCGTAGACGACGGCGGGTACGATGCCGGCAGCGCGCATCTTGCGCGCTGCGCCCTTGCCACGGGTCTCCCGCTGCTCGACGGCCAGTGATACTTCGCTCACGACTTGACTCCCCGGCGCTCAAGGCGCCGACTCAGAACAGAGAGCTCACGCTCTCCTCGTTGTTGATGCGTCGGATCGCCTCGCCGAGCTGCTCGGCGACGGAGACCACATGGATCTTTCCGCTCTCGACCGCCTCGGGGCGGAGCGGGATGGTGTCGGTGACGATCAGCTCGGTCAGGGTCGACTCGCTGATGCGCTTGATGGCCGGGCCCGAGAGCACCGGGTGCGTGATCGCCGCGTATACGCTCGCTGCCCCCGCCTCGAGCAGGCTGCTCGCGGCGCTGCAGAGCGTGCCCGCGGTGTCCACGATGTCGTCGACGATCACGCAGGTCTTGCCGGTCACGTCGCCGATGATGTGCATCACCTCGCTGACGTTCGCCGCCTCGCGCCGCTTGTCGATGATGGCCAGCCCCACGTCGAGGCGCTTCGCGTAGGCCCGCGCGCGCTCCACACCTCCGGCATCGGGCGATATGATCGTGATGTCGCCGGGGACACGATCCTTGATCGCGCCGAGCAGCAGCGGCGTCGCGAAGAGGTTGTCCACCGGAATGTTGAAGAAGCCCTGGATCTGACCCGCGTGCAGATCCATGCAGAGCACGCGATCGGCGCCGGCGGTCGTGATCAGGTCGGCGACGAGCTTCGACGTGATCGGCACGCGGGGCTTCACCTTGCGGTCCTGGCGCGAGTAGCCGTAGTAGGGGATCACGGCCGTGATGCGACGCGCGGAGCTGCGCTTGAGCGCGTCGATCATGATCAGCAGCTCCATCAGGTGCCGGTTCGCCGGCCCGCAGGTGGGCTGGATCGCGAAGACGTCCATGCCGCGCACGTTCTCGCCGATCTCGATCGCGCACTCGCCGTCACTGAAGGTGCCGACGTCGCAGGCGCCGATCTCCATGTCGAGGTAGGCCGCGACGGCATTCGCGAGCTTCGGGTTCGCGTTGCCGCTG
Organism: uncultured Spirochaetaceae bacterium; assembly: GCA_964474355.1. GTDB lineage: Bacteria > Myxococcota_A > UBA9160 > UBA9160 > UBA4427 > CAYYSY01. The sequence continues at coordinate 488 of CAYYSY010000209.1, read as the reverse complement.
AAGAGCTTCATGCCGTACTTCACCGTGCTCTCCCCTTCCCCTCGCTCGTCAGCTCTCTTGCCGTCTGCCGCAGGTGCGGCTGGATCTCCATCGACCGGAACGCTCGTCCGATGCCCGGTGCCAGCAGCCTGATGCGGGTTCTGCTCTACCTGCCGAGTGCCAATGCCGGGACTCGGTATTGGTTGGGGCGGTAGGATTCGAACCTACAGATGGCGGCTCCAAAGGCCGCTGCCTTAACCATTTGGCTACGCCCCAAAAGCGACGTGCCCATCATCGAACACGAGGATGGGCGCTCGTCGCCTCAGCCCCCCGAATCCTCGAAGACAGTTCGACCGTCTGCGAAGGTGCGCACCCGAGTCCGAGCCTCCACGAAATCAACGTGCCGCTTCCTCCCGAACGTCGAGGGAGGAGAGCCATGAAGACACGTCGACTGCACCGATCGACCCACCTTGAACGAGCGAGCGGGCATCAGCCCCGCCATGGCTCAC
>CAYYSY010000208.1:0-13876 GCA_964474355.1 uncultured Spirochaetaceae bacterium | reverse complement strand
GAGGCCCACGTCGAGCCGCGGCCAATGGCAACGGGGCACCGGGGCGAGGCCTGATCGGCCGGGTGAGGCGGTCCTGCGACGGGCTCCGGGTCCAACCAACGGAACACGTAACAAGGCCTGTGTATTGCCGGCGAGGTGCCTAAGCGCCTGCCCGGGAACGGGGCCTGGTCCCTTCGCTGGTCATCGGACATGGCCGGCGGTGATCGGCCGTCGAGCTGAGAGTCGGGGGCGCAGCTCCTAGTCCGCCCTTCGCACGAGGCGCACGAGCCCGTGCAGCAGGAGCAGCTCTGCCGAATCGGGGCGCGCGCGCCCGAGGATCCGGCGGATCCGCGTGAAGGTCGGCTCGGGGTTCTCTGCGTCGAAGAAGTCCCGCGCGTCGAGGGCCTCGCGCAGTCGCGCGAAGAAGAACTCGATCTCGTCCTGGGTCGGGTAGCTGGCACCGCCGTCCGGCTGGCCGTCGCCGCCCTCGGTCGGCTCGACAGACGCCATCAGGATCTCGTAACAGACCAGCTGCACCGCGGCCGCGAGGTTGAGCGATGGCAACGCGTCGTCGGTCGGGATCGTGAGCTGGTAGGCGCACGCGTCGAGGGCCTCGTTGGAGAGCCCGTCCCGCTCGGAGCCGAAGAGGATCGCCACCGATGCACCGGCGTCGGCTTCAGAGACCGACTTCGTCGCCGCTTCACGCGGGCCCAGGATCGGATGGGCGTGCTGGCGCATGCGACCCGTCGTGCCGATGACCAGCGAGCAGCCGACCATGGCGTCGCTCAGCCGGTCGACCACGCGAGCGCGCTCGAGCACGTCGACGGCCGACACCGCCCTTTGCTCGGCTTCGAGGGTCGGGAACTCGTCGGGACGTACGAGGACCAGCTGGCCGAGGCCCATCGTCTTCATGGCCCGGGCGGTGGCGCCGACGTTGCCGGGGTGGCGCGGCTCGACGAGGACGATGCGGATGTCGCGCGTGCTCAACGACGCTTCTCCCTGCATGGCACAGGACGCGTAGTCCGATCTGTCGCGGGTCGTGGACGCATTCGAGAACACCGGCCTGTCCGGGCGCTACCAGCGCGTCGGCAGATAGTCCTTCAGGAACTGCCCCCAGCAGTGGGTGCCTGTCTTGAAGCCGGAGAAGATCGGGTCGAGTACGCGGGCCGCGCCATCGACCGAGTCGAGCGGTGGAGCGAAGCGCTGCTCGCTCTCCTTCTTGACCGCGTGCTCGAAGGGGTCCTCATCAGTGACCCAGCCCGTGTCCACACTGTTCATGTGGATGCCGTCCTTCGCGAAGTCGGGCGCCGACGTGCGCGTCATCATGTTGAGGGCGGCCTTCGCCATGTTGGTGTGCGGATGCCGGGTGGTCTTGAGCGACCGGTAGAACTGGCCCTCCATCGCCGAGACGTTCACGACGTGCTTGTCGCGGGTCGGCGTCCGCAGCATCAGCGGCTTCAATCGCGCGGTGAGGATGAAGGGCGCGATGGAGTTGACGAGCTGCACCTCGAGCAGCTCGAGGGTCGGCACGTCGGCGAGCTCCATGCGCCACGAGTTGCCGTCGCGCAGGTCGAGCTGCTGCCCCTCCCCATCTTGCATGCCGGCGGGAAACAGATGCGCGAGGTCGGCCTCGCCGAGCAGGTCGAGCTGGGTGAGGCCGGGCGCATCGGTGAGGCCCGGCATCGCGTCGGCCAACGGGACGAGCTGCGCGCCTTCGCCCGCCACGGGATGACCCGCGAGGGCCCGGTGCGCGGACAAGAGCGACTCGGTTCTCGCCGGCAGCTCGAGCGCGCGCTCGTGCGCGAGCATGTGCTCGTAGTACGCGGGCGGACGGCGCACGGTCTGACAGGCATTGTGGATGAGGAAGTCGACCTGCGGCAGCGTGGCGCAGAGGTGCGAAGCCAGCGCTTCGATGCTCGGGGTGTGACGCAGATCGAGGCCGTGGATCTGCAGCCGAGCCTCGAAGGTCTCGAAATCGTCCTCACGCGCAAAACGCTCGGCTGCGTCGTGGGGGAACCGGGTGGTCACGACGACGGTGGCGCGAGCGCGAAGGAGCATCAACGCCGCTTCGTAACCGATCTTGACCCGCGCGCCGGTGATGACCGCGACCCGCCCCGAGAGGTCGGCCGTCTGCATGCGCTTCGCCCAGTTGAAGTCCGCGCAGGCCGGGCACATCGAATCGTAGTGGTGATGCACGCGATCGAACTCGGTCTTGCAGACGTAGCAGCCCTTCGGTGCGTGCAGGCGCGACTCGGCTCCCTGGTCGTCTCCCCGCCCTTCTCCCCGCCCTTCTCCCGCCTCGTCTCTCCAGTCGTCATCCCGAGTGCCGCCCGGCTCGATCGGTGCGGCCTGCGCTTCGAGCAGCGCCCGGTGGGTATCGGAGATCTCGAGGTGCACGGGCGCCACCGGAAAGCGGAGCGCGCGCTGCTGCGATCGGTTGCTCGTGGCGTTCAGCGCCGCGTCGTCTTCGCGTCGGATGCGCTCGCGAAGCGCCTGCTTGCGGCGAACGGCCAGCGCCCGGCGCTCGGTCCGCTCGGGAAACGCGATGCGCCCGGCGGCTTCGCGCAGCCGCTTTCGCTGGAGATCGTCGAGATCCGAAAGCGACGCATGATCGGCCGCGATGGCCTCGAGCCAGGCGAGCAGGCGTTCGATCGTATTCTCGGGATCGGGGTGAGGGTCGTCGGGCATGGCGGGCCAGACGTTATCGCGTCGGGCCGATTCGAGAGCACGATTCACTCGCCAAGGCGCCGTGGGCAGCCCGCGACGCCACTGCAGCACGTGCGGTAGCCCCTGCCTGTTGATCTTCCTTCTCTTCATCTGCGCGCTCGCGCCTCGTTCGAGTCAGCTGGGACGAGGCCTCGTTCTGGAAGCCCGTAACCGGCCTTCTCGACGAGCTCGACCGGCCCCTACGGAGCGCCAGTGCCGACGCACACCTTCGTCGCCTCGAGGCGGCGATCGAGTCCGAAACGCGACGATCTCCGGCAGCCCGGCAGTGCCATCGACGCGCGCAGGCTGATTCCCGACACAGCGGAACATCCCCCTGGGCCTCGCCTCGCCTCACCACGGTGAGCGCGGCTCAGCTGCGTCTGGGGTGCACGTTCCCACCGAATTCTCTCGGCTCCCGGGTTGCACTCCGCCGGGGTGTGAACAGCGTTTCGGACCATGGATTTCAACAAGCTCACTCTCAAGAGTCAGGAGGCTCTCCAGGCCGCCCAGGGCGATGCCCAGGCCCGCGGGCACTCGCTGATCGAGCCCGTGCACCTGCTCGCGGCGCTCCTCGCGCAGCCCGAGGGCAGCACGATCCCCGTGTTGCAGAAGGCGGGCGCTCCGATCGATGCGCTCCGCGAGCGTGCGGCCGGGCTGATCGAGAAGCTGCCCAAGGTCAGCGGCAGCAACGGCCAGGCGAGTCTCTCCAGCAACACATCGCGCATCCTGCAGGCGGCCTTCACAGAGGCCGAGCAGATGCGCGACGAATACGTATCGACCGAGCACCTGCTGCTCGCGATGGCGTCCGACGACCAGGACGCCACCGGCAAGATGCTCCGCGAGCAGAGCGCCGATCGCGACACCGTGCTCGAAGCACTCAAGACCGTCCGAGGAGGCGCACGCGTGACCGACCAGGATCCCGAGAGCAAGTACCAGGCGCTCGAGAAGTACGGGCGTGACCTCACGGCCGTGGCCCGCACCGGCAAGCTCGACCCTGTGGTCGGCCGCGACGAGGAGATCCGCCGCGTCGTGCAGGTGCTCTCGCGCCGCAGCAAGAACAACCCCGTGCTGATCGGCGAGCCCGGCGTCGGCAAGACGGCCATCGCCGAGGGCCTCGCCCAGCGCATCGTCGCCGGCGACGTACCCGAGACCCTCAAGGACCGCGACCTCATCGCGCTCGACATCGGCGCACTGATCGCGGGCGCGAAGTACCGCGGCGAGTTCGAGGACCGCCTGAAGGCGGTGCTGCGGGAGGTCACCGAGGCCGAGGGCCGGGTGATCCTCTTCATCGACGAGCTGCACACGATCGTGGGTGCCGGCGCTGCCGAGGGTGCGGCCGACGCGGCGAACATGCTGAAGCCCGCGCTCGCCCGCGGCGAGCTGCACTGCGTGGGCGCGACGACCCTCGACGAGTACCGCAAGCACGTCGAGAAGGACTCGGCGCTCGAGCGCCGGTTCCAGCCGGTCTTCGTGGGCGAGCCCAGCGTCGAGGACACGGTGTCGATCCTGCGCGGTCTGAAGGAGCGCTACGAGGTGCACCACGGTGTGCGCATCGCCGACGGCGCGCTGGTGGCCGCCGCCAAGCTCAGTGATCGCTACATCACCGACCGCTTCCTGCCCGACAAGGCCATCGATCTCGTCGACGAGGCAGCGAGTCGTGTGCGCGTGCAGATCGACTCGATGCCCGAGGAGCTCGATGCGGTCGAGCGCAAGCGGATGCAGCTCGAGATCGAGCGCGAGGCGCTGAAGAAGGAGACCGACGACGCGAGCAAGGCCCGCGCCGAGACCGTCGACCTCGAGATCGCCGACCTGCGCTCACAGAGCGACGCCATGACCGCGCGCTGGCAGAACGAGAAGAGCTTCATCGCCGACGTGCGCGACGCGAAGGGGCGCAAGGAGGAGCTCGAAGCCGAGCTCGAGCGCGTGACGCGCAAGGGCGACCTCGAGCGTGCCGCGGAGATCCGCTACGGCGAGCTCGTCGCGCTCGAGAAGACGATCGAAGAGAAGCAGCAGGCGCTCGAGGCGCAGCAGAGCGAGGGCTCGATGCTGAGCGAAGAGGTGACCCCCGACGAGATCGCCGAGATCGTCTCGAAGTGGACCGGCATCCCCGTATCCAAGATGCTGGAGAGCGAGCAGGCAAAGCTCGTCCACATGGAGGACCAGCTGCACCGCCGCGTGGTCGGCCAGGACGAGGCGCTCGTCGCCGTGTCGAACGCCGTGCGCCGCGCGCGCGCGGGGCTGCAGGATCCCGACCGGCCGATCGGCTCGTTCATCTTCCTCGGCCACACCGGCGTGGGCAAGACCGAGACCGCCCGGGCGCTCGCCGAGTTCCTCTTCGACGACGAGCAGGCGATGGTGCGCATCGACATGAGCGAGTTCATGGAGAAGCACTCCGTGTCGCGCATGATCGGTGCCCCTCCCGGCTACGTCGGCTACGACGAGGGCGGCTACCTCACCGAGGCCGTGCGGCGCCGGCCCTACTCGGTGGTGCTCTTCGACGAGATCGAGAAGGCGCATCCGGACGTGTTCAACGTCTTCTTGCAGATCCTCGACGACGGTCGTCTGACCGACGGCCAGGGACGCACGGTCGACTTCCGCAACACGGTCCTGATCATGACGTCGAACATCGGCAGCCATCACATCGTCGAGATGGACGAGGCGAATCAGGCCTCGGAGATCGAAGAGCAGGTGATGGGCGCCTTGCGCTCGCACTTCAAGCCCGAGTTCCTGAACCGGGTCGACGACGTGATGATCTTCCACCAGCTGAAGCGCGATCAGATCCATCACATCGCCGATCTGCAGCTCGGCCGGCTCGAGAAGCTGCTGACCGAGAAGCGCATCTCGCTCGAGCTGACCGAAGAGGCGAAGCAGATGATCGCCGACCGCGGCTACGACCCGCAGTACGGCGCCCGACCGCTCAAGCGCGTGATCCAGCGCCTGGTGCAGGACCCGCTCGCGATCCAGATCCTCGAGGGCAGGTTCCCGGAAGGGTCGAAGATCAAGGCGACGGTCGCCGCAAACGGCGACGCGCTGGAGTTCGCGAAGCTCTAGAGTCTCGTGTAACAGGGGCACGCCGAAGGGGTCGGCCGGGACGTCGTGAAGGCGAGCCGGGCCGGCCCCTTCCTGCTTCAGGCCACGCGCGGCAGCACGTGATCGGTGAAGAGTCCGAAGGTCTGCTCGCTGAGCGGCGAGAGCAGCAGGTAGCCGAGCGGGATCTCGTCCTCGAGCCGAAGCAGCTCGTCGACCACCTTCTCGGGTGAGCCGTGGATCACGACCTCGTTCAGGTAGTGATCCACCGCGTCGACCGGGGCATCCCCCGGCCGGAACTGGCCGAGTGCCTCCTTGGGCAGATACGCGCCGGCGGTCCAGCGCGCGCCACGCCGGGCGACCTCCTCCGCCTTCGCATCGCTCTCCGCGACCACGACGAGTCGCCCCACCGGCAGATCGCGCCCTTCCGTCTCGTGCCCGTGCTTCTCGAGCCCATCCATGTAGAGGCGCTTCTTGCGGGCGATCTCGCCATGCGGCGAGTGCGGATCCATGAGGATCGAGTGACCGCGCTCCGCGGCCCACTCGACGGCCGACGGCGACGTCGCCGCCACCCAGGCCGGCGGATGCGGGCGCTGCGCGGGCTTCGGCAGGACCTCGACGTCGGTGTAGCGATGGAACCGACCCTCGAACGTCAGCCGCTCGTTCGTCCACGCTGCCAGGACGATGTCGACCGCCTCCCGGAAACGGGCGGTGCTCTCCGCCGGGTCGACCCCGAAGACCTCGAACTCGCGAGGATCGAAGCCACGGCCCGCCCCCCAGTTGATGCGCCCGCCGGTCAGCACGTCGAGCAGGGCCACCTCCTCGGCGATGCGGAGCGGATGGTAGAAGGCGGCGAGCGTGACCGCGGTCCCGATCCGGACCCTTCGAGTGCGCGCAGCCACATGGCACGCCATCAGGTGCACGGAAGGGCACACGCTGTACCCGCTGAAGTGGTGCTCGGCAAGCCAGACCGCGTCGTAGCCACTTCGATCCATCACCTCGATGCGGTCGAGGGCGCGTGCGTATACGTCCTCGAGCGGGGTGTTGCGATCGCGCCACCCGAAGAACTGCAGGACACCGACCTTCATGACTCGCCCTCCAAAGCTCCCGCGGCCCCGCACGTGCTCGACGCGCGGCTCGATGCCCGTCTGGCCCGAAAAGTGGGCCCGTCGCTCACGGCCGGCTCCCACCGGGATCGGGTGCTCGCATGAAGGTGGCGCTTCTGGTTCCATAGGGCCATGAGCGCCCCTTCCGCGGCCGAGCCGCCCGCCTACTCGACCGGTTATCTCCGCTACGCCCTGGGCCTGCTGACTGCCGTCTACGTCATCAACTTCGTCGACCGTCAGATCCTCGCGATCCTGCTCGAGTCCATCAAGCGCGACCTCGCCCTGTCCGACTTCCAGCTCGGCCTGCTCGGCGGCACGGCCTTCGGCATCTTCTACGCCACGATGGGCGTCCCGATCGCCCGGCTTGCGGACGTGTACAGCCGCAAGGGCGTGATGGCGATCTGCCTGGTCATCTGGAGCGTGATGACCGCGCTCTGCGGCACCGCCGTGGGCTTCTGGTCGCTGCTGCTGATGCGCGTCGGCGTCGGCATCGGCGAGGCGGGAGGAAGCCCGCCCGCACACTCGATGATCTCGGACTACTTCCCCGCAGAGCGACGCGGGACGGCCCTCGGCATCTTCTCGCTCGGCGTACCGCTCGGGATCCTCGTGGGGTTCATGCTCGGCGGCTGGCTCGACGAGACCCTCGGCTGGCGCTGGGCGTTCGCGGTGGTCGGCCTTCCCGGCGTGCTCCTCGCCGTGATCGTCGCGCTCACCCTTCGCGAGCCGCGACGCGGGGCGTCCGAGGTCGACGCACCCGGCGCCGTGCAGGTACCGGCGCCGTCGGCCTCGGAGACCGCGCGCTTCCTCTGGCGCAGCCGATCGTTCCGCCATGCCGCGATGGCGTCCGGGCTCTACGCCTTCGTGGGCTACTCGGTGACGAACTGGGCGCCTCCCTTCCTGATCCGCTCGCACGGCCTCTCCGTGGGCGAGGTCGGTACCTGGCTGGCGCTCATCATCGGCATCGGGGGTGGCCTGGGGATCTATCTCGGCGGCTTCTTCTCCGATCGTCTGTCCATCGAAGACGGGCGATACAGGATGTGGGTGCCCGCCGTCGCCATGGTGCTGTCACTCCCATTCAGCTTCGTCGTCTATCTCACGCCCAACACCCTGCTCGCGCTCGTGATGCTGATTCCGCCGACGCTGCTCGGCCTCATGTACCAGGCGCCGGCGCTCGCACTCGTGCAGTCGCTGGCGACCCCGTCGATGCGAGCCACGGCGGGGGCGATCCTGCTGCTCGTGATCAACATCATCGGTCTGGCGATAGGGCCCGCGGCGACGGGGCTCCTCTCCGACGCGCTCGAGCCCCGCTTCGGTGACGACTCGCTGCGCTACGCGCTGCTGATCGTGTCGCTGGCATTGGCGTGGTCGGGCCTGCACTTCCTGCTCGCGGCGCGCACGATCCGGGACGATCTCGAGTTCGCGCGGGGCGCCACCGCGCGGGAGGCCCGGGGCGAGCCGATCTGGGGCTGAGCCCGGCGAGGCACGACGCGCCCGGACTCCCCCTCACGACGTCGCCGTCTGGCCTGCGGTCCGGCTCCACCCACCTTGACTTCGCGGCTGCCGACGTTCAGAGTGGATCGACCTCGAGTGGATGTCGCCCCATGCGAACCCGCCCGGTCGAGCCGTCGCCCACGCGCCGACCGCGGGAGTCGATGCGGAGCTGCGTCGGAGCGTCCCATGCGGCTGGACCTTCGATTGGTGTGGAGCCTCGTGCGCCTGTCCGGGCTCGCGATGCTCGTCAGCACCCTGCCCCCGACCGCCAACCCGGCGGGCGCCCAGGCATTTCCGCCCGTCGTCTACCTGTCCGACGTCACCGCGGGCATCGGCGGATTCGCGGTGCACGGCGCCGCCGCCTTCGACGAGGCCGGCCACGCCGTGGCCGCCGCCGGAGACCTGAACGACGACGGCATCGACGACCTGCTCGTCGGCGCGCCCCTCCACCCCGACGGCGTCGAGTACGGCCATGCCTACGTCGTCTTCGGCAGCATCACGATCGCGTCGATGAGCCCGATTCAGGCGGCCGCGCTCGATGGCACCGGTGGCTTCGCGATTCGTGGTGCAGCGGACGGCGACCGGCTCGGCTTCGGCGTCACCCGGGCCGGGGACGTGAACGGGGACGCCGTGCCGGACGTGTTGGTCGGCGCGCCCCGAGGTGGAGGAACCGGGCTCGAGAACGATCGCGGCGAGTCGTACCTCGTCTTCGGCGGCGCGGGCATCGGCGCGAGCGGCCTGCTGGACGTCTCGGCGCTCGACGGCAGCAACGGCTTCGCGCTGATCGGCGTCGACTTGAACGACCAGAGCGGCCGCAGCGTCGCCGGCGGCCTCGATCTCAACGACGACGGCGCACCCGATCTCGTCGCGGGCGCGCTCTTCGGTGATCCCGCCGGGCGGACGGACGCCGGTGAGACATTCGTCGTGTTCGGCGGCAGCGGCGTCGGGGCGAGCGGCGCGGTGCAGCTCGACTCGCTCAGCGGCGCCGACGGCTTCACGCTGAACGGCGTAGCGGTGCTCGACCAGAGCACGAGCGCCCTGTCGCCGGCCGGCGACGTGAACGGTGACGGCATCGACGACCTGCTGATCGGCGCCCATCAGGCGGACCCGGGTGGAGCCAGCAGTGCAGGGGCCACGTACGTCGTCTTCGGCTCGGCATCCGGTTTCGGCGCAGCGTTCGAGCTCTCGGCGCTCGACGGCACCAGCGGCTTCGTGATCACTGGCATCGCCGCGAACGATCTGGCCGGCGGCGCTGCCGCGGCGGCCGGCGACGTCAACGGCGACGGCTTCGCAGACATCGTGATCGGCGCCGAGAGAGCGGACCCCGGAGGCAACAGCGATGCCGGCGAGGCCTACGTCGTCTTCGGTGGCCCGAGCGTCGCGCCGTCCGGCTCGCTCGACCTGGCCAGCCTCGATGGCAGCAATGGCTTCGCCGTACCGGGCCCGGCGGCGTTTGCTCGGCTCGGCAGCGCGGTCGCGGGGGTCGGCGACGTCGACAACGACGGCATCGACGACCTGGTCATCGGCGCGACCGGCACGGTGACGAACATCTTTGCGACCGGCGCGGCGTACGTGCTGCTCGGCAGCCCTGCGATCGGAGCGACGGGCACGGTGGACGTGGTCGCGCTCGACGGATATGACGGCTTCATGATCGCCGGGATCGACTCGAACGATCTCGCGGGCTTCTCGGTCGCGGGCGCCGGGGACGTCAACGGCGACGGCATTGCCGACATCGCCGTCGGTGCGACGGGCGCCGATCCCAACGGCAACACGTCGGGCGAGGCTTACGTCGTCTTCGGCGACGAGCAGCCGCCGCCGCCGCCACCGCCCTTTCCACCGGTCCTCGACCTGGCCGCCGCGGTCGACGGCAGCGAGGGCTTCGCCGTCCACGGCGCCGCCGCCTTCGACGAGACCGGCCACGCGATCGCGGCCGCGGGGGACTTGAACGGCGACGGCATCGACGACCTGCTCGTCGGCGCGCCCTTCCATCCCGACGGCGTCGAGTACGGACGCGCGTACGTGGTCTTCGGCAACCCGGGCATCCAGCTCATCAGCCCGATCGAGGCGAGTGCACTGAACGGTGACACCGGGTTCGTGATCGAGGGGGTCGCCGACGGCGACCGGCTCGGCTTCGCCCTCTCCGCGGCCGGGGACGTGAACGGCGACACGAACGTCGACCTTCTCGTCGGCGCACCGCGTTCGGGCAGCGGGCTCCAGAACGACCGGGGCGAGTCGTACGTGGTGTTCGGCGGCGCGGGCATCGGCGCGAGCGGCCCGCTGGACGTCTCGGCGCTCGACGGAAGCAACGGCTTCGCGCTGATCGGCATCGACCTCTCGGACCAGAGCGGCCGCGCGGTGACGGGCGGTCTCGACCTGAACGGCGACGGCGCAGCCGACCTCGTCACGGGCGCCCTCTTCGGTGATCCTGGCGGCCGCACCAACGGGGGCGAGACGTTCGTCGTGTTCGGTGGTAGCGGCGTCGGGGCGAGCGGCGCCGTGCAGCTCGACTCGCTCAGCGGCGCCGACGGATTCGTGCTGAACGGCGTCGCGTTGCAGGATCAGAGCGCGCGCTCGGTGGCGAGCGCCGGCGACGTCAACGGTGACGGCATCGACGACCTCATCGTCGGCGCCGATCAGGCCGACGTGGGAGCCGAGGCCAACGCGGGTACGAGCTACGTGGTCTTCGGCTCTGCCCTGCCCTTCGCGGCCTCGGTCGAGCTCTCGGCCCTGGACGGAACGAACGGCTTCGTGATCAGCGGCATCGCCTCGGGCGACCTGTCGGGGATCGCGGTGGCCGGCGCGGGCGACGTGAACGGCGACGGCTTCGGCGACCTGGTGATCGGCGCCGAGCGCGCCGACCCCGGCGGCCAGAGCGATGCCGGCGAGGCATACGTGGTGTTCGGTGGCGCCGACCCCGCGCCGGCCGGCATCCTCGATCTCGCCCTGCTCGACGGCGCGAAAGGCTTCGTCGTCCCCGGCCCGGCGGCGTTCGCGAGGCTCGGCGCTTCGGTCGCGGCGGCCGGCGACGTCGATCAGGACGGCTTCGACGACGTGATCATCGGTGCGACCGCTGCGGTGACGAACATCTTCGCGACCGGTGCGGCGTACGTGCTGCTCGGCGACCCCGCCATGGGCGCCTCGGGCAGCGTCGACGTGACGGCCCTCGACGGCTACGACGGCTTCGTCGTCGCCGGAATCGACTCGAGCGACTTCGCCGGGGCCTCGGTCGCCCATGCGGGCGACCTGAACGGGGACGGCGTCGACGACTTCGCCGTGGGCGCGATCGGCGCCGACCCCAACGGCAACTCGTCTGGCGAGGTCTACATCATCCTCGGCCGCCCGTGCGATGCGTGCTTGCCGGACCCGGCGCCCGAGCCGGGCGTGCTCACCGGCTTGCTGACCGGCGCCCTCCTGTTGTCGCGCCTGCCGCGGCGGGGCACGCGCGCACGCTGATGATCGTGCCTGCCACGGCGGGGCACGCGCGCACGCTGATCGTCGTGCCCGCAACGGCGGGGCACGCGCGCACGCTGATTATCGTGCCTGCGAAGGCGGGGCACGCGCGCACGCTGAACGCGCCGCTCACCGGCCCACGCGCTCTCCCACGCAGCCCCGTCCCTCGATGAAGCGAAGCATGGCGGGCCCGGCCGTCTTGTCGTCACGGCTGAGCGTCAGGACGATGCGCTCGTGATCCTCGCCGGGCACGACGACCCGGGCCACGGGCACACCCGCGCGGTCGTAGGCCGAGACGAGGACGTCGCTCTGACGGCGCAGCTTCGCGGGCTCACCCGAGGCGTAGAGGACGAGCGCCGGCGGGCTCGTGGCACCGACCATCGGCACCACCGAGGCGCGGCGCGTCCAGCCCGGGGCGCCGTCGTCGAAGCGCTCCGCGAACCACGCGCGGTCCGCGCCGAGCGACCAGGTCCGATCGTCCTCGAGGTCATACGCCGCACCGCTCACCAGGATCATCCCGCAGACGCCGTCGCCGCCGGGCTCCGCGCCCGCATCGTCCAGCCCGACGCGAGCTGCGAGCCAGGACCCCGCGGAGTGACCGGCGAGGAACACGGCGTCACCGCGCCCCCCGAGCGTCGGCACCTCGGCGCGCACCCACTCGAGCGCGGCTGCCACGTCGCCCTGTTGGTCGTGCCAGTCGACGCCGGGCTGCAGCCGATAGCTGATGATCGCAGCGCCCACCCCGCGACTGGCGAAGAAGCGCCCGATGTTGCGATAGATGTCGGCGCCGCCGACCGACTGCGTCCGGTCGCCGAAGGTCCATCCACCGCCGTGCACGAACACGACGGTGGGCCAGCCGGCCTCGTCGGACGTGCCGGCCTCGGGCCAGAAGAGATCGAGGCTCTGCTTGCCGCGCTCGCTCGCGGCGCCTTCGACGTAGGGCACGTCGAGCCGCGAGTGCGACACCGGGTGGTCAGCCTTGCGGTAGAGCCAGGCAATGCCCACGCCCTGCACCATCGAGGTGCACGCGGCGCTCCCAGCGAGGATCGCGGAGAGTGCCGTCGTCGCGACGGCACGTCGCATGTGCACACCTCCGATCCCGCCCATCTCTCGCCCCTCTTCCAACCGAATACGCGCGCGACGATATCAGCGGCGCATCGCGCGATGGAGGGGTCATTCGGCACGGGCGGCCGGGACGAGGGCTCGCCTCGTGCCTCTCTGCGCGCTCAACCTACGCTCAGCCTACGCTCAGCCAGCGCCTACCAGCGCTCAGAGCAGCTCTTCCGCGCAGAGCTCGAGGGCTTCCTTCTGCGTCGTGCCGATCGTCATCGTGTCGACCCACCGCTTGTCGCCGGCGACCTTCCAGGCCTTCAGCCGATCGCGGATGCGCTCCTTCGGCCCGACGAGGTGCACGGCATCGACCAGCTCGTCGGGCACGGCCGCCACGGCGCCACCCCGGTCGCCGCCCAGGAAGAGATCCTGGATCTTGACCGCCGCCTCTTCGTATCCGAGGCGCTTGGCGAGGTCGTTGTAGAAGTTCTTGTCGCGCGCGCCCATGCCGCCGATGTAGAGCGCCATGTTCATCTTGATCGGCATGCGCGCCTTCTCGAGGTCGTCGCTGATCACGCACGACACGCCGGGCACGATGTTGAACGTGTCGAGGCCCTTGCCGCCACCGGCCTTGTCGAAGCCCTCCTGGATGTGCGGCAGGTAGGTCGTATCCATCTTCTCGGGGTCGGCCATCATCGGGAACACGCCGTCGGCGACCTCACCTGCACAGCGAAGACCCGCCGGGCTGATCGCGGCGGTGTAGATCGGGATCGACGGGTTGCCGTGCAGGATGCTCTTGAGCGGTTTGCCCAGTCCGGTGGTGCCTTCGCCCTTGCAGGGAATCTCGTAGAGCTCACCCGAATATTCGAGCGGCTTCTCGCGCGCCCAGATCTGGCGCATGATGTCGATGTATTCGCGGGTCCTCTGCAACGGCTTGCCGTAGGGCACGCCGTGCCAGCCCTCGACGACCTGGGGACCCGACGGACCGAGGCCGAGAAGGAAACGTCCCTCGGAAAGCTGATTCAGCGTCGTCGCCGTCATCGCGGTCATGGCAGGCGAACGCGCGG
>CAYYSY010000207.1:0-3932 GCA_964474355.1 uncultured Spirochaetaceae bacterium | reverse complement strand
ATCAGTACGAGCTCGACAAGGATCTGGTGATCGCCGTGATGCTGGTCGAGAGCGACGCGCGTCCGTGGGCGCACAGTGAGGCCGGCGCGGTCGGTCTCATGCAGGTGATGCCGCACATGATGCGGCCGATGGGGCTCGCCGGAAACGCGATGACCGTCGAGAGCAACATCGAGGCAGGCTGCTTCATCCTGGCGGACAACATTCGCCGCTGGGGCTTCGAGCGCGGCATCTCGGCGTACTTCTGGGGCACGCGGGTGCGCGACGGCCGCTATCTCGCCAAGGTCCTCGCCGCTCGGGATCGCGTGCGCGAGCTCGCCGCGTCCTGAGCCTGCCCCGCGCGCCGCGAGCCGGCCGCGCACCCCCACCGATCACGCATCCATCCGATCGCGTACCATCCTGGCCGAATCGTGCCGCGCGCTGCAGGGCGCGCGAGGCGGGAGGACGTGCTTCGTGACTGCGGCTGCGCAGGATCTTCGGCGAGTCGAGACACGCTTCGAGGCGGCCGGAGGGCGCAAGCTCTTCCGGCGCGCGTGGCTGCCGGAGCGGCCGGACGCGCTGCTCGTCATCGTGCACGGGTTCGGCGAGCACTCGGGCCGCTACGAGGGGCTCGCCCGCTTCTTCGCTCATCGCGGCTTCGCGGTGCACGCCTACGATCAAGTCGGCCACGGTCAGTCGAGTGGACGCCGCGGCCACGTCGACGCCTTCGACTGGTTCCACGACGACCTCGAGCGCTTCCTGGCGTTGGCGCGGAGCGAGCATCCGGGCCTGCCGCTCGTGCTGCTCGGTCACAGCATGGGCGGGCTCGTGGTCGCGAGCTACGCGGGCATGCGTACGCCGGACGCCGACCTGCTCGTCACCTCGGGCGCGGCGCTGTCGGTGGGCAAGGGCGTGTCCGGCTTCAAGATGTGGCTCGCGCGCGTGCTCCGGCGGGTCTGGCCGACGCTCGCGATCGAGGCCGGACTCGACGTGCAGGGGCTCTCGCGCGATCCCGAGGTGATCCGCCGCTACGAAGAGGATCCGCTGGTGCACGGCAAGGCCTCCGTGGCGTTCGGTGCGTCGATGTCGGACGTCACCGCGCAGGCGCTCGCTTGCGCCGGCCGCGTGCGCCTGCCGATGTTCCTGCTCCACGGCGAGGACGATCCGCTCTGCGAGGCGGAGGGCAGCCGTCGCTTCTTCGAGGCGCTGCCGCAGGGCGAGGCGCTTGGCAGCGCGCTTCGGATCTACCCGGGGCTGCGCCACGAGATCTTCAACGAGCCCGAGCGCGAGCACGTGTATCAGGACGTGCTCGACTGGACCCTCGAGCGGCTCGAGGAGGTTGCGACCCGGCCCGACTCGAGCGCCCCGTCGCCGGCCGCGACCCCTTCCGAGGAGAGCGCGACGGCGTGAGTGGCAAGCCCGTGAACGAGTCGGGAGATCTGACGCACCTCGATGCAGAGGGGCGCGCCCGCATGGTGAACGTCGGGGAGAAGGCGGTCACGCATCGCGTGTGCGTGGCGCGCTGCGAGGTGCACATGGCGCCCGAGACACTGGCGCGGATCAGCAGCGGGGACATGCCGAAGGGCGACGTGCTCGCGACCGCGCGCATCGCCGGCATCCAGGCTGCGAAGCGCACGGGCGAGTGGATCCCGCTGTGCCATCCGCTGCCGCTGGACTCGGTCGAGGTCCACTTCGAGGCCGACGCATCGAGGAGTCTCGTTGCAATCGAGGCCCGCGCCGAGGCTCACTGGAGAACCGGCGTCGAGATGGAGGCGCTCGTCGCGGCCTCGGCCGCAGCGCTCACTCTCTACGACATGTGCAAGGCGATCGACCGCGGCATGTCGATCGACTCGGTGCGCCTCGCTGCCAAGACCGGCGGCAAGAGCGGGACCTGGCTGCGGCCCGGAGAGGCTGCCCCGGTGCTCGCGGGAGAGGATTGATCGCCTCTCACTCGGACGAAGGCTCCGACCCCCGATCGGACGAGGGCGGCAAGAGCGGCCCCGATCGCCGCCTCGGTGCCTCCGAGAGCCCCGGGGACGCCGGTGCCCCCGCGGGCGTCGAAAAAGATGCCCCGCCGCGGGAACCGGCCGCCTCCGAACGGGATCAGTCCCGCGAGAGGCGATCAATGGCATATCCGTACGTCGAGAGCAGCTCTGTCCCCGTGGTCCCGCAAGCCACCTCCCGAGGTCGGGTGGTGATCGACGACCCCGATACCGAGCTCGTGAATCGCTGGAAGAGCGGTGACGAGCTGGCCTTCGAGGAGCTCGTCAAGCGCCACGAGCAACGGGTCTTCCGGCTGCTCATGCGGATGATGGGAAGCCGTGAAGAGGCCGAGGACGTCGCCCAGGAGACCTTCCTCAGCCTGCACCGCCACGGCAAGCGCTTCCGCGCGGAGTCGCGCTTCTCGACCTTCGTCTATCGCGTCGCGGCGAACGCGGCGCTGAATCGCCGGCGCTCGCTCGGGCGCAGCCGAGCGCGCATCGAGAAGCTGAAGGTGCGAAACGAGGCCGGCGACGACCTGCCCGTCTCGCCGAGGAACCCCGAAGACGCCACGGCCGGTGCCGAGCTCACGGCGCGCGTGCGCGAGGCGCTCCAGAAACTGTCTCCGTCGCTTCGCATGCCCGTCATCCTCTACGACATCGAGGGGCTCTCGTACGGCGAGATCGCCAAGGTGCTCGGCATCGCCGAGGGCACCGTGAAGAGCCGCATCCACCGAGCCCGCCGGGCACTGCGCGACGAGCTTCGGACCCTGCTGCCGCGTGCCGATCAGGACGCCGTCCTGTGATGGCCCGGGCCGCTCATCGCCTTCGCGCCCTGCGCCCGGTGCTGCCGCACCGAGAGACGCCGGGCGCTGCGCTTCATGCGCATTCGCTCCACACCGCAGCCCGCCGATCGGGACCGGCTGCCCACCCCACCGAGATCCAGACTGACGAGACGAGCGGAGCTCCTCGACGGAGCCCCCCGCACGAGAGGTCCAAGACGCCGTGAACCATGCTGACGTGCGGGCCAGGATGGCCGACTACCTCGAAGGGCACCTCGACCTGACCAGTCGAGCGCTGCTCGACGCGCACCTCGACGGTTGCTCCGACTGCGCGGCCGAGATCGCCGAGATGCGCGCGACCATCGCCGTGCTGCGCGGGCTCCCCGAGCCCGAAGTGCCCGGCGACTTCACGGCCAACGTGATGCGGCGGATCCGCTTGGGCGAGTCGACGCCGACCTTGGGCGACCGCATCGCGAGCTTCTTCGATTCGATCACCTCGCCCCGCGTGCTCGCGCCGGCTTCGGCCGCGCTGCTCTCGGCGGGCTTCGTCTTCTGGGGACAGCAGGTCGGACTGCTCGACGTCGGTGGCGCCGGTCTGCAGGCCGAGCCCGAGCCCGCCGCGGTGATGGCCAAGGCCAGGGCCGAATCCGCACCCGAGACGCCCGCGCGTGCCCGTGCGACTGCGACGTCCGACGATCTCCAGCTCGCCGGTCTCGGTTCAGCAGCGCCGGTCGTCGCGTCGACATCGCCGGTCGTCGGTGCGCCGGATTCGTCGTCGCCGAGCCCCGTGATCCATCTGACCATCGCGCTGAACGCGGCGCCGCCTCCGTATCAGATCGAAGCCTCGAGGCCCGCGCCGGTCCCGTTCCGTTCCGAGTTGCGCGAGAGCGCGCCGCCGCAGTCGCTGGCCGTCGCGTCGGCGCCTTCTGCCTCGCTCGGCGAGTCGGCGTCGCGTGACTTGATGCTCCGGCGGCCGGTCTCACTGAGCACGGGGCGCTATGGCATCGCCGCCGACGCTGATATCGACGAGCCCCGCTCGCGCGACGACTGGCTGGAGATCCTCGAGGGCAATCCCGCCGAGTTCGCGCAGCAGCTGTCGCAGCTGTCCCTCGCCGAGCAGGAGATCTGGATCGATCGGCTCGCGCGCCACGCGGCCGAGCAGGGCTCGCTGGACCGGGTGGTCGAGCGGCTGCGC
>CAYYSY010000206.1:0-10080 GCA_964474355.1 uncultured Spirochaetaceae bacterium | reverse complement strand
GTCGAGGTCGCGATTCGTCAGGCTCTCGTACGCGTCGGCGATGCGTTTGAAGATGCGATCGAGGCGCTGCTTGAAAGGCCCGATGTCGCGGCGGAAGAAGCGGTCCGGGTGGAACTCCTTGGAGAGCCGGAAGTACGCCTTCTTGACTTCCTTCACGTCGGCGTCTGCGTCGACACCGAGGAGCGCGTGGTCCTCCTCGCGGAGGCGCGACTCGAACTCGAGGATCCGCATCTGCACGTCGGGCTCGAGGTCGAGGTCGTTGCGCACGGCCTCCTTGAGATCGGCGGGCAGCTTCGGCTCGCACACGACCTCGCGGGCCCGCGCCGCCAGCCGGTCCTGCTTCGGAGGCGCGGCGTGACCGGCGACCACGACGGTGCCGTTGGCGAGCCAGCCCTCCATCACCATGTCGGCTTCGTCGGCATCGATGCCGCCCATCTCGCGCAGCACCCGCCAGGGCGTATGTCCGTCGATGCGTGAGAGCAAGTACCCCTCCGCGGCACTGAGCGGCAGCGCGGTCGGATCACAACCGTCCCCCAGACGCAGGATGCGATCGAGGTCCCCCCCGTCACCGCGCGCGCTGCCCATGCCACCTCCACCGGAGCCGGGCCACGAGGCGCCGGCTCACCTCTCCCCTCATCGGAGTGCAGGCGGCAAAAAATGAGGCGGCCCGAACGATTCGGGGGCGATCTGCCCGACCCAGAGACCGGAAAGTGTGTGGAATCACACACTCCCCCTGTCGGCAGCTTCCCGGCAACCGGCGTTTCTGTGCTTGATTTCACTGTGCGAGGCGCCGGATCGCGGCCGGGGGCGCCCGGGGCCCCTCGCGGGGGCCCCATCCGGTGGCGCCGGGCCGAGAGCGGACGCCCCCGATGGATCCGCCCGGGTCAGCCCCGGCGGTGCCCCACCATGAGCCGCTCCATGATCGCCTTCTGGGCGTGGAGCCGGTTCTCGGCCTGCTCGTAGATCAGGCTCCGCTCGCCGTCGAGCAGCTCGGAGGTGATCTCCTCGCCGCGATGCGCGGGCAGACAGTGCATCACCCTCGCCTTGGGCGCGCTCTCGAGCAGGGCGTCGTTCACCTGGTACTCGGCGAAGATCCTGCGCCGCTCCTCCGCCTCCTCCTCCTGGCCCATGCTGGTCCAGGTGTCGGTGTAGACGAAGTCGGCGCCCTTCACGGCCTGGTGGGGATCCTCGGTCCAGCTGATCTCCCCGCCGGACTCGGCCGCGAACTGCTCGGCCTGGCGGCGCACCCGGGCGGCCGGTGGATGGGACTTCGGCGTGGCGACCCGCATGCTCATGCCGACCTTCCCGGCGAGCAGCATGAGGCTGTTCGCGACGTTGTTACCGTCGCCGACGTAGGCGAGCGTCGCCTCGCCCGGCGGCATCAGGCTCGCGATGGTCTGCAGATCGGCCATCGCCTGGCACGGGTGCAGGTAGTCGGTCAGCCCGTTGATCACCGGGATCGACGCTTCCTCGGCGAGCTGCTCCACGAGCGCGTGGCTGAACGTGCGGGCCATGAGTCCGTCGACCCAGCGCGACAGGTTCATCGCCACGTCGCGCGGGCTCTCCCGCGTACCGATGCCGACCTGCTCCGGCCGCAGCAGCACCGCGTGGCCGCCGAGCTGGGCGATGCCCGCCTCGAAGGTGACGTGGGTGCGGAGGCTCGGCTTCTCGAAGTACATCGCGAGGATGCGACCTTCGAGGGTCCGCGGTCGCTGGCCGTCGGCCTGCAGGCGGCGCAGCTGCTGCGCCCGACCGAGGAGCTCGTGGATCTCGTCGGAGGCCCAGTCGGCCAGGGAGATGAAGTCCTTGGGCATGGTGTGATCCTCGCAGTTCTCTTGGCGTTCTCTCTCGACGTTCTAAGGCACGATCAGTGTGCCGACGCCGGCATCGTCGGAGAAGATCTCGAGCAGCACGGCATGGAAGACGCGGCCGTCGATGATGTGGGTGCGTGCGACTCCGCCGACCAGCGCATCGAGGCAGCACTCGACCTTCGGGATCATCCCGTCGCGGATCACGCCGCCCTCCATGAGCTCGCGCACGCCACCGGCGGTCAGCTGACTCCGCACTTCGCCGTCCTCGTCCTTCACGCCTTCGACGTCGGTGAGCAGCATCAGCTTCTCGGCACCGAGCGCCCGGGCGAGGGAGCCCGCGGCTTCGTCGGCGTTCACGTTGTAGGTGAGGCCGTTCTCGTCGGCCCCGATCGGCGCCACGACAGGGATGAACCCCGCATCGGCCACCGCCGTGACCGCGCGCGGATCGACGTCGATCACCTCCCCGACGCGGCCGATGTCCTGGCCGCCCGAGAGCCGCTTGCGTACGCGCAGCATCATGCCGTCGCTGCCGGTGAGACCGACCGCGCGCCCGCCGCCCTGATTGACCAGCTCGACGATCTCGCGGTTGAGCGTGCCGCCGAGCACCATCTCGACGACCTCCATCGTCTCGTCGTCGGTCACCCGGCGGCCGTCGACGAAGACCGACTCCTTGCCGAGGCGCTGGAGCGTCCGCGCGATCTGCGGCCCACCGCCGTGGACGATCACGGGCCTGACGCCGATGAACTTCAGCAGCACCACGTCGACCGCGAACGAGCTGCGGAGCTCGTCCTCGGTCATCGCGTTGCCGCCGTACTTGATGACGACGGTCTTGCCGACGAAACGCCGCATGTAGGGCAGCGCCTCGATCAACACCTTGGCCTTGTCGACGAGCGACTGCATCGGCTCTCCATGGGGGATTCGGTGCGGGATGACGTCGTCATCCGGCGACCCGCCGCGGCGGCAGGACGGGCAAAGGCTCGGCAGCGACCCGGGGGCAGACGGAGGGGGCCGGACTCTAGCCCCTAGCGACGCGCCTCGCGACGCGCCTCGGCGACCTCTTCGATGCTCTCGACGAGGCTCCGGTAGAGCAGCACGTTCCGCATGGTCGCCGAAAGCGCAGCAGCGAGCACCTCACCGGTGCGCACCGACGGCACCTCACCGCCCGGCAGGAATGCGCGGAAGAGCCCGACGACCTTGCCGCGGAACGTGATCGGCAGGCACATCATCGGTCGCGGTTGCCCCGACTCCGGGGTGTCGTTCCCGGCGTCGTAGCGCGCGTCGATCTCGGGCTCGGGCGTCACGATCATGTGGCCCGTCTGCACGACGAGCCCGGTGAGGCCCTTCTCCGGGTCGAGCTCGAGGCGGTCGCCGCCGACGCTGCCGTCGCACTCGCCCTCCTGGCGCAGCCGACCACTCTCGGCATCGAGCAGATAGATCGACACGGGTGCTGCGGGCAGCAGGCCGACGATCGGCGCGAGCGCGGCACGCACCACCCGGCTGGGCTCGACCTCGTCGATCACCGCCTGGCACACGAGACGCGCGAGCTCGGCGTCGCGATCGAGCTCGAGATCGTCTTCGCGCTTGGGCGGCGCCTCGACGATCTCGGTGACGTTGGCCGCCATGGTCGCCACGCCCATCACCGACACGGTGTCGTCGGACGGCGGCCTCGCCATCAGCAGCTCGGTGATCTGCATGGCCAGGATCCGCAGCAGCGCCAGATCGTCGTCGCTGAAGGCGACGCCATCGCTGCGATCGGTCGCGCAGAGTACGCCGAGGGGCTCGTCGCGATCGAGCAGCGGCGCGACCGCGAACGAGTGCGACGTGTAGCGGTCGTCCATCGTCTGACCGGCGAAGAGCGGATCGCTCGTCACGTCACTCACCACCAGCGCCTCGCCTCGCTGCACGACGACGCCGGCGACGCCCTCGCCGGGCGCCACTCGCTCGAGCTGGTCGACGGGCAGCGGATGACCGCGCGCCGAAACCACCTCGAGCGCGTCGCCGTCCTCGGTCCAGACCATGAGCGAGCTGCGTCCAGCCTCGAGCACGTCTTCGACGACCCGCACCGCGCCTTCATTGAGCGCATCGAGCCGCGCCGGACCGGAGAGCGGCATCACCGCCTGGGCGAGCCCCTGCATGGCCGCGGCCAGCTTGTCGAGCCGCTCCCGCAGCTGGGTCCAGTCGTGGGCGACCGCATATGACTCGAGGGCGCGCCGCACCGAGAGCACGAGCTCCTCTTCGTGCAGCGGCTTCGCCAGGTAGTCGCAGGCGCCGAGGCGCAGCGCCTCGAGCACGAGGTCCTGGTCGGTCGATGCGGAGAGCATGATCACGCGCAGTGAGGGTCGAATCTCGCGGATGCGCGCGAGCACCTGGATGCCGTCGATGTCGGGCAGGCGGATGTCGAGCACCACGACCCCGAGGCTCGGATCGGTGATCTGCTCGAGCGCCTCCTCGCCGGTCTCGGCGACGACGTTCTGGAAGCCCTCGGCGCCGAGGACGTCCGAGATCGCCTCACGAAAGAACAGCTCGTCGTCGACGATCAGCACGCGCGCCGTATCGGTCATGACTTCCCTCGCCCCAAGCCCCGACGAATAGCGCAGGCCCCGCCCCACCCCCATCTCCCAACCCGAGATGCGTCGATCTCCGCCCCGCACCGACCACCGATCGGCACGGAGCACGTCGACCCGCCGAGCCCTGCCGAGCCGCGACGGTGGAGCCAGAGCACCGCACTCACGGAGCCGCGAAGCAGAAGCGCCACTGGGGCGGGGCGGGTGGGGGTGCCGCGCGCAGTTCGGAGCCGCACCCGGGCAGATCGCTCGAAGTGAGTGCGGGCCTTGCGGCGAGAATGTCTGAGCACGGGGCCCCCACCCGCCCCGACCCTGGCACGACGTCCGCGCTACGCGCCGCGACGCTCAAAGAATGTACTGAGCGAGATCACTGTCATCGACGAGATCAGCGAGCCGCGCGTCGACCATGGCCGCGTCGACGACGATCGTCCGTCCGCCGAGATCGGGCGCATCGAACGACAACTCTTCGAGCAGCCGCTCCATGATCGTGTGCAGCCGACGTGCGCCGATGTCGGCGCTGCGATCGTTCACCGCCGCGCCGATGTCGGCGATCCGCTCGATCGCGTCGTCCTTGAAATCGAGCGAGATCGACTCCGTCTCCATGAGCGCCGTGTACTGGCGCACCAGCGAGTTCTTCGGCTCGACCAGGATCCGCACGAGGTCGTCGCGCGAGAGACTCTGCAGCTCGACCCGAATCGGGAACCGGCCCTGGAGCTCGGGGATGAGATCGGACGGCTTGGCGACGTGGAAGGCGCCGGCCGCGATGAAGAGGATGTGGTCGGTGCTCACCGCACCGTGCTTCGTCTGCACCGTCGAGCCCTCGACGATCGGGAGCAGATCGCGCTGGACGCCCTCGCGCGACACGTCGGGCCCCTGCCTTCCACCGGAGCCGGCCGCGACCTTGTCGATCTCGTCGATGAAGACGATGCCCGTCTGCTGGACGCGCTCGACGGCGAGCTCGCGCACCTCCTCGGCGTCGACGAGCCGCCCCGCCTCCTCGCCGATCAGCGCCTCGCGCGCCGTGCTGACCTTCATCCGCCGGCTCTTCGTCTTGTCGGGCATCATGCCGCCGAGCAGATCCTTGAACTGGAAGCCCATCTCCTCGATGCCCTGGGGCGTCATGATCGACAGAGAGGGGCCGGGGCCGTCGTCGGACAGCTCGACGTCGATCTCGCGATCGTCGAGCGAACCTTCGCGCAGCAGCTTGCGGAGCTTCTCGCGCGTCTCGTTCGTCTCACTCCTCCCAGGCTCGTCCACGTGAGCCGGAGCGCCCGGCACGGCGCCCGGCGGCCCCGCGATCGGCGGCGGCAACAGCGCGTCGAGCACACGCTCCTCGGCTTGCTCCTCGGCCTGGCTGCGCACGGCGCGCTTGCGTTCCTCGGTGACCATGGCGACGGCGAGCTCGGTCAGGTCGCGCACGATCGACTCGACGTCGCGCCCGACGTAGCCGACCTCGGTGAACTTCGACGCCTCGACCTTGATGAAGGGCGCCTGCGCGAGCTTCGCGAGCCGCCGCGCGATCTCGGTCTTGCCGACACCGGTGGCGCCGATCATGATGATGTTCTTCGGCGCGATCTCGTCACGCAGCTCATCGGGCACCTGCTGCCTGCGCCAGCGATTGCGAAGCGCCACGGCCACGGCGCGCTTGGCATCGCGCTGGCCCACGATGTAGCGATCGAGCTCGGACACGATCTCGCGCGGGGTGAACGTAGGAAGGGACTGTTTGCTCATCGGCTGAAGGCTCTCCTGGGCGCGCTGAAGGCTCTCCTGGTCGTGCTGAGGGCTCTCCCGGGTGCGCTGAAGGCTCTCTCGGGTGCGCTGAGGGCTCTCCCGGGCTCGCTGAAGGCTCTCCCGGGTGCGCTGAAGGCTCTCTTGCTCACGGCAGGGTCACCACCTTGATCGAGTCGTTGGTGTAGATGCAGATCTCGGCCGCGATGCCCATGGCCTCGCGGACGATCTGCTCGGGCGCGAGGTCGGTATGCGCGACGAGCGCGCGCGCCGCCGAGAGCGCGTAGGCGCCGCCGCTGCCCACGGCCGCCACACCGTCGTCGGGCTCGATCACGTCGCCGTTGCCCGAGACCATCAGCAGCGTCTCGGGATCGCCGACGAGCAGCATCGCCTCGAGGCGGCGCAGCACGCGGTCGGTCCGCCAGTCGCGGGCGAGCTCGACGCAGGCTCGGCGCACGTTACCGGGGGAGGTCTCGAATTTCGACTCGAGCCGCTCGAGCAGGGTCAACGCATCGGCGACGCCGCCGGCGAAGCCCACCGCGGCCTTCCCCTTGCCGATGGTGCGCACCTTCTCGGCGCCCTGCTTCATCACCATCTCGCCCAGGGTGACCTGCCCGTCGGCGGCCATCGCCAGCTGGCCGCCCCGGCAGACGGCCACCACGGTGGTGGCGCGGACGCGACGCTCGTCGCTCATCTCGTCTCCTTCCATTGCCCGCTCTCGCCGAGCGTCTCGAGGACCGGCAGCGGCGCACGCGGCCCGCTCGGGCGGCCCGTCAGTGTAGACGCATCCCGCGCACCGCAACCCCGCCTCGGGACGCGGAGACACGTCGGGTGCGATTCAGCCTCGCTTGGATGCCGGAGAGCGGCGGGCCCTTCGCTCGCCGCCGGGGCGGGCCCGGGGATGGGCGCGATCGTAGACCTGCCGCAGCTGCTCGACCGAGACCGCCGTGTACTTCTGGGTCGTCGAGAGGCTCGCGTGGCCGAGCAGCTCCTGGATCTCGCGCAGGTCGGCGCCCATGTCGAGCAGGTGCGTGGCGTAGCTGTGGCGCAGGCGATGCGGGTGCACGTGGTCGAGGACGTGACTCTCGAGCCCGCGCTTCGCGAGCATCCGCCGCGCGTCCCGCGCGCCGAGACGCCGCAGCTCGCCGTCCTTGCGTGGGCGGAGCGAGACGAAGAGCGGCTCTGCCAGCACGCCCGGGCGCCGGCGCTCCTCGAGCCACGCGTCGAGTGCCCGGCGCGCCATCTCGGGGAGCGGCACGACGCGCTCCTTGCGGCCCTTGCCCATGACGCGCACCTCGCCGCGCCCGAGCTCGACGTCGCGCACGTCGAGCGCGACGAGCTCGCCCACACGGAGGCCGGCGCCGTAGAGGAGCTCGACGATGGCGCGGTCGCGCAGCACCGCCCGGCGCTCGCGGCGCAGCTTCGGGTCCTGCGCCACCTCGGCCTCGCTCGGTAGCGGCATGCGGGTGAATGCATCGGCGAGCGCGAAGCAGTCGTCGACCGAGAGCGGGCTCGGCGCGCCGCGCGGCTGCTTCGGCGCGGGCAGACCGGCCGTCGGGTCGAGCGCCACCGCGCCCTCGGTCTGCAGGAAGCGGAAGAAGGCGCGCACGCCCGCGAGCCGTCGGCCGAGGGTCGAAGGCGCCACCTCGCCGTAGCTCGACGCGAGCCACGCGCGCACGTCGTCGACGTCCACGGAGCCGGGCGCCGCCCCCTCGGAGAGGCTCGACATCAGGTCGCGCACGTCCGCGACATAGGCTCGCCGCGTGTGATCGGAGAAGCCACGCTCGCTTCGCATGTGGCGGTCGAACGCGCCCAGCGCCTCGGACCAGCTCACGGCCGGCACCCCGCACTCGAGTCGACACCGGTCACGGGCCGGCACCCCGCACTCGAGTCGGCCGGGTTCATGGTCGATAGCCCGCGATGGCAGAAGCCCAGTCTTCGGCGGCGCGCACTGCACGCTCGGCCAGCAGCCGGTTCTTCTCGCGCTTGGGGAGCTTGCCCTTGCCCCCGCGCGCCTCGGGCGGCAGCGGCGTGAAGAGCCCGTAGTTCACGTTCATCGGCTGGAAGTGCTTCGGGCTCGCCTCCATGAGGTGCCCGAGCAGCGCGCCGTGCGCCGACTCGCGCGGTGGCGGCGGCGCCTCGAGGCCGCGTGCGCGGTAGGCGGCGTTGACGCCCGCGATGAAGCCGAGCGCCGCGCTCTCGACGTAGCCCTCGACGCCGGCCATCTGCCCCGCAATGAAGAGACCGTCGCGCGCCTTCAGCTCGAGGCTCGGCCGCAGCCGCTTCGGCGCGTTGATGTACGTGTTGCGATGCACCGAGCCGTAGCGGGCGAAGACCGCCTCTCCGAGCCCGGGCAGGCTGCGGAACACACGCTGCTGCTCCTTCACCCTCATCTTGGTCTGGAACCCGACGAGGTTGTAGAGCACGCCGGCCTTGTCCTCCTGCCGCAGCTGTACGACGGCATGGGGCTGCTTGCTCGTGCGTGGATCCTCGAGACCGACCGGCTTCATCGGCCCGAAGGCCAGCGTCTGGGGGCCGCGGCGGGCCATCTCCTCGATGGGCAGGCAGCCCTCGAAGTACATCGCCGCCTCGTGCGCGTGCAGGGGCACGGTCTCGGCACCGAGCAGCGCCTCGACGAACGCGCGGTACTGCTTCGCGTCGAGGGGGACGTTCAAGTAGTCGCCCTCCCCCTCCTCCCAGCGCGATGCCCGAAAGACGATCTCGTGGTCGATCGAGTCGGCGTAGACCGTGGGCGCGATCGCGTCGTAGAAGTAGAGGTACTCGTCGCCGATCGTCTTCTGTAGCGCGCGCGCCATCTCGGGCGCGGTGAGCGGCCCGGTGGCGATCACCACGTTCGCGTCGTCGGGGATGTCCGCCACGAGCTCACGGCGGATCTCGACGTTCGGGTTCGACTCGATGGCGTCGGTGATGTGGCGCGAGAAGACCTGGCGGTCGACGGCGAGGGCCCTGCCGGCGGGCACCGCCGTCGCGTCCGCAGCCTCGAGCACGAGCGAACCGAGCCGCCGCATCTCCTCCTTCAGGCAACCCACCGCATTGGCCATGGTGTTCGCGCGCAGGCTGTTGCTGCACACGAGCTCGGCGAAGTCCTGCGACGCATGTGCGGGCGAGTAGCGCTCCGGCTTCATCTCGTAGAGCGTCACCCGGGCGCCCATGCGGGTGGCCTGGTGCGCCGCCTCGCAGCCGGCGAGGCCGGCGCCGACGACGACGACGTGGTGCGAGCCCGCCGGCGCCGGGCGTGCGTCGCGAAGCTGAGTCATGATGAGCTCGCCGCGAGGGCATTCGGCGCGCGCATGCGCCGGGCGCGATCGCAATCGGGGGGAGAGCGGCAGGATAGCGAAGTGCGCTCCGATCCGATCGCCGGTGCCCTGCTGGAGCGTCGGCGCCCCCCGCCGCCGCCAGGGCCTTGCTAGAGCGTCGGCAACTCCCCGCCGCCGGCGCGACGGCGGCGCTTGAACCGCCCGTCGCGATCGT
Source organism: uncultured Spirochaetaceae bacterium (assembly GCA_964474355.1). GTDB lineage: Bacteria > Myxococcota_A > UBA9160 > UBA9160 > UBA4427 > CAYYSY01. The sequence continues at coordinate 485 of CAYYSY010000206.1, read as the reverse complement.
GATGGACCAGACCGTCGACCTCGAGCGCGAGCAGTCGGGCTGCCACCTCGGACACCGTCCAGCCGAGGGTGCTCACGAGGCCGTCACGGCCCTGGGCGCAGCGTTCGAGGGCATCGAGCAGCGCCCGGTCGCGATCGTCGAGCCGCCGGCGCCGCGAGGGCGCCGGCCTGGCGCTCGGGGAGCCATCGGCGGGCGGAGCCGTCGCGGGCACCGGCGTCAGTCCCGCGACGACCGGCTCAGGCAGCACACCGAGTACGTCGTCCACGTCGAGCATCGGCCGGGCACCGTCGCGGAGCAGCCTGTTCGGTCCTTCGCTCGTCGGCGCCCGCAGCGGTCCGGGCACCGCGAGCACGTCGCGCCCCTGGCCGAGGGCGTGGGCGGCGGTCACGAGCGAGCCACTGCGCAGCCGCGCTTCCACCACCACCGTCGCGAGGCAGAGCCCGCTGATCAGTCGGTTGCGAAGCGGGAAGTGAGCGGGCCTGGGC
>CAYYSY010000205.1:0-4344 GCA_964474355.1 uncultured Spirochaetaceae bacterium | reverse complement strand
CGGGTTCGGGGGCTCGGGCGCGTGGGCAGACCCGCACCGAGATCTCGCCGTGGCATCTGTGCTGAACACCGGCGTGGGCACGCCCTTCGGCGACACGCGCATCGTGCGGCTGGGCGTGACCGCAGCCCGATGTGCGGACCGGCGCTAGGTGCTGCGTCGCCGCCCGCCCGCTCGGCTAGCGCATCTTCTGCTTCACCCGGACGGGGATCCAGCGATTCAGCACCTGATCGAGCTGGCCCGTCTCGCGCCAGCCGGCGATCAGCTCGTTCAGCGTGGCCACGAGCTCGGGATCGTTCTTGCGGACGGCCCACGCGAGCGCCTCGTCGGTGAGCGGGTGGTACAGGCCCATGAGCTCTCGCTCGTCGATGCCGGCGCCGATGCGCCAGACGGTGGGCGCGTCGTGGATGAAGGCGTCGATGCGGCGGGCGCGCAGGCTCCGCACGCCTTCCTCGACGGTGGCGAACGCGTATGACTCGGCGTTGCCGAGGTTCTCCCTTACGTAGGCCTCGCCGGTCGTGCCGTCGACGTAGCCGATCCGGACGCCGGGCTTGCGCAGGGCGTTCTCGCCGGCGAGCTGGGTGAGATCCTCGATGCGGATCAACGTCAGCTGGCCCACGCGGAGATAGGGCTCGGTGAAGAGCACGCGGCTCGCGCGCTCCGGCGTGACGGAGATGCCCGACATCGCGACGTCGACGTCGCCGTCCTCGACGGCGTTGATCAGCTCCTGCCGCGTCATGCGCACGTACTCGACGGGTCGCTCGAGCCTCGCTCCGACCGCGGCGGCAAGCTCGGCCTCGACGCCCATGATCTGGCCGTCCTGCTCGAAGACGATCGGGGGATAGAAGGGCGCGACGCCGACGCGCAGGGGCTCGACCGACGGCTTGGACCGACCGGCGCAGCCGGTGAGCAGTGCGGCGCACACGAGGCCGGCGAGCGCCACGGCCACCGCGGTGCGCGCGGCACTCGCATTCGCGTGAGGGCGGCGTCGCGCGCTGCAATCGGATTCGGGACGGGCGTGATTCGGCTGGCGCATGCACTCTCCTGCGGCTCATCGGTCGCCGCGGTGGCGCCCGATCGGTCGACCGCGTCGGGTGTCGGGCGCGGCCGGACGCACCCAAGTCTCCCCGATCCCGCGCGATTGGAAAGGGGGTCGGAGCGCAGCTGCGCGTGCCGGCTCGCGCACATTCGGGTGCTTTCACCCCGGGCAGCGGGTACGCTCCGGGCCGGCTCGGGATGCCCCCGGGCGATCCGGGGCAAGACGCACCACGGCGCTTCGGGGGAGGGTTCGCGCTCGATGATCAAGCTCTGCTGCTTCGTGAAGCGCAAGCCCGGCATGGACCGCGACGCGTTTCACAGCCATTGGCTCGAGGCGCATGGTCCGTTGATCCGCAACACGCCCGAGCTCGCTGCGCCCATCCTCCGATACGAGCAGAATCATCGCCTCGACGCCGACTACGAGCGCGACCTCGACGGCTTCGACGGCGTCACGATGCAGTGGTTCGATTCCTTCACCGACTTCGCGGGCTTCGTCCAGTCGGATGCCTATCGTGACGTGCTCTGGCACGACGAGGAGCGATTCCTCGACCGGTCGGGGCTCTTCATGATCTTTGCCGATCCGGCGAACCGCGTGATCGTCGACGGCGCGGCCCGCGCCGCCGCCGGTGTCAAGCTGCTCTGCATGTTGACGCGCCAGGCGTCGGTCTCAACGGAGGCGTTCCACGCCCATTGGCGTTCGCCCCACGGCGAGCTGTTTCGCGACACACCCGAGCTCGCCCGCCACATCGCGGCCTACGAGCAGCACCCGCGCACGCCCGGGGACTACGCGCGGGACGAAGGCCGCGGTCCCGACGGCCTCGCCGAGCAGTGGTACGCCGACCTCGACGCCTTCGGCGACTTCGTCACCGAGCCCGCCCAGGCCGAGCTGATTCGTCCGGACGAGGACCGCTTCATCGACCGCGGCGCGATTCGTTTCGTGCTCACCGGCCCCGCCGACGTGATCATCGGTGATCACGATCGCGACGACCTGGAGCGCCGCAGCTCTCTCGAGAGCCGAAGCCCCGTCGAGAGCCGAAGCGCTGTCGAGCGCCGCAGCTCAATCGAGCGCCGCAGCGCCATCGAGCGCCGCAGCGCCCACGATCCGGAGTCCGCCACATGAGCGCCGAGAAGCCGCAGGCCGTCCACCGCCTCGACTATGCGCCGCCCGACTACTACATCGACACCGTCGACCTCGACTTCGCGCTCGGCGAGGACGAGACGATCGTGCGCGCGGTGCTCGGCGTGCGTCGCAACCCCGACCTCACCGGTGACCCCCCGCCGCTCGTGCTCGTCGGAGAGCATCTCGAGCTTCGAGCGATCTCGATCGACGGTGCGCCGCTGTCCGACTCGCAGTGGCACACCACCGACGAGACGCTCGTCGTCGACTCCGTGCCGGAGCGCTTCTCGCTCGAGACCGAGGTGCGGATCCTGCCCCAGGAGAACACTGCGCTCTCGGGGCTCTACAAGAGCGGCTCGATGTTCTGCACGCAGTGCGAGGCCATGGGCTTTCGGCGCATCACCTACTTCCTCGACCGGCCCGACGTGATGGCGCGCTACAGCACGACGATCACCGCGGACGAGGGGCGCTACCCGATCCTGCTCTCGAACGGCAACCGGGTCGAGGTCGAGACCGGGCTCGAGGGCGGTCGGCATCGCGTCCGCTGGGAGGACCCGTTCAAGAAGCCCTCGTATCTCTTCGCGCTGGTCGCGGGGGATCTGCGCTGCCACGAGGGCACGTTCACGACGATGTCGGGCCGCGACGTGAAGCTCGAGATCTGGGTCGAGCCCGAGAACATCGACAAGTGCGAGCATGCCCTCGGCTCGCTGCAACGCGCGATGAAGTGGGACGAGGACGTATTCGGCCTCGAGTACGACCTCGACATCTACATGATCGTCGCGGTCAACGACTTCAACATGGGCGCGATGGAGAACAAGGGCCTCAACATCTTCAACTCGAAGTACGTGCTCGCACGGCCCGATACGGCCACCGACTTCGACTACGAGGGCATCGAGGGCGTGATCGGCCACGAGTACTTCCACAACTGGACGGGCAATCGCGTCACCTGCCGCGATTGGTTCCAGCTGACGCTCAAGGAAGGGCTCACGGTCTTCCGTGATCAGCAGTTCAGCGGCGACATGGGGAGTGCGGCGGTCACGCGCATCGACGAGGTGAACGTGCTGCGCGCGGCGCAGTTCCCCGAGGACGCGGGGCCGATGTCACACCCGATCCGGCCCGAGTCGTACATCTCGATGGACAACTTCTATACGGCGACCGTGTACAACAAGGGCGCCGAGGTGATCCGCATGTATCACACGCTGCTCGGGGCCGATGGCTTCCGGCGCGGCATGGATCTCTACTTCGAGCGCCACGACGGCGACGCGGTGACCTGCGACGACTTCCGCTCGGCCATGGCCGACGCCAACGGCCGCGACCTCGGACTCTTCGGGCGCTGGTACAGTCAGCCCGGCACGCCCGAGCTGCACGCGAGCGAGCGGTACGACGCCGGCGCGGGAACGTACGCGCTCACGGTTCGTCAGGACTACCCCGAGACCACGCACTCGGTCGAGGGCGCAGCCGACCGCAAGCCGCTCCACATGCCTGTCGCCACAGGACTGCTCGGCGCCGACGGCGCCGACCTGGCGCTGAGGCTCGAGGGTGAGTCGGAGGCCGGACCGCGCGGCACCCGGGTGCTCGAGCTGACCGAGGCCGAGCAGACGTTCGTCTTCGAGGGACTCTCGGAGAAGCCCGTGGCGTCGCTGCTGCGCGACTTCTCGGCGCCGGTGCGGCTTCGCATGGAGCGTCCGCGCAGCGAGCTCGCTTTTCTGCTGAGCCACGATGCCGACCCCTTCAACCGCTGGGAGGCCGGGCAGACCCTCGCGACCGAGCTGCTGCTCGAGGCGGCGCCCGTGATCGAGGCCGCCCCCGCGTTCACCTTCGATCCGGTCTTCGTCGAGGCGATGGGCCGCGTGCTCGCGGACGACGCGCTCGACGGCTCGCTCAAGGCCCTCGCCCTGACCCTGCCGGCCGAGCGCATCGTCGGCCAGGAGATGGACGTCATCGATCCGACCGGCGTGCACCTCGCCCGCGAGCGTCTGCGCCGCGCGGTGGCCGCAGCGCACGCAGGGCCGCTGCGCGCCGCCTACGACGCCCGGTCGGGTGTCGCGTACTCGAACGACCGCGCCGCCATCGACGACCGCCGCCTGAAGAACGTGACGCTCGCCTATCTCGCCGTGACCGGTGATGCGGGCGTGGCGCTCGCCGAGGCGCAGTACGACGCGGCGGACAACATGACCGACGCGGCGGCAGCG
>CAYYSY010000204.1:0-10310 GCA_964474355.1 uncultured Spirochaetaceae bacterium | reverse complement strand
GCTCTCGAGCAGCTCGCGCGGTATCGCCGCCGCGTTCACCGCGATCATGGGGCCCTCGCTCCTCGGGCTCGCGCCATGGATCGCGCGCGCGACGAGCTCCTTGCCCGTGCCACTCTCGCCCGTGATCAGCACGGGCACGTTGCGCGCCGCAACCTTGCCGACCACCTTGAAGATCTCGAGCAGTGCACCGCTGCTGCCAACGAGCCTCTCTCCACCCGGTGCCGAGGCCCGACCGGCCTCGCGGCGCAGCTGCCGCACCTCCGCCTGCAGCGCGCGGGCGCTCTTCGCCTTCTCGGCCAGCGCCGCCACGTCGGCGAGCGTGAAGGGCTTCACGAGATAGTCGAGGGCGCCGGCCTTCATCGCCTCGACGGCGTTGTCCATCGTGTTCTGCGCCGTGATGATGACGACCGCCGTCTGGTTGCCGGTGGCCCGCAGCTGATCGAGCACCTCGATGCCCGTCATGCCCGGCATGCGGACGTCGAGGATCGCGAGGTCGTAGTCGCCCTCGGCGAGCGCGTCGGCGGCCGACTGTCCGTCCTCGACGTCGAAGACCTCGTGGCCCTCGGCCTCGAGGGCCTCGCGCAGGACGAATCGGATCGACGGCTCGTCGTCCGCGACGAGCACCTGCATGGGAAGCGAATCTCCGTACATCTTCATACTCCGTGGTACCGACTGCGGGGACTCCCGAAGTCGGACTCTTCCTGATCCGGGTCGGAACTCGTGCTCTCTTCGGGGCGTACCTGGGCCTTCAGTGGCAGATCGACGTGCGCGGTGGTGCCGTGGCCGGGGTCGCTCTCGATGCGAAGCCGGCCTCCGTGGCGATCCACCCAGTGGCGCGACACGGCGAGCCCGAGGCCCGTGCCCTTGGTCTTGGTCGTGAAGAATGGGGTCGCCAGCCGCGCGAGCACGTGGGGCTCGATGCCCGGCCCGGTATCGCGCAGCGAGATCTGCACCGTGGGGATCGCGCGTCCGTGCAGGCCCGTCAGGCGATGGTCCAGCGGCATCCGGGTCATGATGCTCACGCGACGCACGGCGGTGTCGGCATCCTCCATCGCCTGGATCGAGTTGCGCACGAGGTTCAGGAAGACCTGGGTGAGCCGTGCCGCGTCGGCCTCGATCTCGGGGATCGACGGGTCGTAGAGGCGCTCGAAGGCCACGCCCTCCGCAGCCGTGTCGAGCTCGGCATTCTGGATCACGTCGTCGAGCAGGCGGTGCACGTTCACGGTCGAGAGATCGAGGCGGTCGCCCCGCGCGAAGACCATCAGCTCTTCGACGAGGCCGGTGATGCGGTCGACCTCGCGCACGATCATGTCCGCCGTGCGATTCGCACGCTCGTCGTCCTTCGCCCAGAGCCCGAGCAGCTCGGCGGCGCCGCGGATGCCACCGAGCGGGTTCTTCACCTCGTGCGCGATGCCCGCCGCGATCTGACCGTACGAGGCCAGCCGCTCGGCGTTCGAGAACTGCTCGCGCAGCGTGTTGAACGTCGTACGGTCGCGCAGCACGCCGACGATCGACGCACCCTCGATCTCGCCCTCCACCGGCGAGAGCGACACCGACACCTCGACGGGGTCGCCGTGGCGGCGCTCGACGGGCACGCCGTCCTGCACGGCGGGCCGCCCGCTCTCGAGGACCTGCTCGACGAGCCGCTCGAGCGGATGCCCCGCGCCGAGCACGTCGCCCATCGTGCGACCGAGCGCCAGCTCCGTCGACGTCTCGAAGATGCGGCTGGCCTCGGCATTGAGGCGCAGGATCCGGCCCTCGCCGTCGAGCACGACGAAGCCGTCGACGAGGGCCTCGAGCAGTCCCTCGAAGTCGGGTGTGGGGATGTGGGGGGCGAGGGGCATCGGGGGAAGGACCGCCGCTGAAGGCTCGGATCGGGCAGCAGGACGCCTGTGGAGCCCGTTTCTGGGTGCCCAAAAAATGGGCACTCTAGCAGCCGCCAGCGGTGTCTGCTCATCGCCCGGCCCACCGGGACAGCCGCGCCACCGGCCCGCCGCGTGCCGGGAAACACCTGCAAATCCGGGGTACTCTGCCGCCCATGAGACAGGGGATCACGGTGGCCGAGGCCCAGGCACACGTGCTGGAGGCAGCGAAGGTGCTGGGGCCGGAGACCGTCTCGGTCCTCGAGGCGGCCGGTCGCGTCCTCGCCGAGCCCGTCGACAGCACCCGCACGCTCCCGCCCGCCGATTGCTCCGCCATGGATGGGTACGCGGTGCGCAGCGCCGACCTCGCCGGCGCGGGACCGAGCGGCGAGGTGCGCCTCCGCCTGGCCTACGAGGTGCCGGCGGGCGCCGCTGCCCCCCGCGAGCTCGGCTCGGGCGAGGCCGCCCGCATCTTCACCGGCGCCCCGGTTCCGCCCGGCGCCGATGCCGTCGTGATGCAGGAGGTGGTGGAGGCCGACGAAGGCGGCGTCGTGTTCGGCGCTCCGGCGCCGGCCGGCGACCACATCCGTCGCGCGGGCGAGGATCTGAAGATCGGCGACCGCGTCCTCGACGAGGGGCAGCGCGTCGGGCCGGCGCAGATCGGTGTTCTCGCGTCGCTCGGCCGCTCGGTGGTCGCCGTCCACAGGCGCCCGAAGCTCGCGCTGCTCTCCGGGGGCGACGAGCTCGTCGAGCCCGACGGCGACGTGGCCGGGGGGCGCATCGTCTCGTCCAACTCCTACACCCTCGCCGCCCAGGCGCGCGAGGTCGGCGCCGACCCGCTCTACCTCGGGATCGCGCGTGACGACCCCGCTCACATCGAGGCGCGTCTCCGCGCAGGGCTGCACGCCGATCTCATCGTGAGCAGCGCCGGCGTGTCGGTCGGCGATCACGATCACGTGCGCGCGGTGCTCGAGGCGCTCGGCTGCACGCTCGAGTTCTGGGGCATCAAGATGAAGCCGGGCTACCCGGTGGCCTTCGGCCGCTTCGCCAGCGCGGGGGACGGCCGACCCGGTCCCCTGGTCTTCGGCCTGCCGGGCAACCCGGTCTCGGCGTCGGTCACCTTCGAGCAGTTCGTGCGCCCGGTCCTGCTCAAGATGCAGGGCGAGTCGCGGCTGCACCGCCCGACCGTCGAAGCGGTGCTCGACGCCTCGCTCGACAAGAAGCCCGGACGCGCGCACTTCGTGCGCGTGCGGCTCGAGCGCGACGGCGACGGGTTCCGGGCGATCAGCACCGGCAACCAGAGCTCGGGCGTCATGCGTTCGATGAGCGACGCCCAGGGCCTGCTCGTGTTTCCCGCCGAGGCGACTCGGCTCGAGGCGGGGGAGCGGGTGACGGTGCAGGTGATCGACTAGCGCGCCCTCTCGCGCGACGACCGCGGATTCGACGCGTGAGCGAAGCTGCGCGCCCCTCGAAAGCCGACAGCCGACTCGGTCACACGACCGGCGTGGTGCTGTGTCGCAGGGGCGAAGCCGGCCTGAGCGTCGGCGCGCACACGCTGGCCGAGCGGGCGGCGGCGCTACTTGGCGAGGTCTGCGCCGAGGTCGTGTCGGTCGCCGCCGAAGGCGCGAGCGACGCGGTCCTGCTCGCAGCGGGTCTCGAGGCCGCATCGGGCGACCACGCGCTGGTGTCGTCCGCCGATCGGCCCCTGCTGACGCCCGACCTGCTGATCGGGCTCGCCGGACTACCCGACGCCGACGCCGCGCTGCCCCGAGACGCCCACGGCGCTCACACGACCTGCGCCCGCTACCGGCGCGCCTCGGTGCTGCCCGCGCTCCGCGCCGCGGTCGACGCGGGCATCACCGACCCGCTGCAGGCGCTCGCCGATCTCGAGGTGTGCTGGCTCGAAGGCAACTCGCTCGCGTCGCTCGATCCCGATGGCAGCGCCCTCGCGCGCGTCGAGGATGCCGCCGGGCTCGAAGCGCTCGTCGAAAACCACGCGGAACGCGCGCGGGGCGCATGGCCGGGCCATCCCGGTCTCGGCCTGGTGCGGGAGAGCAGCTGAGCCGATCGCGGCCCGCATTCGCGTCGCGCCGGAGTGCGTCGCCGGCGTGCGCATCGTCGACGGATGCCGTTAGACTGCCGCCAGGCTTCCAGGCGTTCTCGAAACGGCGCCGCGAAGGAGTGGCCCTGAATGCTCGACCTGCCGCGCATCAACCGGATCCGCCTCACGGAGAAGCCCTTCTTCCAGAATCTCACCGCCTGGCTCATCGCCGTGAACTACGACTTCTTCCCCGGCGTCGAGATCGAGTTCGAGCATCTCGAGCGTGTCCCGGACGAGAAGGTCATCTTCGCGATGAACCACACCGACCGGTACAACTACTTCCCCTTCCTTCATCACTTCTGGACACTGCGGCGCCGCTACATGGCGACGTGGGTGAAGGGCAAGTACTACGAGCACGGCTTCGTCGGTCAGTTCATGGAGAAGACCAACCAGCTCCCGACCGTGTCGCGCGGCTACATCATCACGAAGGAGTTCGAGGCGGCGGTGGGGCGCGTGCCGACCACCGACGAGTACGACGCCCTGCGACGCTGGGTCGACGGCACGTCGCTCGGCCCGAACGCCGAGGCGCTGCCCGACTTCGACGCCCTGCCCAAGGCGCTGCTCGAAGAACCGCGCAACGTGCTCGGCCATCCCTTCGATCCGGGCAAGAACGACTTCGCTGCCCACGTGAACGAGGTCTTCGGTCTCTTCATGCGCCGCTTCGTCGAGCTGAACGAGGAGACGAGCGGCAAGGGCCTCGACATCCTGATCTTTCCGCAGGGCACACGCTCGATCCGGCTGCTGCCGGCGCACGTCGGCATCTCGCAGATGGCGCTGCACCTCAAGCACCCGATCGTGCCCGTGGGCTGCAACGGCTGCGACAAGATCTATCCCGGGAGCTCGCCCTGGGCGAAGAAGGGCAAGGTCGTCTACCGCTTCGGCGAGCCGATTCCGTACGAGGAGCTCGCCGAGTTCCACATCGAAGAGTCGTTCGCGCCGTTCACGGCCGAGGCCGAGCACAAGCATCGCCGCGAGTTCGAGGGCGTGGCCGCGCTCGTCACCGACCGGATCGACGGGCTGCTGGACCCCGAGTATCAGCGCAGCGGCGGCAGCAGCACGGCCGTGTCCGGGACCGATCGCTTCGTCTGATTCCGCGATCGCGGCGCGAGTCAGAGCGGGCCGCGCGAACGCATCCGCCACCACATCACAACGAGCGCGACGCTGACCGCGAGGGCGAGCGCGATTCGACCGTTCGGGCCGATCGCGCCATCACGATCGGCCTCGCGGGCCGAAGCGGCCTGCGCGACTGCGCTCTCGCCGCTCGCTGCGGCCGGCTCGGCCGGGCCGACCGGGACCGAGATTCGAAGCGTCGACACCTTCGCGTACTGCTCCGCGGCCGGATCCCAATAGGAGACGTCGATCGGAGGCACCGCCAGCGCGCCGGGTGCGTGTGGCACGACCTCGAGCGTCTCGATCCGCCGCGTCGTCAGGCGCTTCCCTTTCAGCTCCCGGTACTTCGAGGGCGTGGTGAAGAGCTCGGGCCGAGGGGGCTGCGCTTCCAGCTCGCTCGTCGGCCACTCGAAGGCCGCCGTCCGCACGAGGCCAGGCCCGGCGATGGTGAGGACGAGCTCCACGGTCTCGCCCACCTTCGGGCGGGGCCTCGAGGCCTCGAGCTGCACGCGCACGGGCCCGACCAGCCCGCGCCACGACGCGGGCCGGCCTTCGCTGGGGGGCGCCTTCGCGACCAGCACCGTGGGGGGCGTCATGCGATCGACCGGCGGTCCGCCGCTCGCCGGAACGCATCGGTAGGGGGTCGGCGGAAGCACGAGCTCGCCCGGACGCGCCGCGAAGAGCGCGCGTCGTTGTCGCCGAGCGCCCGGAGGCGAGTCGGTGGTGGTAGGCGGGGGCGGCAAGATGCCCGCCCGGACGTCCGGGAAGCTCGGCGGCTGGAGCCACTCGATCGTGGCGTCGCGTGCGACGCCGGTCACGATGATCTCGTGGATCACCTGCTCGCCGACCCATGCGTGCGCGGGATCGAGCTCGATGCGCGCTTCGCACGCACCGGCCGCCGTGGTGATCGACGCGATCCATGCCGCGACGACGAACGAGATGATGACGACGCGGGCTGCTGTCCGGCGGGAAAGGGTCACCACGGTGGTCCGCCGCGCTTGGGGCCGCGGCCGCGCGCACGATCGGGTTGCTGGGCGCGGCCGGGGTCGTCTTCGACCAGATCCAGCCACCACGAGAGCGTCTCGTCGTCCGGGAGCGGACGCCCCGAGGCCCCGGCGTCGCGGTTGGGCCCGGTCGTCGGGATGCCTTCGGTTCGCGGCTGCACCAGGCCCGAGGAGCGGTGCTCGGGAGCGTGTGTGCGCGGGTGCTCGGGCGAGCGATCGGCCTCGTCCTTCGGCTCGTCCTCGGTCGAAGTCTCGTCGCGCACGCTCTCGTCCTCCGCCTCGTCGGGCGGGCGGGGCAGCAGCGGCGGCCGGGCGTCGTCCTCCGCCTCGCGTCGCGCCTCGATCGCGAGCAGGCTCCACTCGAGGTTGAACACCGCGTCGATCTCGAGGGGGTCGAGGCGCAGGCTCTCGAGAAAGGCGTCGCGCGCGGCGAGGGGGTCTTCGTGCTTCAGGTGCCAGACGCCGAGCTGATAGTGCGCGGTGCCAGCGACGTCCGGGCGGAGGGCCGTCGCCGCCGCTGCGCGGAACGCGTCGAATGCCGCGTCGTCGTCCCCGCGTGCTACGGCGCGTGACCCTGCGCGCAGCAGCTCGGCGGCGATGCCATCGATGCCGCGCGTGTCGCCGCTGCCCGGCGCCGAGGCACCGAGACCCGCGAGCAGCGCGGCGCCGGCGACGCGCGCGGCGACGCGGCGTCGGGTCGAGTGGCCCGGCCGCGGCGCGCGCGCCGATTCGCGCGCGGTCTCTTCGGGGCGCTCGCGCGTCGCGCGTCGCTGCGCCGCCAGCCGATCGCGCAGCGGCGCTTCGACGAGCAGCAGCACGAAGGCGGCGAGCGCGAAGGGGAGGGTGGTCGGCACGCGCCGCATCTCGAAGACCGCCGCATCATCCCCTCCGCCCGCACCGTCGACGTCACCGAGCTCGCCGCGCACCGCAGCGACGAGCTCGCCCGCAGGCACCCGCCCCCAGCGATCGGCGAGAAAGATCCTTCCGCCGGTCGCCCCGGCGAGCGCCTCGACCTGCACCGTTTCGCGTCGAGTCAACGCGGGCTCTCCGTTGGGGCCGATCAAGGGCACGCCGTGGTCGAGGATCGTCGCGCCGACGTCGTGTCCGAAGAGCGCGGCAAAGACGTGCACGCCGTGCCGCGCGGTGAGCGCCGCGAGCTCGGCAGGACCGGCGGCTGGCAGCTCGCCGTCGCTCAGCAGCACGATCGCGCGGCGGCGCGCCGCGTCGAGCTCGAATGTCTCGAGTGCGGTGGCGAGCCCGGCCTGCAGGCTCGAGCCGTGGGGCAGGGCGGTGCGCGAGTCGACCCGCTCGAGCAGCCGCGCGAGGACGTCGCGGTCTGGTGTCAGCGGTGCGAGCCGTCTGCCACTGCCGCCGAATGCGACGAGCGCCACACGGTCGCCGGGCGCGAGCGCGTCGATCAGGGCGGTGCCCGTCTCGCGCGCCCGGCGCAGCCGGCTCGGTGGCGTGTCGCGCGCGTCCATGCTGCGCGACGCGTCGACGAGCAGCACCACGTCCATCCCCGCGTCGTCGACCCGCACCCGGCGCTCGCCGAGCAGCGGGCCGCACAGCGCGATGCCGATGCAGGCCGCGGTGAGGAGCAGCGCGGTGTCGGGCAGGACCGACGCGAGCCCGCTGCCCTCGCCGAGCCAGCGCTGGCGCCTGCGTTCGTGACCCCATGCGGTGATGGCGAGCGCACCGAAGAGGGCGAGGAGCCCGAGGCCAAGCCAGTGCAGCCCGTCGGGCGACTCGAAGAGGCGCGCGATCATGGCAGCGCCCGCCGTCGCAGGCGCCCGAAGCCGACGTCGCCGGCCAGGAGCAGCAACGCCAGCGCGAGCGCGGGCTCGGCACGCGGCTGCTCGTGGGGTGGCCGGGGCTCGGGGCGTTCGACGCGCTCGAGCGTGTCGATCTCGTGATACACGGCGGCGAGGTCCGGCGAGCGGCGGGCACGGTGGAAACGTCCGCCGGTGTCGGCGGCGACCTGGGCCAGCACCTCGAAGTCGGGCGCGTGCCGCTCGAGGCGCACTCGCCCAGCCGGTCCGGCGGCGACCGCGACCTGCTCGTGGTCCGAACCGATGCCGACCGTGTGCACGCGTACGCGATGGGCGCGGGCGAGGTCGGTGGCGATGCCGATCGGGATCTCGCCCGCGGTGCTCCGGCCGTCGGTCAGCAGCACGACGACGCGACCGGCCTCGGCGGCGCTCGCTGCAGCGCCGAGCCGCTTGACCGAGAGCGCGAGCGCATCGCCGAGCGCCGTGCGGCGCCCCGCCATCTCTGAGCGCACGCCCTCGAGCGCCGCGTCGAGCACTCGGCCATCGCCGGTGAGCGGACACTGCGTGAAGGCGTGATCGCCGAAGACCACGAGCCCCACGCGGTCGCCCTCCTCGACTCGCGTGCGGGCGAAGCGTCGGACGGCCTCGACGGCGAGGTCGAGGCGCGTGCGGGTGCCGGGCTGGTCCTCGGCCTGCGTTTCGCCGGCGAGCGCCGTGCCGGGTTGGGTATCGAGCGCGCGCATGCTGCCGGAGGTGTCGAGCGCGAGGAGGATGTCGAGGCCGCGGCCGATCTGCGGCGGGCTCGGTCGCAGTGCCACGGGCTCGGCAATGGCCCAGGCAAGGAGTGCGAGCACCGCGAAGCGCACGCCACCGCGCAGAACGCGGCCTGGCCAGGCCGCGCGCGCGCCGGCCGCGCGCAGCTCGTGCCAGGCCGGATGCGGGACCGCCCCGCCCCCGCTTCGCAGCCATGCGGCGACGCCGACCGCCGCGATCGTGAGCAGCAGCAGCCCGCGCTCCGGGTGCGCGAGGGCGTCGGGCGCGAAGCTGCTCCAGGCCGAAGCGTCGAACGGGCTCATCGCGGGCGGTCCGCAGGCGGCACGCCTCTCGCCTCGGGCCCCAGGCCGTCGATCGCATCGACGAAGGCCTCCGCTGCGTCGATCTCCCGCGCGACGGCGCGGGCCTTCTCAGCGGCGTCGCCCGCGCCGAAGCGCGCGCGTTCGATCGCCTCGAGGCAATCGAGCCAGGCCCGCCAGTCCGGGGCGCTCGCGCGATCGGGCCGCGCGTGGCGCAGCTCCTCGACCGAGCGCGCGTGGGTCGAGACGAGGAAGCGGTCGGCGGCCCAGTGGCGGAGCGCGAGCGCGGCGCCAGCCGCGGCGCCGTCGGCATCCGTCGAGGCCAGCGCCCGGGCTTCGGCGAGCTGGCCTCGCAGCCGCCCCGCGCCGCCGAAGAATCTGCGCGCGGGTGCGCCCGGACCTCGAATCCCGGGCTCCGCATCCACTCGCCGTCGCCGCTCGCGGCGGACGAGCAGCAGCGCGATCGCGCCCATCGCCAGAGCACCTGCGCCGAAGCCCCACGCGAAGGGCGCCGGCATCGGCTCGGGCGGCGGATCGCGATAGCCGCGTGGTCGGCGCGGGGGCGCGCCCTCGCCCAGCACCGAAGGCACCTCGAGCTCGATGGCCTCGAGCGTGAGCTCGTAGGTCTCGCCGGCGTCGTCCATCACCCGCACCCGGCCTTCGGGCCACCGATGGAGCCCCGCGCCGCGTGTGCGCACGAGCAGGGCCTCTCGGTGCACCGCCAGCGCGCCCTCCGCCGACGCCGGCAGGATGCGCCGCTCGACCACGTCGATGCCGTCGAGCACGGGCAGCTCGTACGCGTGGACGCGATGCCCCGTCGGCGCGCGGACGAAGAGCACGATCTCGAACGGGCTGCCCGCTGCGGTCGGCGGCGAGGCGACGAGCCAGGTCGCCGACGGGTCGAGAGGCATGGGCTCGGGCTCGCGACAGGCGCCCTGGAGCACGGCGGTGACGATCAGCGCGAGTACGAGCGGAATCCGGGCGAAGGCGATTCGGAGCGATGCTCCCCATGCTCGGCGCCGCCCGTCCACGACGCATCGTCTCATCACGCACTCCTCGAACCGCCCGCCCGGCTGCGGAAGAAGCGAAGCCAGAGGCGGAGCGGGTCGTGGTCGGTGCGGAAGTGCACGAAGTCGTCGCCCCGAGCGCGCACCGCATGCGCGACGCGCGCCACGCGCTCGCCGGCTGCGCGTTCGAATCGCGCGCGGGCGAGGGTGTCGTCGCCGTCGAAGACGAGACTCGGGCCCGAGCGCGTGAGGGGGACGACCCGGCCCGGGCCGGCGTCGGGCCAGCGCAGCTCGCCCGGGTCGGAGCAGAGCACGAAGATTTCCTCACCCGGTGCGCGCAGAGGCGAAGCGGCGACGGAAGACGCACCCGGTGCGCGCAGAGGC
>CAYYSY010000203.1:0-4591 GCA_964474355.1 uncultured Spirochaetaceae bacterium | reverse complement strand
ACTCAGCCGGCGTTCTCTGCTGCGCTCTACTTCGCTGCACCGCGGGCCGGGGCGGCCACACGCCGGGTGCGGGGTGGTTCGGGAGGCCTCGGATCGGGGGGGGGCGGCCGGGTGGGGCACGCCACGGTGCTTCGCTCCTGGCGGTGGGGATGGTGCGGGGCGTTTTTGCTGCGGGTTCTGGCTGCGTAGGAGCGAGCAGGGTCGGGTAGGATCTGCGGCTGCATGTTGGTGTTCTTTCGTCTCATCGCGGTCTTCGTCGTCTTTGCTCATTTGTGGGTGGGGGCGTTGCCGTGTGCGCCTCGCTCGGATGACTCGCCGGGCGGGCGGGTCTTGATGTCCGTGGGTGAGGCGGAGGGGCTGCTTCAACTCGCGCGTGCTACGCACGACGCTCAGCATGCCGATGTGGTCGCACCTGCGGTGGCGGCGGACGCGTCGGGGCCACCCTGCCATGATGTCGGCGAAATGCGCGTGACCCCGCGGCCCGCGATCGATGGGGCGCTGCTCTTTCTGTTGCCTGCTTGTCCTTGTGGCTGCGATCAGCGTGCGCCGATGGGCGGCTCGTCCACGGTGCGAGTCGGCTCGGGTGTACCGCCCGCTGCATTGCTCGCACGATCCGGGAGGGCGCCGGTCGTTCCGTTCCACCAGCGGATCGCGGCTGCGCCCCTGGTCTCGCCCGCTCTTCCCGATCCCGTTCCAAGACACGCCTCGCTCGTCTGACGATCCGCGAAGTCGCGCGGCCTACGCGGCCGTGCGTCCTCTCATCGAGCGATGCGACCCCGTTTGCGCCCGCAACGTGGTCGCGAGTCTGGAGAACGAATGCGATCCCGAATCGAACGCCAGTGGTGCACCGCGCGCCGTCTGCTCGTGCTGCTCGGCGCGCTTGCACTCGCACAGGGAGGCGCGCCCGCACACGCAGCCGATCCCCATGCCGGACACGAGCACCACCACCCGCCCGAAGCTCGACCGGACGACCCCGAACGACACGAGGCGCACGGTGAGCATGCGGGGCACGCGAAGGGCCATGCGCCGATCGGCGTCATGGGTGACCACATCCATCCCAAGGGCGAGTGGATGGCCTCGTACCGCTACATGCACATGGAGATGAACCAGAACTACGACGGCACGAGCGAGGTCTCGACTGCCGAGATCCTCGCCGACTACGTGGTCGCGCCCGAGTCGATGGACATGGACATGCATATGTTCGGGCTCATGTACGCCCCCACCGACTGGCTCACCGTCATGGCGATGATCCCGTTCATCACGAAGTCGATGGATCACGTGCGAATGGCCGATCCCTTCACGACGGAGTCGCAGGGAGTCGGCGACCTGAAGCTCTCGGCACTCGTACAGGCGTGGAAGAACGACCACCACGGCGTCCACGTCCAGCTCGGGTTCAGCTCGCCGACCGGATCGATCGACGAAACGGACGATCTGCCTGCGCCGATGGTTCCCGACACGCAGCTGCCCTACCCGATGCAGATCGGCTCCGGCACCTTCGACCTGATTGTCGGCACGACCTATACGGGGCACCGGGCAGACTGGACCTGGGGCGGCCAGGCATCGGCCGTCATCCGCCTCGGCGAGAACGATCGCGACTACCGCCTGGGACATCGATACGAGATCACCGGCTGGGGCGCCTACCACATCATCGATCCGGTGAGCGTGAGCTTCAGGCTCGCGTGGCATCAGAACTTCGACATCGAAGGCGCCGACCCCGATCTCAACCCGATGATGGTGCCCACGGCCGATCCGAGCCTGCGGGCCGGGCGGCGACTCGACGCGCTCTTCGGCATCGACTTGTTGCCCGCAGATCTCGGCGACGCCTTCGACGTGATGAAGGGCCTCCGGCTCGCGCTCGAAGGCGGTCTGCCCGCGTATCAAAGCCTCGATGGCCCTCAGCTCGGGGTGAGCTGGCAGATCATGACGGGCATCCAGTACGCGTTCTGAGCCCACGATCGCAGGGCCGGCGCCCTTCATTTGACATCGGCGCGCGCCCATCGTTCCATCGGGAACTCGCGCGTGCGGTGGGCGACCGGGGCAGGCCGGCGCACACCGGGCGCGCCCGGGAGACCCGCGTTGGAGACGATTCGTACGCTCACGCCCGACGACCTGCCGGCCGCCTGGACCCTCGACCAGCAGATCTTCAACGTCGACCCGAAGCAGCACGAGACCGCCCGCGATTCCGAAGGCGCGGATCGATTCGTCGGCGCGTTCGACGGCGACACCCTCGTCGCGATCTGCGAGTTCCACCGATTCGGCCAGTTCTTCGGCGGGCGGCGCGTGCCGATGGGGGGCGTGTCGAGCGTCGCCGTCTCGCCGGAGGCCCGGGGCCGCGGGCTCGCCTCGCGGATCATGGCTTTCCTGATCGAGCGCATGCGCGGCGAAGGTCTTCCGATCGCCGCGCTCTATCCCGCCACGCCGGCACTCTACCGATCGCTCGGCTTCGAGTTCGCCGGGCACTGGACGATGTACTCGGTGCCCGTCGCACGTCTGCGCGAGGTGCCGAGGCCCGAGCGGGGACGCGTGCGGCGTGCGACGCCCGACGACCTCGAGGCGGTCGAGGCGCTGCGCGTGAAGCTCGCCGCCGAGCGCCCGGGCGCCATCGATCGCGGCGACTGGGCGGTGCCGATCTACCGCCGCCGCTTCGACGACCTCCACGCCTTCGTGTCCCTCGACGAGCAGGGCGAGGTCGATGGCGCGCTCTTCTACCGGCACGCACCGCTCCCGGGCACGCCCGAGGACTACGACCTCGACGTCCGCGAGCTCTTCGCCGCCGACCAGGCGTCGCTGGCCGCGCTGCTCTGGGTGATGGCGTCTTCTTCTTCGGTGGCGCATCAGGCCCGGTATCGCGGCTGGCTCGACGACCCGGCTGCGTGGCTCGTCCCCGAGCTGAAGCCTTCGATCTTCATCCAGATGCGCTGGATGCTGCGGCTGCTCGACGTCCCGGCCGCACTCGAAGCACGGGGCGGTCCCCGCGGCCTATCGGGTCGCGTCGCCCTGCGCGTACGCGACGCGCTGGTCGACGAAAACGAGGATGAGTTCGTGCTCTCGCTCGACGACGGCGAGGCGAAGGTCACGCGCGAGGCCGCCGAGCACGCGATCGAGCTCGACGTCGGCGCGTTGTCCGCACTCTACAGCGGCCACACCTCGTGCGCGGCGCTGGCGAGGGCGGGCCGGCTCGAAGGCGGCGACCCGGCCCGAGACTGGACGATCCTCGAAGCGGCGTTCGCCGGGCCTGCACCCGCGATGATCGACGACTTCTGAACGCGAGGCGGGCCCTGTGCGTCCGCGTCACGCTCTGCTTGATCCGGATCGGTACGGCCTCGTAGACTGAGGTCGGGCCCCGCTCCCATCGCCCGGTCCAGGAGATCACACCCATGCGACATCGTCGCCTTTTTGGCGTCCTCCTCGTACTCACGCTACTCGCGGCCCTCGTGGGCTGCAAGGACGACGACGACGCGAGCCTCCGCGTGAAGTCGCCCGACGAGGGCGAGTCCATTGCCGACTGCTCGGTGACGGTGCGATTCTCGTATGGCGACGAAATCGAAGGCGCACCGGAGATCCGACTCGGTGGCGCGCTCATCGACGTTGCGATCGTCGAGACCGGAAACGGCCGCTACGAGGCCGAGCTCGATGCTGAGGTCCTCTCGTTCGGGACGAACGATCTCGAGGTGAGGGTCGTCCGGGCGAGTGACTCGTCGGAGCTGACCGACGATGTGAGCTTCGAATGGACGAGGACCGCCCGCGCCTACGAAATCGACGACGAGTCCCAGCTCATCACCGGCCCCCTCGCCCACAACCGCATCGGCGACTTCATGCTCGAGAGCTGCTTCGCGCGCTTCGCCGTGCAGGCGGGCGGCCAGCGCGACCTCTACAGCGTCGGCCAGTACGGCGGCAACCTGATCGACGCCGAGCTCATCGGCCGGCCGGGCCTCGACAACTTCCTCGAGGTCCAGAACATGGTGAACGTCGAGACGGTCGTGAACGCGCAGGACGTCTTCGTCGTGAACGACGGCGGGGACGGGCAGCCGGCCGTCGTCCGCGCTTGCGGTCCGGACGATCTACTCGACTTCGTGAACCCGTCGAGCCAGGTGGTCGACAACGGGTTTCCCTTCCCGGCCGAGCTGAACGACAATGATCAGCCGGTCGAGGGCTGCACCGAGTACTCCATCGGCATCGCCGACCGCCACGTCGCGATGACCACCACGTTCGTCAACGTCTCCGACCAGACCGGGAGCCCGGAGACGATCACCCTGCTCTCGGGCGACTGGATGAACTCGTCCGGCGAGCTCGACACCCTCGGCACGCCCAACGTCGGTGTGGGCCCGGCGCTCACGGGTGACATGGGCGCGCTGGGCTTCTACGGCTTCGACGAGGCGCGGGGCGTCGACTACGCGTACACCAGCCTCCCGGTGTCGACCGGCAGCTACGTGGTCATCAGTGGCGTGACCGTGATCCTGCACGACAAGGATGTGCTCCCCGCGCTGCTCGGGGTCGACAGCGGCACCGAGGTGCTGCCGGGCGCGACCTACGTGATCGAGCGCTTCTTCGGCGTCGGCGACGGGTCGGGCTCGAACGCCGTCGACCTCGC
>CAYYSY010000202.1:0-6133 GCA_964474355.1 uncultured Spirochaetaceae bacterium | reverse complement strand
GCCGAAGAGCGCCATGGGCGAGTGGAACGGCGAGCCCTGAGGGCCGCGCGCGAGCGCCTCGTAGCCGAAGACGGTGCGCGTCCCGACGTCGACGATGGGCTCGTAGACCGAGTAGATGCCGTGGTCGAGGATCAGCTCGCTGAGCTCCTGGCGGCCTTCGCGTGCGGCGAGCCGGCGGGCCAGGTCCGCGTCGGCGCGAGCCTCTTCGACGAGCAGGCGCAGCTGGGTCGGCACGCTGTACTGCGGGTTGCGGATCCCGACGGAAGAGCCGGTCCAGAGCTGCGGCGCGCTGCGGAGATACGGATAGAAGTCCTTGCCGCCGCGCTCCTCGAGCCGTCGGCGCAGGGTCTGATCGAAGCCGGGCATGGCCGTGCGATAGAACGCGGCGCTCGTCGGCTCCCGGAAGAAGAGCACGATCACCTCGTTTCGGCCCATCTCGCCGAGCACCACGAGATCGTCGGACTCGAGCCGGTCCTCGCGGGTGCCGTGCACCAGCGCCGCGAGCGCATGCAGCACCTCGAGCCGGGCCCGGTCGCCGTAGCTGCGCTCCACCGAGTCGAGGGAGCTCGCGTCGATGACGAGTACGCCGAGGGCGCCGTGACGATCGAAGCAGGTTTCGACCTCGCTGCACACTTCGGGCAGGGTCGGAAGCGCGCCGTGGGCGGGCCAATGGGCTTCGGTCGACTCGGAAGGGCGCAACGGTCGTGCAGAATCCATGGCCCCCTCATCGGCCGAGCCCCGGCGGAGATTGAGGAGGGGTGCGGTCGGGGCTCCGGATCGGCTCTGCGGGGTCCTGTATGCTCCCTCGCCTGCCCGCTCGGCGACGCCGCCAGCCGGCCCAAGCCGACCCGATCGCCCCGCGTGATCCACATCCCGAGGAGTCCCCATGTCCGACCGTGTCCGCGTCTCGATCCAGGACGGCGTCGCCGACGTCCGCCTGGCGCGCCCCGACAAGATGAACGCCATCGACAGCGACATGTTCCGGGCGCTGGCCGAGACCGGCCGCCAGCTCGCCGCCGACGACAACGTGCGCGCAGTGGTGCTCTCGGGCGAAGGTCGCGCCTTCTGCGCTGGCCTCGACTTCAGCAACTTCGCCGCGATGGGCCAGGCCGGCGACGCGAAGGCCGAGAGCAGCGAGGTGGATGACGGCAAGAAGAAGCCCGGCCTGAATCTGCTCCAGACCCTCGATGACTCGCCCGCCAACACCGCCCAGACGCCCGCGTGGATCTGGCAGGAGATCCCGCAGCCCGTGATCGCAGCGGTGCACGGCGTGGCCTACGGCGGGGGGCTCCAGATCGCGCTCGGCGCCGACATCCGCATCGTGGCGCCCGACGCCCGCATGTCGGTGATGGAGATCAAGTGGGGGCTCGTGCCCGACATGTCCGCCACGCAGACGCTGCGGAACCTGGTCCGCCTCGACGTCGCCAAGGACCTCACCTACACGGGCCGCATCGTCGAGGGCCCCGAGGCGGTCGAGCTCGGCCTGGCGACCCGCGTGTCCGAGCGCCCGCTCGACGACGCGCTCGAGCTCGCCGCGACCATCGCCTCGAAGTCGCCGTCGGCCATTCGCGCCGACAAGCGGCTGCTGAACGAGACCCGGAACATGGACGTGGCCGGCGGCCTCGCGCTCGAGGCCGAGCTGCAGGTGGGCCTCATCGGCAAGCCGAACCAGATCGAGGCCGTGCGCTCGAACCTCGAGAAGCGGCCGCCGAAGTTCGAGGACTAGACCGCCCGAGCCAGCGGCGGCCGCCGCGCCCCAAGCCGAACCGACGTGTGCCCCCATGGGGCCGCCGTCGGCCCCGGTACCCCTCTCGGCCCTGTGATTTGGCGCTGGGTACTCGTCCCACGCGCCGATTCTGTTGCAATTTCAACATGATGCGCGTAGGGTGACAGTCGTGTGACGAGCGAATGCAGCCCCCGACCGAGCCGATTCGGCGGGGGCGCGCTGGTCTCGCCGGCTGATTTCGGGACCCGACACGCTGATGAGTGGCTTCGACGCCAGGCTCGAGCGCCTGGAGCTGAAATACCTGGTGGACGAGCGGACCGCCGCTCGCATTCGAACCGACATCGCGCCCTATTGCCGGCCCGACCGCCACTTCGAGGCAGCGCGTGCCGCTGGCCACGTCGGCTACCCGATCACGTCCCTCTATCTGGACAGCCCCGGGCTCGCGTTCCACCGCGCCAAGGAGCGCGGCGACGCGGAGCGCGTGAAGCTGCGCGTCCGCACCTACGACGCGGCCTCGGCCGCGGTGCTCGAGATCAAGCGCCGCAGCTCGGACGTGATCGACAAGTGTCGCGCGCGAATCGATCGCAAGCGGGTCGAGGGCGTCGCGCACGGCGATCCCCTGGGCCCGGCCGAGGACTCCGATACCCGACGATCCGCAGACGCCTTCGCGTCCCTCGCGCTCAGCCATGGTGCCGAGCCGAGCCTGCGCGTCCGCTACCTGCGCGAGGCGTACGTGAGCGAGGTCGACGACTACGCCCGCATCACCTTCGATCGCCACATCGAGGCCCAGCGCGCCTCGACCTGGGCGCTCGACTCGGGGCACGATCGCTGGGCTGCCTTCGACGAGCACTGGCGACCCGAGACGGGCGGCGCGCACGTCGTCCTCGAGATCAAGTGCCACTGCGTCGTGCCGGGCTGGGTGATCGACCTGATCCAGCGGCACCGGCTGCGCCGGACGTCGTTCTCGAAGTACTCGATCGGCATCGACCTCACCGACCGCGAGCGGGGCTTCGACGGCCTCATGCGGCGCTCCGCTCGGGTGATGGCGTGAGCTACGAAGAGCTGATCATGCAGGGCGACCTGCTCTTCGCGAGCGGAAGCTGGGTACGCCCGCTCACGGCCCTCGTGGGTGCGTTCGTGTTCGGCCAGCTGCTCGCGTGGACCTACGAGCGCACCTACCTCGGCCTCTCGTACTCGCGCGGCTTCAGCCACACGCTCGTGCTCGTGGCCATCAGCGCGTCGATCCTCGTGCTCTCGATGCAGTTCTCGCTGCTCGCTGGGCTCGGGCTCTTCGGCATCCTGTCGATGATCCGCTTCCGCACCGATCTCAAGACGCCGCGTGATCTCGTGTTCGTCATGGGCTCGGCCTGCGTCGGCGTGGCATGCGGCGTGGGCGCGATGCTCGAGGCGGGGCTCGGCGCGGCCGTGTTCTGCCTGGTGGCGCTCTACCTCTCGATCGGGCCCTTCGGCAGCCGCAGCCGCTTCGACGGTGTCCTTCGCTTCAGGCTCGCCGCCGGTGAGGGCGACGCCCCCGCGCTCACGAAGCTCCTGCATCGCCACTGCCGGCGCCGGCACCTGCTGAGCACGTCGGACCTGGGCGATGGCGACCTGGTCGAGCACGTCTACCAGGTGAAGTTCTTTCGCGACTCGGATCGCGAGGCATTGCTGACCGGCCTGCGAAGCGAGCTCGATGCGCACGACACGCGGTTGATGTTGCAGGACGCCACTGCAGAATACTGACCCGGCACCGCCATCCACCGTATCGGGCAAACACGGGGACGGAGCCAGGGCGAGAAGAGAGAAGACGAGAGCATCATGGCGACGATGGCCACCATCTGGCGGAGCATGCAGCGGTTCGGGGATCGCATCTTCGATGCGATCAGCGCGCGCCCGATCGGCATCGTCGTCTTCGCGTGCAGCGCCGCACTGCTCGTGCACCTCGAGCTCGGGATGCAGGCCTCGATTCGCGCGGACGCCGTCGCCAGCGCGCAGCAGGTCGACCACCCGGCCCGCGTCGACTCGTTCGTCGCGCACGTATACGTCCAGCCGGGCGATCCCGTCGAGGCCGGAGCACCCCTCGTCGACCTCTCCCCCCACTTCATCGATCGCGAGCTCGGACGTATCGACACCGAGATCGAGAAGCTGCTGCAGGAGGCGCGGCTCGCGCAGGCCAGGCTCGTCGTCGAGGAGCAGCGCTGGGTCGAGCCCGACATGCGCACGTCACCCGATCGCCCCTCGCTCGAGAGCCCGACCGAAGAGCTCTACGCGCGAGAGCTCGCCGTGCTGCAGACCCGGCGCAATCAGCTCCTCGAGGACCGCGAGGGGCTCACGATCAAGGCCAGCAGCAGCGGTCGCGTCGTCATGGTGATGGCGCCGGGCGCCTCGGTCGCGTCGAACAGCTCGGTGGCGACGCTGAACCCCGAGTTCGCCACCGAGATCGTCGCCTACGTCCCCGCCGAGACGCCGCCCAGCCGCATCGCCGAAGGCATGCCCGTGCGCATCGTGCGCAACGGTGGCGACTGCGACGGCACGGTCGAGGTTCGCCGCCGCGGCGCCGGGGTCGAGGAGGCGCCGGGCCAGCTCCGAAGCCTGTTCAGGTTCTCGGTACACGGCACCCCCGTGTACATCTCGGTCCCTGCTCAGTGCTCGCTCGGTGTCGGCCAGGTGCTGACGGTCGAGTTCCCGGCCGTGGTGCTGTAGGCGCCGCATGCACTCCCACGAGCGCAGAGATGGGGATGCGCCGGGCCGGCGACGCGGCGCCATCGCGCTGCTCCCTGCGCTCACGGCCGCCGCCCTCGCCTGCGCTCCGTCGCCCGCGCAGGCGGAGCCCCCGGATCCGGCTGCGCCCGACGAAGAGTCCGCGGCGCGCGACGCCACGAACGACGAAGAAGCAGCCGCAGTGCGCGCGCGGCGCGCGGGCATCGACGCAGCGCGCGAGCGCGAACGCGGCGTGCATCATCTCGAAGAGATGGAGCTGCGCGTCGGCGACGACTTCCTCGAAGAGCACCGCGTGCGCGTGACCGCACGACTGCCACTGCGACACCCCGGCGAGGTCGGCGCCGAGCGCCGCGTGTACGCGGCCGATGCGCGAATCGCCGAGAGCCGCCTCGCCGAGGCCCAGCTCACCCTCGAGAGCGAGAGCTGCTTCCCCGCCGTCGAGGCCGAGTCCCGGCACGAGGAGCAGATGCTCTTCGACGACTATGCGCGCCGGCAAGCCGACCTCGTCGAGCACAACGCCGCCGGCCGCCGCAGCGGCGTGGTGAACGAAATCGATGCGACGCGCTTCGAGCTCAAGCAGCGCGTCCGCCTCCTGCGCCGCGAGCCCGAGCCCATGAGCACCCCCGTGACGAACGAGTCGGCCCTGCCGCGGCTGGTCGCACCCGACGCGCCCCTCGTCCTCGACGAAGCGACGCTGCGCGACGCGGTGGCCCGACACCATCCATCGGTCGCGATCCACCGGGCGAGCGCGCTGCGCTACGAGGCGATGGCGGACCGGGCCCGTTCACGGGGCAGGCCCTGGATCAAGTTCGTGGACGTCAACTACCTCTATCGCAGCGGCGAGAAGAACGACGACGGCCCCGACGACCCGGCGCGCAGTGGCGGCGGCGCCAGGGTGGCCTTCACCATTCCGTTCCGAGGCGGCCGCGCCGACACGCGGCGCTACGACGCGCTGGTTCGCGAGCAGCGGAGCGAGGCCGACGCGAAGGTCGACGAGCAGATGCTGAGGGGGCGATTCGCGCTCGAGAGCCTGCACGCGTTCGAAGCGCGCACCGACCGGCTCCTCGACCTGCTCGCCCTCGCGAACGAGGCCGAGGCGGTGGCCGACCGATGGTGGAGGAGCAAGCGCGGCAGGCCGTCCCAGATCGCGGGGCTGGTCGACGACGCCTTCACGGCGCGCCGCGCCGTGCTCGAGGCGCGCGAAGAGGCCGGCCTCGCGCGGTGCACCCTGCTCGCGATGACGGGTGTGGCCGCCGAGGATTGGCCGCGTGGGGACATGCAGGAGGGCTCGATCGGCGGTGAGTCGCGGCCGGCGCCCCTGGCGGACGAAGTCAGCCCGATCGACGAGTAGGCGATCGCCGCTCCGCCGATCTCACCTCAGAAGATGTCGCAGAGATGCGTGGCTTGGCTGCTGAACCCCGCCGGCGGACTATCGAGCTCCGCCTGCACGATCGACCGGTGATCGTCCGGGCGTATTGCGAATGAGTATCAGGCATGGGAATCGAGAAGGAATTTCTGCCCCGATAGCCAGAGAAACGTTAACGAAATCAAACGACTCGAATATTCGGGCCGGACAACCGACAACCCGTCGCTCCAACCAGAGCACATCGCGGCTGCCCTGGCCTGTGCGGCCGATCTCGCTCGCGAGGATAGCCTGTTGCCGGTGCCCGGGCGATGAAGATCACGATC
>CAYYSY010000201.1:0-11724 GCA_964474355.1 uncultured Spirochaetaceae bacterium | reverse complement strand
TCAAACTGGGAGCACTCCATGAATCCCGCCCGACGTCTTGCCCTCGTTTCTGCCGGTTTGCTGCTCGTCACCGCGGCCTCGAGCTCCGCGCTCGCGGGCTCCGAAGAATTCTTCGACCGGAAGGGAGATCGCATCGAGCGGCGCCTCGACGCTCGCGGTGACCGCATCGACCACCGACTCGATCGGCGCGGAGACCGCATCGACGCCCGGCTCGACCGGCGCGCGGATCGCGCTCACGAACACGGCCACGATCGTCGCGCGAACCACCTGGACCTGCGCGGCGACCGCATCGACCGCCGGCTCGATCGGCGTGGCGACCGCGTCGATCGGCGGCTCGACCGCCGCGGCGCGCGGATCGACCGACGACTCGACCACCGCGGGCACTGACCTCGCGCCGAGGGAACCTGAATCGTTCCTGAGGCCCGTCGCCATCGTCGCGTCACGCGGAGCGACGGCCCGAACAGGCGTCCCATGAGCGCCGCCCGCGCATCCTCTATGGTCTCCGCATGTCGACCGGTCGTGCCGCCATCGGTGCCTTGATCGCCCGCTTCGCCGGGCGCCTGCGCTATCCGCAGCTCTTCTTCGCGATGGCGGCCGTGTTCCTGCTGGACCTCATCGTGCCCGACATGCTGCCCTTCGCGGACGAGATCGTGCTCGGGCTCGGCACCGTGCTGCTCGGCGCCTTGCGCAATCGTAAGCAGGACGATTCCGAGGAACGCGTCGAGAAGCCCGTCAACTAACGGTCCCTCAGCCGGGCAACGAGCCCCCGGCGGCGAGCCAGCGCTTCACCACCTCCTCGCCTTCGTGCGGGTTGTAGAGGTCTTCCTGGAAGGACCAGAGGCCGTTGCCCGCATACTCGAGGATCGTCACGCAGCCGAAACGGTAGACGGCATCGCCGCCTTTCGGATCGGGAAAGACCTGCCACGGATAGAAGACGACGCGGTTGCCCTCGATCACGTGCCACTCGACGGGGAAGAGCATCGGCGGTGCTGCGGCCATGGCGTTCTTGATCGCGGCCCGGATCTCTTCGCGGCCGCGGAAGGTGCCGAGGTGGTGCTCGACCCAGAGGCAGTCCTCGCTGTGGAGGTCGGTCCAGGCGTCCCAGTCCTGGGCGTCTCCGGCGGCGACGAACGTGTGATAGGCGGCTTCGATCTCGTCTCGTGAGAAGTCGGTCATCGGGCGAGTCTAGCTGGAGGGCAGAGGGGGCGGCGGTCTCGTTGCGCCGGTGCGATGATGATCGCTCGGCACGACCCCATCGCGCGTGCGTTACGGAGGCGATCATGCTGCAGCTTCGGATCCATGGCCCGGGGAAGGTCTCGCTGGACGAGGTCGACCGGCCCGAGCCCGGGCCCGGGCAGGCGGTGCTGCGGGTCGAGGCGTGCGGCGTGTGCGGCAGCGATCTCGGCTACGTCGCGCTGGGCGGCGTGGCGGGCCCGCGGCCGGAGCCGACCGATCTCGGGCACGAGTTCTCGGCCGTGATCGACCGGGTGGGGGAGGGCGTCACGCGCTTCTCGCCCGGGCAGCGCGTCGTGGTGAACCCGATCTCGACCGGCAACAACATCGGCAATGGCGGCCCCGGCGGAGCCTTCGCGCCCGAGGTGCTGGTGAGTGGGGTCGACGCCGGCGGCGTGCTCTTCCCGATCCCCGACGATCTGCCGGCCGATCTCGCCGCGCTGGCCGAGCCGCTCGGCGTCGGCATGCAGGCCGTGAATCGCGCCGACGTCTCGCCCGGTGACAGGGTCACGATCTTCGGCGCCGGTCCCATCGGGCTGATGTCGCTCGCGACGCTCGTGTACCGGGGCTTCGAGGACGTCGCGATCGTCGACCTCTCGGCGAAGCGGCTCGAGCTGGCCGCCGAGCTCGGCGCCACGCTCACCTTGAACCCCGAAGACGGTGACGTGTGGGGCCCGATCGAGGAGCTGCACGGCACCGGGCGCTTCATGGACGTCGTGCCCTGCGCGGGCAGCGATGCGTACATCGAGGCGAGCGGCGCGCCGACGGTGATCGGCGACGTGATCGGCCGGGCGAAGCCCGGCGCGCGCATCTCGGTGGTGGCGCTGCATCGCCAGCCCGAGCCGGTCAACTTCATCCTGCTCATGAGCAAGGAGATCACCCTTGCCGGGTCGATGGCCTATCCAGAGGACTTCGGTGAGATGGTCCGCATGCTCCAGAAGGTCGACCTGTCGAGCGTCATCACGCATCGGTTTCCGCTCGATCGGGCCGAGGAGGCCATCGCCGTCGCGCGCGACGCGTCGGTCGCCGGCAAGGTCGTGGTGACGCCCTGATCGCCGGGGGGCGCGCGCGACTCGGCGGCTGGTGGGTCGCGCTCGTCGGGGCGTTCGCACTCTCTCTGCTGGTCGGTTGCCAGCCGTCGACTCGAGCCGCGCGCTTCGATGCGGTCGTGCTGATCGTCGTCGACACGCTGCGCGCCGATCACCTCGGCGTGTACGGGTACGCGCGGCCGACCTCGCCCCACATCGACGCATTCGCGGCGCGCAGCGTGGTCTTCGAGCGCGCGTTCGCGCCCTCGTCGTGGACCGCGCCGAGCATGGGCTCGATGTTCACGGGCGAGTGGCCGAGCCGGCATCGCGCCGGGGAGCTGAAGCGAAGCGACGAAGGCCGGATCGTGCTCGAGAACGGCCGCAAGGTGTTCGCCAAGCCGTCGCGCGCGCATGCGATGCTGGCCGAGACGCTCGCTTCGGCGGGCTTCGCGACGGGGGCCGTCGTCACGAACGAGGTGTTGGTCGGCGGGTCGGGCTTCGAGCGCGGCTTCGCCGACTTCGGCGAGCTCGGGCACGCGGCGCGGGGGCCCGAGGTCACGCGCGCCGCGCTCGCGTGGCTCGACGCGCGAGGCGACCGCCCCTTCTTCCTGTGGGTGCACTACTTCGACCCGCACCTCCCCTATGACGCGACGCCTCCGTTCGCGGGCTCGTTCACGAAGCGACTCGCCACGCGGCTCGAGACCCCGGTGACGAAGCCCCAGCCCATTCGCGAGCTCGTCCCGCCGCCGGGGCCCGCCGATCGCCGTTACCTGAATGCGGCGTACGACGAAGAGATCGCGCTGGTCGACGCAGCGGTGGGCGAGCTGCTCGAAGGGCTCGAGGCGCGCGGCCTCGACGAGCGCGCGCTGGTGATCCTGACGTCCGATCATGGCGAGGAGCTCTTCGAGCACGGTGGCTTCGAGCACGGCCATGCGCTGCACCGCGAGCTCGTGCACGTGCCGCTCGTGGTGCACGCGCCGGGCTGGCTCGTGCCCGGTCCAGTGGACGAGCCCGTCTCGCTCGTCGACGTGTACCCCACGATCCTCGAAGCCCTCGGCATCGAACATCGGATGGACGGACCGGCCCGGTCGCTGTCGGGCCCGGCGCGCGGTGAGCCGGCCGTCGGGGCGCCGCGTGCGCTGCTGCTCGAGAGCCTGCTCTACGGACACGACCGCGTCGGCCTCGTCGAGTGGCCGTACAAGCTCGTGGTCGGGCCGCGCGCCGAGCGGCGCCTCTTCGACCTCGAGAACGATCCCGAGGAACTCAAGCCCCTGAAGCAGGAGGCGCCCACACGCGATCGGGCCCAGCGCATGCAGACCGCGCTCGAGGCGCTGCGCGCCGAGGCCCGCGCCGGCCGCCCACCCCGTGAGGACCGCGCGCTCGACGAAGAGACGAAGCGACAGCTCGGCGCGCTCGGCTACCTCGAGGAGTCGTGAGCGCGCGCGAGACGCGTGCGCCGAGCGATAACGGGGCTCTCACAGGGCTCTCACAGGGCCTTGCCCGTGCACTGCCGGATGAACGCCGCCTCGCCCTCGTCCCAGGCCGAGCCGTCGCCGCGCAGGATCTCGTGATGCCACGGCTCGGGGTCGTCACCGCAATCCTTCCACCACGACTCCCACGGATAGTGCGTCTGGGTGCGGCCCGCGACGAAGCCCCAGTTGTACGCCCCGATGCCGGCGTCCTTCATCCATGCGAGATGGGGATCGAAGTGGCTGCCCATGCCGCGTGCGAGCCACTCGGTGCACCACATGGGGCGGTCGTAGCGGCGCAGCGCCTCGACGCGATGCTGTAGCGCCTCGAGCTCGCCGTAGTGGTGGAAGCTGATCACGTCGGAGTGCTCGAGGCAGAAGCGGTCCATGTCGGCGAGCGCATCGGGGTCGCTCCAGCTGCGCTGCCAGACGCCGACCGTGAGCGGCTGGCTCGGGTTGGCCTCGCGGGCCCACGCGAAGGCATGGCGGGTCAGCTCGAGCGCGTACTCGGCCTTCTCGTCGGGGGGCATCTCGTCGTCGCGGTAGGCGGGGTTCGGGTTGTCGGGCTCGTTGAATAGATCCCATCCGTCGATGCGCGCATCGTCGCGGAAGCGCTCGAGCACGCCCTGCACGTAGGGCGCGAGCGAGTCGTGTCGCGCCGGGTCGCCGAGCACCGCTCTGCCCGGGCTCTGCACCCAGCGCGAGTTGTGGACGCGTGGGCGCGGCTCGGGCTGCACGCCCCACTGCGGCGCCGGGCCCCACACGCCGTCGAAGAACACGAAGAGAGTGCCGATGCCGTGCGCGTCGGCGGTGGCGAGGTAGCGGTCGATGCGTTCGACGAAGCCGTCGCGGTCGTGCTCCCAGAGCAGGTCGTGCAGGAAGACGCGCATGCTGGTGAAGCCCAGGCTGGCCGCCCAGCCGAGCTCGCGGTCGATCGTCTCGAGATCGAATGTCTCAGCGCGCCACATCTCGAGCTGATTCGAGGCGCTGCTCGGCGTGAAGTTGCAGCCGACGCGCCAGCCGCGCGAGTCCGCCCACGCACGTGCGCGCTCGGTCGTCCAACGCTCGCCGATCGTCACCGCTTCTCCTTCGTCGTCGTCACGCGCCGACGCGAGCGCACGGACGCCCGCGATCGCCGTTCAGGCGAGTGCGGAGAGGCGGAGCCGTGAACGCAGCGCCGCCGGGCGGTGCGAGGGCATCGGACGCGACAGCATCGCACGGCGGACGTAGGGTGACGACCCCGCCAGCTCGGCGGGAACGGGCACGACGTCGCGCGAGCGCGACCTCACGCGCGGCTCGGCGATGTGCGCGCGGCATTTCACATCCGGCGAGCAATGTGTCCGATCTCCTGAACATCGGGTCGGATGTGGCCAAATGGGTCGTGACTTGCGTCATGTCTGTTGACGCCGCGGCGGGGCCCGCGTGTAATGCGAGATCTCGCATCCGGAGGCGAGCGATGGGGACTCCGCCTCCTGGGCGTTCGGGCGTGGCCGCGATGCCGGCTCGGTCGAGCCCGCGCAGCCGCGCATGCGAGCGAACTGGGGATCAAAACATGGCCTCCCTCTCGAGGGGCAAGCTCTACTCACTCGTCATCTCACTCGGTGTCGCGCTCGGTGTTGCAGCGCAGATCATCGCGATGCCGGTCGAGGCCCAGGAAGAGCCGGCCGCCGCGGCCACCGAAGCCGAGTCGGCCGCCGGTGAAGCGACGGCGGCCGAGCCGTCGGACGTGGACGAGTTCGACTTCGACGATCTCGATGAGGACCTCGATGACGAGGTCGCCGATGAGGACGAGGAGACCGCCGAAGACCCGGTCGAGGCCGACGAATACAAGAACGCCGAGATCATGACGGTCACCGCAAACAAGCGGGAAGAGAACATCCAGGAGGTGCCGGTCTCGGTGACCGCGCTCGGCGCGGACTTCGTCGAGGAGACCGGGCTCACCGACTTCGAAGGCATCCAGAAGTTCGTGCCCAACCTGGCGATCCTCGGCGGCACCGACACGCGCAGCACGTCGATCCGGATCCGCGGCATCGGGTCAGTCGGCACGAACGCCGGCATCGATCCGAGCGTCGGCCTCTTCATCGATGGCGTGTATCAGGGGCGCGCCGGCATGAGCATGAGCGACCTGATGGACATCCAGGGCATCGAGGTGCTGCGTGGACCCCAGGGCACGCTCTACGGCAAGAACACGGCGGCGGGGCTGATCAGCATCAATACCGCCGACCCGAGCTACGACTTCAGCTCGCTGGTCGAGGGCACGCTCGGAAACTACAACTTCATGCAGGCGCGAGCGATGGTGAACGTGCCCATCATCGACGAGCGCTGGGCCACGCGGACCTCGTTCTACCGCACCGTTCGCGAGGGTTGGGACGAGAACCTCTACGACGGCAGCCGGGTCAACGACCTCGAGAAGTGGGGCATCCGACACAAGTGGCTCGTCGACTTCACCGACGAGCTGTCCGTCGTATTCGCCGGCGACTACGCGAATCAGACCAGCGATTGCTGTGTGCCGGACATCATCACCTATGAAGGCGACTCGCTGCTGTGGGGCGGGCCGAATCCCCAGGATCCACCCGTCGGCTTCCCGGATCGGAACGTGAACCCGAACTTCGAGAAGATGTCCGGGTTCACGAACCCGGTGACGCCCGATCAGACCACGCCGGGTGATACCTATGATCGATTCCACGGGAACGAGGTGACGACGCCGAAGCCCGAGCTGCGAAACTTCGAGCTCTACGATGGCATCGTCGACGTCGATCTCGCTCCGCGTAACGACGTCACGATCTGGGGGGTGCAGGCCGATGCTGACTACGTGATGGGAGACTGGAGCGTCAACTGGCTGAGCGCGTATCGAGCGTACCTCTCGGACAGCCAGTTCGACGGCGACTTCTCGCAGTACAACGCCGTCGCCGCCGATACGACGGAGGACCTCGAGCAGGTCTCGACCGAGCTCCGGCTCACCTCCCCGATGTGGGATCACTTCGATTTCGTGTCGGGCTTCTACTTCTTCTACATGAACCACTACACGAACGGAAACATCGGCTACGAGCAGGACTTCGCGGACATCTTCATTCGGACCCAGAACAGGGATGGCGAGCGCGGCTACTGGCCCATCAACAACAACGACATCAACCGCTACAAGACCTACAGCTACGCACTGTACGGCCAGGGCAACGCGAGGTTCCTGGATCACTGGGTGCTCACGGGCGGTCTGCGGCTGAGTCTCGAGAAGAAGACCGTCCATCGGCGCCAGTTCTCCGACTCGAATCTCAATGCGCCGCCGATCTCGGGTGACGACATCGACGAGAAGGACGAGCGCAGGGCCGAAGACATTTCGGGCACCGTGAAGCTCGTGTATCAGCGCGACGACTGGATGGTCTACGGCAGCTTCGCGACCGGCTTCAAGTCGGGCGGCTTCAATCAGCTGCGAACCGCCCAGGACGTCGATCCGGAGTTCGACGACGAGCGGGCCTTCGCCTACGAGGCCGGCTATCGGAGCACTTGGCTCGACCAGGACCTCGTCTTCAACCTGACCGGCTATCTCACGGACTACGACGACTTCCAGGCCCAGAGCTTCGACGGGACGAGCATCACGATCCGCAACGCGGGCTCGTTCTACAGCTACGGCTTCGAGTCGGAGATCATCTGGCTGCCGATCGACGATCTCTCGTGGCGCAGCGGTATCGGCTTCAACATGACGAGGTACCAGGACTTCGACGAGGCCGAGAACACCGTGCCCAACATCGTCGAGCGGGCAGCGAGCTGGACGGGCATTCCGGCCCGACCAGCTCTTCCGGGAGAGCCCGGCCTCGCGCCCTTCACCTTCACGCAGCGGATCGGCGTCGATCCCGCCGCCATCACGTACATCGACGACACCACCGCCCAGGACCTGAGCGGCAAGCGCCTCGACAACGCACCGCGCTGGTCCATCAACAGCTCGCTCAACTACGAGCGACAGATCGGCACGACGCCCGTCAAGTGGATCGCCCACGCCGACTACACGTTCCGCTCCGCCATCTACCTGAACCAGGACCTCGATCCGGTGCTCAAGCAGGATCCGCTGCACCTCCTCGACCTTCGCGCGGGCATCGCTGAGGAGACCAACCAGTGGGAGCTGATCTTCTGGGTCAGGAACACGCTGGGCTCGGAGTACCTGGTCTCGGGCTTCGACATCCCCGTGCTCGGCGGCTACGCCGGCATCCACGGAGATCCGCGGACCTGGGGCGGCACCGTCCGCTGGCGGTACTGAGCGCTCCCTGACGACACGATATGCCGGTGGATGAGAACGCCCTCAGGTCTTTCCGATCTCGGAATGGGGCAGATGGGTACCCTCCGGGGGAACGGACACACATCGAGCGAAACTTTGAATATGCGTGGTGACCGCTCCGGTGAGAGGATGGGCGCGTGGCTTCTCTCGCGCCGAATCGGCTCGGTGCGAGAGGAGGCTCGTGTGCGAATCCGAAGCAGAATCGACTGGAGACTCCACATGCAAAGCACCCGCTCCACGTTCCGCGTTCTCGTTCTATCCCTCTTATCGCTCGCTCTCGCGGGCTCGGCGCATGCTGGCTACTGGGACGTCACGTATGACCTCGCCGGCAGCTCGGCTACGACCACCAACCCGGGCGGCATCTTCGTCGATCCGATCACCGGCACGCTCACCATTCGCTACGAGGCGGCATCGTCGGGCGCTCCGCTCGTTGCGGGTCGCCTGGTCGCCGGCACGATCTCGAACACGATCAGCCAGCCGGCGGGCCTGCTCACCGTGACGGGCAACAACAACAACACGCTGCTCCCCGGTCCGAACGGTGCGCTCGGCGTGCTCTCGGGCACCACGATGGATCTCGCCGTGGTGGCGGATCACGACCTGACGGGCACGCTGCACTGCTCCGACCCGGGCGGCGGCACGGCGGGCAACTGCGCGGCGTTCTTCTCGGGCGTTCCGGCCTCGACGCCCATGCCCCAGTCGGCTCAGGGCCCCTTCTCCTTGCCCAACTTCAACTTCACGGGCAGCACGGCTGGTGTCGGTGACTTCACAGGCGATCCCCAGACCACGTCGCCGCTTCCGCTCGTCACGATCGTGACCAACTACACGGGCGCCGAGGTGTCGCGCACGTGGGTCAACGGCCCGAGCCGCGTCCCGGTGTTCGGTGCCGGCGGCATTGCCGTGCTCCTGGGCGGTCTCGTTGCGACGGGTGTCGGCATCACGCGCCGGAACAAGGTCGCGTAGACGCGTCGGGACCGTTCGCACACGCACGACCGGCTTGCGCTCGAGTCGCAGGCAGGACATCGTCACAGGGGCGTCGGGGACTCGTTCCCCGGCGCCCCGCGTCTTTTTTCGGGCCGCAACGCCTTCCAGGGGCCGCGTCTATTTATGCGCCGCGTCTAATCATGGGGCGCAGCGCCTTCCTGGGGCCGCAGCGCCAGTCGGGGCCGCCGCTCCCGTGACCGCTGTGGGAGGGGCATGAGCCCGATCATCCGATGCGTCGTGTGCGTCGTCGTCGTGACCCTCGTCGGCTGTGGCGAGCGCGACGAGGCCGCCCGCGATCGATTCGAGGCAGCGGTGGCCGAGCAGGATCTCGTCGCTGCGCGGGGCGCGGCGATCGAGCTCGGACGCGAGCTTCCAGATACGCCCGAGGCCGTCGTCGAGGTCGCGCGGATGCTCGCCGACATTGGCGAGATGAACGAGGCGCGCTGGCTGCTCGAGGCGGCGATCCCGCGGCACCCGGGCGAGCTGCAGCTGGTGATCGGGCTCGTCGAGACGAGCGTGCGCGTCGGTGACGCAGCGGCCGCGCTGGACGCGCTCGAGGGCATTCCGCGGGACTCCGAGCAGGCGGCCTACGGTGAGATCCTGCGCGCGCGTGCCCTTGTGCTGATGGGCGAGCTCGACGAGGCGCTCGCCGTGCTCGCGGCGGGCGAGCGCCGCTTCGACGACCGCTTCCTCTTCCAGCGCGAGCGGATCGCGCTGCTCGCCGGTGAGTCGCGCCAAGCCGAGGCGTTGACGATCGTACGACGCGTGGCCGGCGAGCCCGACCTCGCCCCCGAGGTGGCGGCGTGGCTCGCGCTGCAGGAGGTCGATCTGGTGTGGCGGATCGAGGGGGGCGACGCGGCGCTCGAGCTCCTCGATCCGATCCTCGCCGCCGACCCGGGGTCGGTGGATGCGCTGCGCGCGCGCGCGACGATCCTCATTCGAAAGGATCGCGCCGACGAGGCGCTGGCCGAGCTGCGACGTGCGGTCGCATCCCAGCCCGACGAGCCGGTGCTGATCGGGCTCGCCGCCCAGGCTGCGGTCGTGCAGAACGACGTGGAGGCTGCCGAGGAGTTCTTGCGGCGCCACGTCGAGGTCGAGCCGAGCGCCGGCTCGCTCGCGAGCCTGGCCTCGTTCCTGTATCGCCAGGGGAGGGCGGACGAGGGGGCCGAGATCCTGGGTGAGCTGTCGGCGGTCGACGATCCCGTGCAGCGCATCGAGCTGCGCTATCAGCGCATCGCGATGCAGATCGAGGCGGGCGAGCTCGAGTCGGCGCGGCAGGGCATCGAAGCGTTCCGCCGCGATCACCCGCGCAACCCACGGCTCGACTATCTGCTGGCGCGTCTCGACCTCGCCGAGGGGCGTCCCGAGTCGGCGGCCCAGCGGCTGCAGCTCGTGGCCTCGCGCCTCGATCGCACCGACGTGAAGCACCTGCTCGGCGTCGCGCTCGAGCATGCAGGCGATCTGGAGGGCGCGGAGACGCGCTACGGCCTGGTGGCGATGGCCGGCCCGTCGCAGGTCGCATCGTGGGTGGGGCTGCTACGGGTGCTCGAGGCGCAGCGCAAGTGGGAGCACCTGGCGAACATGGCCGCGATCGCCACACGCATCGCGGTCATTCGCGACATCGCCCTGCAGTCGCTCGCCACCGCGAAGCTGGCGCTGGGCCGCTTCGACGAGGCCGAGCCCGTGCTGCGCCTGCACCTCGAAGAGCATCCCGAAGACGTGCTGGCCCGCATGCGGCTCTCGGTGGCGCTGCGTCAGCAGGGACGCGCCGACGAGGCGCTGCAGGTCCTCGACGATGCGGGAGAGGAGCAGGCGCGTCATTCCGCCCTCGTCGCCGAGCGAGCGACGCTGCTCGGCGTGATGGGGAGACACGCCGAGGCGCTCGCGCTGCTCGATCGGAGCGAGGGGGACGTGCTCGAGCTGCGGCACGCGCGCATCTACCTGCTCTTCGCATCGGGGCGCCCGGACGATGCGCTCGAAGCGGCGACGCAGGCCGCGCAGAGCGACCCGCGCGATCCCGTGCCCCATCGCATGCGGGCGGACTACCTGTCATCGCGCGGGCGTTTTGCTGAGGCGGTCGAGCCCTATCGCCGGGCGATCGCCCTCGAGCCGGGGTCGGCCGACCTGCACCTGCGGCTGGCGATTGCGCTCGAGCGCGCCGGGCGTGAGCGCGAGTCGATCGACGCGTATCGGCGCGTGATCGAGCTCGACGTGAACGCGGTGGGGGCGCGCAACAATCTCGCGCTCTTGCTGGCCCGCGCGGGTGAGCTGCGCGAGGCGGTGCGTGTCGCCCAGGCGGCGTGGGCGCGCGCCGAAGCGGACCCGATCGTCATGGATACCCTCGCTGCGCTCTATCTCGAGGCGGGGCTCGCGCCCCGCGCCGCGGGGATGCTCGAGAAGGCGCGCGGCATCGCCCCCGAGTCGGCGGACGTCGCCATTCACCTCGCGCTCGCGTATCGCGACACCGACCGTCCCGAGCAGGCGCGGCGACTGCTGGTGGAGCTCTCGCCGCGCGCCGAAGACGACGCTCCCTTGCGTGAAAGGATCGAGGATGTCCTCGCGTCGCTGCCCTGAACGCGTGCATGGCTGGCGGGTCGTCATCGCGCTCGTAGCGGCGTGCGTGGCGACGGCGTGTCGCGACATGGCCCCCGAGGCCACGCTCGACGCACGCATTGCCGCCCTCGACCGGCCCCACCTAGTGCTGATCGTGGTCGACACCCTGCGCGCCGACTGGCTCGAGCCCTAC
>CAYYSY010000200.1:0-6453 GCA_964474355.1 uncultured Spirochaetaceae bacterium | reverse complement strand
CAGCTCCACGGCCGGGTGCAGGAGCAGCACGCCTTCGCGCGTGAGCCCGGGAAAGAAGGGCGCGAGCGTCCACTCCGATGCAGTTGCGGCGGCGAGCTGGAGCGGATGGCCCAGGATGCGCTGGGCGAGGTGCTCGACGGGCAGCGCGAGCGCAAAGAAGAGTGCAAGGCCCAGAGGCTGCAGCGCAAAGGGCCGACGCCGGACGCCGAGCAGCACCGACACGGCCCACACGTCGACGACGAGCGCGAGGGCACCGATGGTATTCACCGCCAGGACGCGTCCCGCGAGTCGCACGACCGCGGTTGCGCCGAGCGCCCACAGCGCACGGCGTCGGTCGCGCGGATCGGGCGGCGCCGAGCCACTGGCCCAGGACGCCACGATCAGCCCCGCGGCGATGCCGGCGACGATCATGCCGTCGCTCTGGTACGAGGGGTCGCGCCAGCTCCGCCAGAGCCACAGCGCCGGCTCGACCACGAGGGCGACGATGCCGGGCGCGGCGAGCCAGAGGGCCCAGGGGCGCTCGGCTCGCGGTGTGAGCGGGCCGCGGGCGAAGCGACTCATGTGGATGCGGGGGGAACGGTGCATGGGAGGAATCGTGCGCCTCGAGGTTGCGGGGGCGATGAACGGAAGGCGGCGAGCTGGAGGCCGAATCGTGCAGATGCCGTGCAGGCATGCACGCGCCCTGCCGCCGTGCTGCTCGTCAGGGCGCGACCCCCATCGGGCGCACGAAGTCCACCGCGTCGACGTCTCGCCTCGAGGTGCGGAACGGCAGCAGCCGCAGCCAGAGCGCACCGGAGGCAGCGCCCGCGGCGTAGTACGCGAGGTCGCTCCACATGAACGTGCTGCCGAGGGCCAGGCGGCCGAGCAGGGTTGCGCGGGCGACCTCGAGCCAGTGGGGATGCCAGAGCTGGCTCAGCTCGATGGCGACGCAGATGGCGATGGTGACGGCGAGGAGCGTGCGTGGGCGAGCCGTCGGCCGCAGCAGCGCGAGGCCCAGGCACCAGGCGGCGGCATAGACGACCGCGCTGAAGTCACGCGCGAGCCACGTCGCGAACGCGCCGTCGTGCACCTGGGTGTAGATGCCCGCCGCGATGGTGCCGAGCAGTGAAGCGAGGACGAGCCCCCAGCGGAGCGTGAGCTGTGCTGCACGCAGGATGGCGCTGGAGCGCTGGCGCGCCTGCCAGCGAGAATGGCGATGTGAGATGTGAATGGATGCGGACATCGTGAGCCTCCGAAGCAGTGGCCGCGCGATGCGCGGCGAAGAACGCTACGGAGGTTGGGGTTCGGGTGTGCGGAACCCGTGCAGGCGACGACCCGATGTCGTTGAAGCGCGTTGCGTGCGAGGTGCGACCCGGGTGCTCCCGCGCCGCGCCCGACGTCAGCACACGTCGAGCACGGTCCACTCCCGGTCGACGTCCCCGGTCGAGATCTCGAAGCTGTCACCGGCGACCGAGCCCATCAGTCCCTTGCCGACCGGCGACTTCGGTGTGACGACGGAGATGAACCCGTCGCCGCCCGGGCCCGTCAGCTCGGTGCCGGCGCCGACGGGCAGCACGAAGAACGTGCGCTCCTCGCTCCCGTCGCCGTCTTCGATCGTGACGTCGACGAGCGCTCCGAGCTGCACCTTCGCGTTCGGCGGCAGATCACGCAGGCCGGTGTTCGCAAACTCGAGCAGGGCGTCGACGTCGCGCACGGCGCGCTCGCGGCGCTTCTTGTGCGCGACCGAGACGCGGCCGAACTCGGCGGCGTGCTTCGCTTCGTCGCGGCTGCGCGACTCCTTTTGCAGGGTATCGGCCGCCTCGGCGGTGCCGAGCTCGGCGTCGCGGGCACCAGCGATGATCTCGCTGTAGTGGCGCTTCAGCTCGTCGATGAAGTGCTGCTTGCGTGCGCTGGGCATGCGGCGATCGTAGCCATTCGCGTCGATCGATCGAGACGTCGCGCGCGACTCACGCGCCGCCCGGGCCTGGTCGGGCTCTTCAGCTCCGCCGTCGCAGCGCGAGCGCGCCGAGGCCCGCGAGCAGCAGCATCGCCGTACCGGGCTCAGGTACCGGCACGAACACGATGCCGTCGACGATCGCGTTCGGGATCGGGCCGCCGATGCTCAGCTGCCACGAGGCCGGCGTCGCGCTGTACGGCACTATGTCCGTCACGCCGGTTGCGTGCGTCAGCTGGTTCGCGGGATCGTGGATCTCGAGATCGGTCGGGTCGTAGCCGGCGAGCGAGACCGCGTGCTTCATCAGCCCCGGCTGGGGCGGCGTCGGCAGGTCATAGAGGAGCTCGTCCGGCGGGCCGGTGATCCAGTCGATGATCAGGATCACCGCGCCGCCGTTCGAGAGGATGTCCTGCGACTTGGCGAGCAGGTCGAGACCGTCGATGGTGCCGCCGCCCGGCCGCGGATCGCCCATCTTCAGCAGCGTGGTGTTCCATACGCTCGTCGACGGGTTGCCGTCGTTGTTCTCGAGGTAGATGTCGAGGCCGTCACGCAGGTCGGTGTCGTAGGTGCCCTGGTGCGGCGGCGGGCCCGAGACGCCGTTGGTGTTCATGTCAGCCGCGAGCGCGGTGATGAGGCCGTTCTGCGTCACCGGCGTGAGCGCTGCGTCGAAGGTGTTGGCGAAGAAGTTCACCGCGTTCGCGCCCGCGGTCGGGGCGCAGAAGTTGGTCCAGCCGCCGTCGTGCTGCGAGAGATCGGGCATCGAGCCCGGCGGAATCGAGTACGAGATCGGCGCCGCGAGCGAGGCCGAGGCCGCGACGCCGAGACAGCCGATCACGGCGCACGCCGCCGCGGAGACGCGCAGGGCGAGCTGCTGGAACGAGGAATGGCGCCGGAAGGGAAGGGGTGAGAGTCGCATTGGACTCCTCCTTGGGGGCGACGGCCGGGCGGCCGAAGATCCCCTTCCCATGAGGGCATTAGACCACGGTCTGGCTGCCCGGACAAGCACGATTCCTGCGATCTGCGGAGCCGTCCCCTGGGGCGCGGTGACACGGGCGCCATGGTGGATCGCCGCCGAGCGCGCCGGTTAGACTCCGGTCCCTCGCCGCCACGCCGCGGCAGGCTGCTGGAGACCGAGGACGATGACGAAGAACGATCCGACCACCCTCTCGGACGAGGCGCGGGACGTCGCGCCTGCCGCGTGGGCCGAGCTCACCGAAGCGATCGCCGAGATCGAGGCCGAGTGGGTCACGGCCGAGCGCGCGATGACCACGGCCCAGGAGCGCGCCGCCGGTCGCTACCTGCTGGCGAATGCGCTGCAGCACGGCTTCCAGTGCTGGTTCGAGGTCGATCCGAAGCGGCCGGTCTTCCATCGCTGGCTGAGCCCGACCAAGAAGATGCTCGGCGACAACCCCGACGCAGTCTATTACGGCGCGGTCTGCGATCCCGCCGGCACGTATCGCATTCACGGCAACGTACACGGCGCCTGCTACACGTCGTTCAGCGTCGAGACGGGCGCGATGGAAGGGCACCTCTCGAAGGGCGTCGTGTCGACGCTCAACGACACCGAGTTCGACGTCCGCGCCGACGGCAGCTACGAGATCATCGCCAGCCCCGAGCCGCACGAGGGCAATTGGCTGCGCCTCGAGCCCGGCGCCGGCAGCATCACGACTCGTCACTACTGGGAATGGGATCGCAGCGTCGCCGCTGATCCGACCTTCCACGTGCCGCTCTGGATCGAGCCGCAGGGAGACCCCGGCCCCGCGCCGATCATGGACGACGAGTCCATCGCGGCGGGCGTGCGCCGGGTCGTCAACTTCGTGCGTGGCGCGACCATCGACTTCCCCGACCTGCCGCCCGAGGTGATGCCTTCGTGGGTGTCGAACGAGGTCAATGCCTTCGACAACTCGGCCTACGACGAGAGCAACACCGAGATCGGCTATGCCGCCGCAGACAACGCCTACCTGCAGACGCGCTACGACCTCGGGCCCGACGACGCACTCGTGATGCGCGGGCGCTGGCCCCGTTGTCGCTTCGCGAATGTCGTGCTCTGGAACCATCGCCTGCAGACGCCGCCGTACCGTTACCGCCGCGTGTCGCTGAACCGGGTGCAGACCCGGCTCGACGCCGACGGCTCGTTCACGATGGTCATCGCGCACCGCGACCCGGGTGTGCCGAACTGGCTCGAGGCAGCCGGTCAGCGCACGGGCATGGTCTTCTGGCGATTCCTGCTCCCCGAGGAGAACGCGCCGCCGATCGAGGCCGAGCTGGTGCCCGTAGATTCGCTCGCCGGCTGAATCGGTCGGCGCATCGCGAGCGATGGAGTCGTCAGACGAGCTCGTTCCACGACTCGGGCAAGGCGAGCACCGGGCAGGGCGCGCGTCGCGTCACCCGCTCGGTGTGGCTGCCGCGCAGCGTCTCGCCGAGGCTGTTGCGTCCGTCGGTGACCATCGCGATGAGGTCGGCCCGCGACTCCTCGGCTACTGCCACGATGCGATCGACGACGTTGCCGGACTCGTTGCGGTGCAGGAACCTCACGCCATCGTCGTCCGTCGCGTCGACCCGGGGCGGAGCGTCGCCTACGTGCAGGAGCGTGACCTCCACCGGAGGGTCGCCGAGCATGCTGGCGACGCGCCGGGCGGCCTCGATGGCGAACGCCGGCACCGGATCGCTCGCGATCGGCACGACGATGCGCTTCAGCGACAATGAGCCGTCCTCGACGGACACGAAGCCGGGGCAGCCCGTCGGCACGAAGAGCGTCATGGCTCCGGACTTGCGCGCGACGTCCTCGGCCGTCGCGTCCCGGGCGACGCCCATGATGCCGCGCTCGGCGTCGTAGGAGGTCACGATGAGCTCGGCGGGCGAGTCTTCGAGGTAGCCGAGGATCGCGGACACGCTGCTCGAGCGCGCGAGGTTCACCTTCTTCACCTGGACGGCGAGCTTCTCGAACACGTCCGACCGCTTGCTGCCGGGCTCGAGCAGCCCCCAGCGCTCGAGGGTGGCGCGCACGTGCGGGAAGTGGTCCCAGTTCTCCGCTCCGGCGCCGCCGGCGTGCAGCAGGGTGAGCTTCGAGCCGCGCATCAGCGCGATGGCGAGGGCATGGACGAAGGCGCTCTCCGACTCGGGCGAGAGGTCGGTGAGATGGAAGACGGAGTAGACGAGCCGAGAGGGGGTGGGGGGCGACATGAGCCCACCGTATCATACGCAGTCGACCTTCTGATGGAGACGTGAAGCATGTCCAGGGTCCTGATCGTGAGCTCCGACTGTCATGCCGGCGCGCTGCCCAGCATGTACGAGGAGTACATGCCCAAGAAGCACCACGCCGCCTCGCGCGCGTGGTGGATCGAGTACGCGCGGGAGATGCTGAAGCGCACCGGCACGTTCTTCGATCAGGAGGCCGTCGAGGCGTACGAGGAGGACGCGGGCGAGCGGCGCGGCATCTGGAGCCAGCAGGGCAAGGGCAGTGGCGACGTCACGGACGACACCCTGCTCGCGATGATGTCGGACGAGTCGAGCCCGTTCGCGCCGCGGCGCGGTGAGTTCGACGCCGACATCCGCATGCAGGAGCTCGATGCCGACGGCGTGGCGGGGGAGGTCGTGTTCCCGCAGATGGCGCCCTTCGGCGCGGGGCTGATCCAGTATCGCCACGACGTCGACCCCGACGACAACTGGGCGGGGATCCAGGCCTACAACCGCTGGCTCGCCGACTTCTGCAAGCAGAGCCCGGGGCGTCAAGCGGGTGTCGCGCTGATCAACGTGGACGACGTCGATCGATCCGTC
Source organism: uncultured Spirochaetaceae bacterium (assembly GCA_964474355.1). Taxonomy (GTDB): domain Bacteria; phylum Myxococcota_A; class UBA9160; order UBA9160; family UBA4427; genus CAYYSY01. Next base: position 743 of record CAYYSY010000200.1, on the reverse strand, counting down.
GAGGAGATCGGCGCGGCGAAGGCGATGGGCCTCTTCGGCGGCGTGCTGCTGCCGACCAGCACCGGCAGGCATCCCTACTACCACGATCCGCGCTACGAGCCGATCTGGCGGGTCTGCGCCGAGCTCGACATGCCGCTGCAGTCGCACTCGGGCTGGTCGCCCGACTACGGCGACGTGCCGGCCGCCACCGCGATGTACATCACGGAGGTCGCGGGCTTCGCGCAGCGCCCGTTCGCGGCGCTCGTCTGGTCGGGCGCCTTCGAGCGGCACCCGAACCTGAAGCTCATTTTCACCGAGACGGGCTGCACGTGGATCCTCGAGACGCTGCGACTGCTCGACAAGTACGCGCTGAACCCGATCTTCAAGTACTTCACCGAGGGGCTCACGCTGACGCCGCGCGAGTACTTCGATCGTCAGTGCTGGCTCGGTGCTTCGTTCCTCGGACCCGACGAGGGCGCCGATCGCCACGCGATCGGCGTCGACCGCTACATGTGGGGCACCGACTACCCGCATCTCGAGGGCACGTGGCCCAACACGATGGAAAAGCTGCGCGAGACGTTCGCGGAGGTTCCGGAGGGCGAGATCCGGGCGATGCTGGGCGAGACGGCGGCCGAGGTCTACGGCTTCGACCGCGCGGTGCTCGGCCCGATCACCGAGAAGATCGGGCTGGAGCTCGACGACATCGGCGGTGCCGCGTGACCGAGGCGAGTGCATCGGCGGAGGGATTGTCCGAGCTCTCGCCC
>CAYYSY010000199.1:0-7597 GCA_964474355.1 uncultured Spirochaetaceae bacterium | reverse complement strand
TGGCCGTCGAGTTCCACCACTCGATCACCACGCTGCCGTTGAAGTGACCGCGCGTCTCGGGGCGGCGGATGATGATCCGCGTCGTGTAGGGCACGTCCTCTTCGAGGGGCGTGATGTCCGTCGGGCCGAGAGGTGGATTGTGGGCATAGGTGTAGACCGTCGCCGCACCCGAGACGAGGTACTCCTCCTCGACCCAGCCATCGGGCAGGGGCAGCTCGCGGACACCGGGAACGAAGGCGGCGCCCTGGTCTTCGGGCGGCAAGGTCACCGTCACCGGGTCGGTGGGCGCGGCGAGGGCAGCGCCGGTTGCGCCCATCCCCGCGACCGCGAGGGTGAGGGCCAGTGCGAGGGGCGCGAGCAGACGGCGGTCGGGGCGGGTCATCGGCAGTCCTCCGTGTTCCCGGTGCGACGGGATTTCGTGTCATTCTCCCTCGTGCGAGGATTGCCTGGCAAGATGATTCTCACCGACCCGCCAGCACCGCGTGTGTCGCTGCCTGCTCTTCGCCCCGGTCGAATCTGGACGATCCTCGGGGGCGGTGTTGTACGTTTTGCCGCCCGAGGCCCAGTCCCGAGATGGAATCACTCACCCCCGAACAGCTCCGCGTCGTGATCGTCGTCTACACGAGCGCGATCGCGCCCCTCCTCGCCGTCCCGGTGCTGCGCCGGCGCGGCGTCGTCCCGGCGTGGGTGCCCGTCGTCTACGTGGCGGCCTTCGTCGCCTGTGCGCTCGGCTGGGAGCTCTGGTTCACCTATGGCTGGCTCGGTGGTGCGCCGGTCGATGCACGGCGCGCCCCGGCGCTGAGCACCGCGATCCCGTTGCACGCGAACTGGGTGCTGAACTCGCTCGCCGATGCCGGGACGATCGTGCTGGGCGGCATCTGGATCGTCTGGCGGAGCTTCGGACGAGATGGCTCGGTTCTTCGCCGTTGGCATTGGGGCGCGTTCGGCGTGCTGCTCGCATGGCTCCTGGCGCAGAACGTCTTCGTCGAGATGTTCCTGTATCACGACCAGCTCGCGGAGGGGAAGCCGCTCTCGTGGGCGCCGCTTGCGCCCGGCGGCCCGTGGCTGAACCCGACGCTCTTCCGCTTTCGCGATCGGACGATCACGCTGCAGGGGCAGATCCCATGGCTGCTGATGGCGCCGCTGCTCTATGGCGCGTTGATCGCGTATCTGAAGCGATTCGACACTCGCGCCGCCTCACGATAGAAGGGGCACCATGGCGCTTGCGATCATGATCGTCGTCGCGGTGCTCGTGGCCTTGTGGGCGTGGGAGAAGGCGCATCGTCGCACGCACGCGGTGAGTGGCGGATTGCACCCCGAGATCACGCTCCCCCACGAGGCGGCGTTCGAGCTCCATCACAACGCGCTCTCGCTCTGCTCGATGAAGGCGCGCTTCTGTCTCGCGGAGCTCGGCATCCCCTACGTCGGACATCACGTCCACCTGATCGAGACCGGCTCGTACGAGACGTTGAGCCGTGCCTTCCTCCGCGTGAATCCCGCAGGCACGGTCCCCGTGCTCGTCCACGAGGGCCATCCCGTCTACGAGTCGCACGAGCAGATCCGCTACGCGGCGGCGCACGCGCCCGAAGGACACCCCGGTCTGCTGCCGGTCGATTCCGAAGCGCGCGCCGAGGTCGAGCGCTGGGTCGATGCGACGGGCATCGTCGGTGACCCGATCGAGGACATGGAGCACGGCGTCGGCAACGTGATTCCGCCGCTCACGGTGCCGCTCTTCGCGGCGATGATCGATGACATCGCGGTCGGCCGGATCCTCGAAGGGCTGCTCTTCCACATCGATCGGAGGCGCCCGGTCGTGTTCCTCGCGCTGAAGGCCTTCGGTCTGCACGGACTGCCGCGGATGACTCCCGCGATGAAGCTCATCGCGCGCGCCAGGCGAGAGATGGCCGTGCACCTCGACGAGCTCGAGGCGCTGCTCGCAGAGCGCGGCGGCCCCTGGATCATGGGGGAGCGCTTCACGCTCGCCGACGTCGGGTGGTGCGCGATCTTCGAGCGCCTGCGCCAGGCCTGCTGGGTCGATCTGTATCTGGGCGACGGCAAGCGCCCGCAATGTGCGGCGTACTGGGATCGGCTGCGCGCCCGGCCCTCGTACGACGCGGCGATCGCCCTGCACGGACACCCGAGCATCGAGCGCGGCATGCAGCGCCTCGCCGAGGCGAAGGCGAGTGACGATCGGCTGCGTGTGGCACTGGACGGGACCGGCTGACTCGCGCCGCTCATCCGCGCCGTCTCCGCGGAAGCGACGCGAGGCCGGCACCTGCGCATGAGGTGGCGTCTCAGGCGTGCGCCCGCGCCGCCGTGTCGCGTCCGGAGTTGCGGCCCGCGAACACGCAGTCGGCGAGCGACAGGCCGCTGACGTACGACTCCGAGCAGATGCCGGCGGCGGTGCGCCCGGCTGCGTAGAGCCCCTCGATCGGCTCGCCGCTCTCGCGCAGCACGCGGCCGGTGAGCTCATCCACGGTCAGCCCGCCGAGCGTGATGCACGGGGTCGGGAACCACGGGTTGCCGAAGCTGCAGTCGACGGCGTAGTAGGGCCCCTCATCGAGGGGCACGAAGTGTTCCTTCGACTTGCCGAGCTCGTCGGGTGCGCCGGTGTGTGCGCGCTCGTTGTAGGCGGTGATCGTCCGCTCGAGGCTGCGATGCGGCATCAAGCACTTCTCTTCGAGCTCTTCGAGCGTCCCCGCACGTCTGCGATTCACGAAGAGGGCCACGAGGGCAACCACGTATTGAAAGTTGAGCTTGCGCTTCGCCTTGACGTCGTCGAACACGCGGCGCCAGACGCCCTTGTCGAGGATCAGGTAGGCGCGTCCGCCATGCTCGTCGGCGGTCTTCTGGCCGATGGCCGAGCCGTACAGCTCCTCGTTGCAGATGCGCCGCCCCTCGGCGTCGACCATGACGCCCTCGACCATCGGCACCGGCGGATTGATGAAGCGCCACGCGCCCACGCGGGACATCTGCTTCAGGCCCGCACCGACGCTCCGGCCGAGCGAGAGGCCGCTGCCGTCGTCGCCCGCCGTCCCGAGCGCCATGCCCTTCTGGTACGCCGCCGCATGGCGCCGCACCATCTCACGGTTGTAGACGAACCCGCCCGCAGCGAGTACGACGCCGCCGCGCGCCCGCACGTGCACGATCTTCCCGTGCTCTTCTTCGAGACGCGCGATCTTCGCCATCGCGCGCTCATAGAGCTTCTCACTGAACGCGCCGAACGTAGTCGCGCTGTTGCGAAGCCTCTTCAGGCGCCCCGCGACCTTGCCGCTCGTCGGCAGTGCGCAGAGCTCGGCGCCGACGACCGCGCCGGCGTCGTCGACCAGCAGCCGCCGGGCACGCGTGTGCAGCCGGATCTCTGCACCCGATCCCTCCGTCGCTGCGCGCACGTGCCGGAACATCACGTCGCCTGTCAGCGCATGGCCGAGCACCCGATGGCCTCTCGGCGCACTCGGGGTGGTGTCGCTATACGGAGGACAGAGCTCGTTGCCCGAGAAGTAGAGGGTCACGTCGTCTTCGGGGTACGAGGTCTTCGGTGCGTGCCCCGTCGGCGGGAAGGGCACGCCGATGTCTTCGAGGAAGGCGAGGTCTTCGAGACTTCGCTCGCAGAACGCACGCAGCACCTCTTCCGACACGCAGCCACGCGTCTCGAGCGAGAGGTAGCGGAACAGCTGCTCTGGGTCGTCCTGGTAGCCCGCGGCCGCCTGCTGCCTGGAGCCGCCGCCCGCGTAGTAGACGCCGCCGCTGCGCGCGCTGGCGCCCCCGCCGAGGAAGCGGTCGACGATGCAGACCGATGCGCCCGCGCGCCGCGCCTCGATGGCGGCCGATGCGCCCGCGAGGCCGAAGCCGACCACGAGCACATCGACTTCGTGATCGAACGCATCGTCCGTGACGGTCAGCGGCGGCAGGATCGAATCCATGGCGGTCGGGTCTCCAGCAGAGCACGTGGGTCGCAGCAGCGAAGAGCGGCAGCGCTGCGATGCGGCGGTCTGGAAGGGTAACACCCGCGTACGTCGACTTCGCGGCCTCGGCCGCGATTCGGGTCGAGCACCGCCTCGAGATTCGCGAGAAGATCACCTCGACGTCGGGGTGTCGGTCAGCCGACGCCGGGCACCTGCGCAGCCTCGATGCTGGCCCGGAGCCCCGTCTTCAGATGGGCGATCGGTCGGTCGAGGCGTCGCACGTCGGGCTCGAAACGCGCGAGCAGGGCGAGCCCGGTGAGCGACGCGAACGCGTGACGGCGCAGGTCACGATGTGCCGCTCGGCTGAGCGAGAGGTGGCCGAATTGCTCGCGCCAGACCTGCTCCGCCACCCGCGCGCTGGCGAGCACGGCCGGTGCGGGGCCCCCCGCGGCGTCGGCCTCCCGACGTCGCGCACCGAGCACGATCTCCTGCGCCGCGCGAAAGAAGGGGCTCCCGTAGTGGCGCCAGGCGCGATCGACGAAGTCGTCGACGCGCTCGACGAGCGGGAGCGTGGGCGCAGGAACGGAATCGAAGCACGCTGCGAAGCGCGCCGCGCTCTCTTCGAGCACGGCGTCGAGGACGTCTTCCTTCGATGGGAAGTGATGCTGGACCGCACCCACAGAGAGCCCCGCCTCACGGGCGATGGCTTGCGAGGTGGCCGCGGCGAAGCCCCCTCGCTCGACGCACTCGATCACGGCCGCAACGATGCGCTCGCGGCTGGCTTCGCTGCGCGCCTGCCGTCGCCTCGAGGCCGGTGCGCTTCTTGCGGTGGTGCGAGGCACGGACGAGCCGCTCAGCGGATCGTGCCGGGCACATGGTCGAGCCCGTAGAGCCGCTTGCAGTTGTCGTGGAGCATCTTGCGGACCTCGGTCTTCGGGACCCCGTGGAACACGCGCTCGAGCGTGAGCCGGGAGTCGGGCCAGTCGCAGCCGCTGTGCGGGTAGTCGGTGCTCCACATGATCTGGTCGACGTTCATGCGGTGGCGCTGCTCGACCCCCACGCTGTCGTTCATGAACGTGGCCCAGAAGTTTCGCTGGAAGACGTCGCTCGGCATGCCGGTCATGTGCTCGTGGGCGCCCGTGTACCAGCGGTAGCGCCGGTACATGTCGTCGGCCTGCTCGAGGAGCGTCGGGATCCATCCGATGTTCGCCTCGACCAGCACGATCTTGAGCTTTGGAAACCGCTCGAAGATGCCCGAGAAGAGCACGTCGCAGACGACCTCGAGCGTCTGTCCGCCGGCCTTCGTCCAGGCCGCCTTGCCGACGAAGCGAAGGCCCGTCCACAGCGCGCCCGGGTTCCGCTTCGGTGCCGACGTGCGGGCGGGCAGGAAGCTGCCGATGTGGATCGCGATCGGGAAGTCGGCCTCCTGCGCCACCGCCCAGAATCGGTCGTCCTCGTCCTTCGGATCGAGGGTGCCGTTCGGGAAGGCGGAGATCACCGCGGCGCGGTGCCCGTCCTTCATCGCCTTCTCGAGGCACTCGACCGAGTCGTCGATCGTCGTCGCGGGAATGATCGCCTGGGGCAGCAGGCGGCCGTCCGAGCCGTCGCAGAAGTCGAGCAGCCAGCGGTTGTAGGCGTCGACGCACGCGATCTGCAGCTCGGGATCGTCCGAGTAGATGCGCGCGCCCTTGAGCGTCACGCTCGGGTAGATGAGCTGACAGTAGATGCCGTCGGCGTCGAGGTCCTTCAGGCGGGCGTCGGTGTCGAAGCTGCCGGGCCGCATCGTCTCGTAACGCCCGCCGGTCGGCGAGAACTCGAAGAACGACTGGCCTGCGGTGGCGGTCAGCCCCATCGGCCACTTCTCCCGGCCGCCGTCGAAGATCCAGAGGTCGCCTGCCTCCGTGTGCTCGACCTTCGGCGCGCGGTCTCGCAGGTGCGAGGGCACGCCCTCCTGCCAGAGCTCGGGGGGCTCGTTCACGTGGGCGTCGCTGTCGATGATCGGGTAGTCGATCGAAGAGGCGTCGTAGAAGAGGTCGGTACTGGGCGGGGTCATGAAGCTCCTTTGAAAAACAATATGATCATACGGTTTCTTGAAGCCCGGGTGAAGCAGGAACTCGAGCCCGGTGCGGGGCCCCGTCGCCCCACGCGGCGCGCGTGCGGCCCGGGCGCCGCCCGTCTGGGCCGCTACGCTCGTCGCGCACCGGACCCGGACGCCGCAGATCGCCTCCCGGGGCGAGCGCCGCGCCTCGGCACCCGGAGGAGGGCGGCTCGTGGACACGGATCGCTGGTTTGATGGCGCACGCGTGAAGGTGCGGCCCGACATCGCCGAGGCGCACACCGAGTACTGGCGGCGCCTCGCCGCCCCCGGGACCTGGTGGACCGGCGCCGAGCGCGTCGCGATCGCGGCCGAGACCCGGGCAGCCCGCGACTGTGCGCTCTGCCGTGAGCGCAGGGCCGCGCTCTCTCCGAGCTCGGTGCAGGGCGCACATGCGACGGCGCCGGGCTCGACCGACGCGCTGCCGGCCGCGGCCATCGATGCCGTGCACCGCATCGTCACCGACGCGGCGCGGCTCTCGTCGACCTTCGTGCAGGGCCTCGGCACCGAGGGCGTCGACGACGCGCATTACGTCGAGCTCGTCGGCGTCGTGGTCGCCATGGTCAGCATCGACGAGATGGCGCGCGGGGTGGGCGCCGAGATCATGCCGCTGCCCGAGCCTGTGGCCGGCGAGCCGACGCTCGAGCGCCCGATCGAGGCGAAGGATGACGGCGCGTGGGTGCCGCTGCTGCCCGAGTCACGGCCGAAGGGCGAGAACGCTGATCTCTGGCCACTGCGCGGGCCCTACGTGATCCGTGCGATGAGCCTCGTACCCGACGCCGTGCGCGACCTGCAGCTGCTGTCGGGTGCGCACTACCTGCCGATGGAGCAGGTCGCCGACATGACGAAGGGCCGGGTCCTGCCACGGCCCTCGATGGAGCTCGTGGCCGGGAGGGTCTCCGCGCTGAACGAGTGCTTCTACTGAACGTCTTCACACGCGATGATGCTCCGTGCGAGCGTCGAGATGACAGGCGGTGAGGTCGACTTGAACGCGGTGACGAAGCCCGGCGAAGACCCGGGTGACGTCGTCGAAGGCTCGGCAGAGCTGCTCGCATTCGCGGATGCGATCGTCGGGGGCGACGCCAGCGAGGTCGAGCGCTGTCGCGAAGCACTGATCGACAGGTTGGGAGAAGAGAAGTTCGTCGAGGCCGCGGCCGTCGCCGCCAACTTCCAGCGCATGGTCCGCATCGCCGACTCGACGGGCATTCCGCTCGACGGCGTCGTGATGGCGATGACCAACGACTTCCGGGGCGAGCTCGGGATCGACGAGTTCCGGACGGCCGAGCGCACGAAGCCGCTCGGCATGCTCGGACGACTCGGTGCACCCGTACTGCGCCGCTTCGCGAAGGTCCTGCTGCCGAGAGTCGCGCGCCGGATCAACCCGGACAGCTGGCGCAGCTGATCGAGTCGACAGGGCCGATTTGCCGATATGGAGAAGAGGGGCGCTCGCGCCCTACTTCGCCCCCGGCAGCCACTTGAGCCGTGTGCCCGCGTTCCAGCCGCCGTCGCTCACGAACTCGGAGCCCGTCGTGTACGAGCAGTCGTCCGAGGCCATGAAGAGCGCCATCCGCGCGATGTCCTCGCTCTTGCCGCAGCG
>CAYYSY010000198.1:0-9514 GCA_964474355.1 uncultured Spirochaetaceae bacterium | reverse complement strand
TCCTCGAAACGAAAGAAGTCCAATCGCCAGACCTCTGTCCCGCGGTTGCCCCGCGAAACCCGTCGCGGATCCTCCGCGAAGCCCGATGCCTGGCGATGGCCTCCGACAGAAGATGAAACGGCCGGGGATCACCTGAGGCCCGCTCGAATCTCATTCTCGAACCGGGGAGCGGCCGTGCGAGCGGCGGGAATGCTCATCGCCGCCTCGATCGGCCGAGACGAGAAGGGACCGGGGACCTGCGAACCTGATCGGTGCACCAGCGGGTCGCGGCGGATGACCGATGCGCGCAACTCGGCAGCGAGTCGAATGCGCCGGCTCGCCGTCTAGCGTCGGACCAACGGTCTTCTCCCACCCCGATCGCCGAAGCGGGCGCCCGAGGAGCCATCGCTCGGCGGGTGAGGAGTCGCGGGCCCAAGCAAGAAGACCCAGAAAATTCAGCCGGTTACGGCAGGGCGTCCGCCTTGGCGGGAGAAACCCTAAATGACTATACATTCATAATTGACTAAATAGTCATTCCTGGCTACTCATGAGGCCATGCCCGAATCGAACCCCGCAAACCGAGCCGAACGCAGACGTCTTCGAACCCGAGCGGCCTTGCTCGCGGCCGCGCGTGAGGTATTCGCTTCACAAGGCGTGGGTGTCACCACGATCCAAGACATCACCGACGCGGCCGACGTCGCGAAGGGCAGCTTCTACAACAACTTCGATTCGAAGGACGCATGTCTGCAGGCCGTCGTCGAGGAAACCCTCGCCGAACTCGGTCGCCAGCTCGACGTACTCACGGAGTCGATGCGCGACGACCCCGCTCGGGTGATCGCCACCTGTCTGCGCCACTCGCTGCGCGCGTGCAGCGAGGACCCGACGCTCGGCTGGTTCACCCTGCGCGCCGGCAACCTGATCGCGGTGGGGGACGTGGCGCTCGGTGCCTACGGGCGGCGAGACATCCAACGCGGAGTCGAGTCCGGGCGCTTCCGCTGCGACGATGTCGAGATCGTATTCACGATGGTCGGCGGCGGTGCCGAGGCGCTGCTGCGCCGACGCCTCGATGGCGAGCTGCCCGCCGAAGCCGAAGTCACCTACACCGCGTACGCATTGCGACTGCTGGGCATCCCCGACGACGAGGCTTCTGCGTTCGCCGGCGAGGAACTCGCAGCCATCGATCGGCTCGAAGAGGATCGATCATGACCCCTGCCCCCACCCTGCTCGACTCCTACCCCACGACCTACTGCGGCCTCGAACCGCAGCTGCGCGGCCGGGCCGCGCGGATCCACTGACCCCCATTCGCCACCCAAGGAGAATTCAACATGTCTCTCACCAACTACGTTCCCACCCCCAAGTTCGATGAATACAAGGAGCTCTTCAAGGAGCACTTCATCATGGAGCGCCGCGACGGAATCATCGAGCTTCGCATGCACACCCTGGGCGGCGACACGCAGTGGAGCTTCGAGCTCCACCGCGCCCTCTGGCAGGTGTTCCAGGTCGTTGGCGCCGATCCCGAAAACGAGCTGATGATCCTCACGAGCACCGGCGATACCTGGATCGCGAACATCGACGACTCGAGCTTCTCCAAGGAGGAGGACGACCGGGCCGGCTACAGCTACGAGCACATGTACTACGACGGGCGCCGGATGATGATCAGCTTGATCAATGACGTCGAAATCCCGACGATCGGCGTGATCCCGGGCCCCGGTGCACACACGGAGTTCGCCTTGATGTGTGACATCACCATCTGCTCGGACAATGCGGTTCTGGTGGATCCGCACCTCGACCTGGGTCTGGTGCCCGGTGACGGCATCCACAGCGCGTTCATCGAGCTCATGGGCGTCAAGCGGGCTGCCTATGCCCTCCTGACGTGCGAGGTCTTCGACGCCCAGAAGGCCCTGGAATACGGCCTCGTCAACGAAGTCGTGCCTCGGGACCAGCTCGACGCCCGCTCCTGGGAGCTCGCCGAGCGGATCATGGCGCGGAAGCGAACCACGCGACGTATGACGGTTCCGGTGATCCGGCGACCGTGGAAGCAGCGCATCGCAGACGACCTCGATGGTGGCTTCGGCATCGAGATGCACGCCTACATGTGCGACAGCCCCGAGCACAGGGACAATGTCGGCGAGACCGTCACGTCGAGGACCGACACGTTCACCCGGGAGGATCGCAAGAAGGGCATCCGAACGAACGTGGCCTAGGCACGAGTGATGTCCGGGGCCCTCTGCCGAACTGCCTCGGAGAGGGCCCCGCGTTCCTGGTGCCGGCTGAAGTCACGAGGGATCCGTCTTGAGACTGCGAAGAGTCCGACTGCGCGACGAGGACGGGCTCTCGGTCGCCGGCGGGGACGAGGGCCGGTGGGTCCCCATCGTGCCCGCACTGGCTCGCGATCGTGCCGAGCGGAGCGCGAACCTCAGCTTGCGGCTGACCGCATCCGCCCCCGAGCGATTTCCGCCCGGCGAGGGATCCGCCTGCTCCTCGCCTACTGGGGCGGCGTGTGGGACTTGATCGCGGGCCACCGATCGACGCCCGAGAGAATCGACCGAAGGCTGCGATCCGTCCAGTGATGCGCACGAGCGCGGCATCGACATCCTGGCATGCACCGACACGATATTACCGTGGGTGATGCCTGGTGAACCCCTGCACATGGGGCTGGCCGAGCTGCGCAAGGCGCTTGGCAGCACACAAGCTGCTTTGGCATCGGGAACGACGGTCAACAGTCGCCACATCGCGGCCGGCGAGATCGGCACGATCACACCAGGTGCGCGAGCCGACGTACTCGTAATGGCGGGCGACCCAACGGCCGATCTGGCAGCGCTACGCGCCTGGCAGTTCATCTTCGCGAGCGGGCACCGCTACGACCGCACGACGGTCGATGCCTGGATCGAGACCGATCGACGCCATCTCCGCGGCGACGCCTACGACGCAGTGACGGGGACGATCGTTTCCCTGTCGATCGAGCGCTTCGAACACGGATTGCGCGGGCTGGACGCCCGGCGCGGGACCACGACACGCTGAACCCTGTCCGCCCATGCCGTCCATGGATCGATCACGAGGGCGAGGCCGTCGGTGACGCGACCGAGTCGCCTCGGCCCAGCGGAGACCTCGCGCCCCAGGTCCCCCGCATGCACGCGTCCGCAGGCGCTCCGTGCAGTATGCTCGCTGCCCTTGTCCGAACGGAATCGAGCCAAGTCGAGCATGACGTCCAGCCAGCCTCTCCCTGCCACCTCTGCCACGATCGCGGCCATCGATCTCGGCTCCAACAGCTTCCACATGATCGTCGCACGCACGGTGGACGATCAGTTCCAGGTCGTCGATCGCATGCGGGAGATGGTGCGATTGGCCGCCGGCCTGAACGAGCGGAACGAGCTGACCGACGAGGCCATCACGCGAGCGCTCACATGCCTGGGACGCTTCGGTGAGCGCGTCGCCGAGCTGCCCACGGGTGCCGTGCGCGTCGTCGGGACCAACACCCTGCGCGTCGCACGCAACGCAGCCGCCTTTCTCGCTGAGGCCGAAGCCGCCCTCGGCCATCCGATCGACGTGATCTCGGGCTACGAAGAGGCGCGCATCATCTATCTCGGCGTGTCCCACGGCCTGGACGACGACGCCGAGCAGCGTCTGGTGATGGACATCGGAGGCGGAAGCACGGAGCTGATCCTCGGGCGGCGCTTCGAGCCGCTCTACATGGAGAGCCTCCACGTCGGCTGCGTCAGCCAGAGCACGCGCTTCTTTTCAGACGGTCGCATCGACGAGAAACGGTTCCGGGCCGCGGAGATCGCAGCCCATCAGGAGCTCGAGTCGATTCAGGCCGGCCTTCGAAAGCGCGGCTGGCAATCCGCCATCGGTGCATCCGGATCGATCGTCACGGTGCGCGACGTCGTGATGTCCCACGGCTGGAGCAAGGACGGCATCACGGCGAAGTCGCTGTCCAAGCTGCGCCGGGAGATGATCAAGGCAGGCCACGTCGAAGCACTCGCCTTCAAGGGGCTCTCCGAGGAGCGCCGCGCCGTCTTCGCAGGGGGTGTCTCGATCCTGAGTGCCGCCTTCGAGGCCCTCGAGATCGAGCGCATGCGCGGGTCCGAGAGCGCGCTGCGAGAAGGCCTGCTCTATGACCTGCTCGGGCGCATCCACCAGGAGGACGTCCGCGAGCGGACGATCGCCGATCTCTCCAAGCGCTACGAGGTGGACATCGAGCAGGGCGAGCGAGTGAGCGAGGCCGCAGAGACGATCCGCCAACAGGTGGCGGACGAGTGGAAGCTGCAGAGCGACGACATTCGTCGCCTGCTCCGGTGGGCGGCACAGCTCCACGAGATCGGCCTTGCGATCTCGCACAGCGGATATCACAAGCACGGTGGCTATCTGGTCATGAACCTCGACCTGCCCGGCTTCGCGCGGGGCGAGCAACGGCGCCTGGCCACCCTCGTTCGAGGGCACCGCCGGAAGCTGCCCCTGACCGAGTTCGAGAAGCCCGACGGCAAGCTGACCACGCAGCTGTTGCGCACATGCGTCGTGCTGCGCCTCGCCGTCACCTGGCATCGTCGCCGCACGAGCGACCCCCTGCCTCCCGCCGAGGTCTCCGCGGACGGCAACACCTTGAAGCTGCGCTACCCGGACGGCTGGATGGATGCGCACCCCCTGATGCGCGCCGATCTCGAGCAAGAGGCCGTGTATCTCAAGGCGGCGGACGTCAAGCTCAAATTCAGGTGAGACGCCCGATCGACGCGTCTCTCGGATTCGGGCGGCGCGAATGGTCCGCGTGCCCCATCCTTCGGCCCCGTGCCGCATTCCACCTCGCACGAGGACGACTCGGGAGAGCCGTTGACGCAAGCGGAAGACACGGCTTCGATGCCCATCCCTGGCCGCCGCCCGGGTCTCGCTGATTGGCTCGATCTGCTCTCGCTGCTCCAGTTGGACGAGGGCGCACGGGACGCCGGACTGCGGCGCCGCGATCGCGCCGTTGGGGCTCGCGTGCAGGCAAGCCCGACGCGGCCCGAGCGCTGGCTCGTAGCGTGGGTGACCGCGCGCCGCACGGAGCTCGGCACGAGTGACGACGTGTCCGGCCGACACACGACCGATGCGGTCCGCTGGAGCGCGACCCTGCTCGGCGTCGTCGGACTCCTCTTCGGCGCCACCGCCGCCTGGGGCGCCCTCTCCTTCCAGCCGCAGGGCCGCATCAATGTCGTCGCCGTGCTCGGCGTGCTGGTAGCCTTGCCGACGCTGCTCTTCGCCCTGGCCCTGCTGAACGCGCTGCCGACGCGTTGGCGCCGCGGGTTACCGCTGATCGGATCCGAGCCCGAAGGCGGCGGCTGGCTCCAACCGGCGCGGTGGGCGCTCCGCGCGCTGCCCGCTTCTACGCGCGAGCGGCTCGATGCGGTCTTCGGCCGCGGGCAGGCGATCGAGCGACTGGCGGCGCCCGTGCAGCGCTGGCTGCTGCTCTCGGCTTCGCAGGGAGCGGCGGTCGCCTTTCAGCTGGGTGCACTCGCCGCGACGCTGGCCCTCGTGGTCTTCAGCGATCTCTCCTTCGGCTGGAGCACGACACTCCGGGTCGACCCGAGCAGCGCCCACCACGTCACGACGCTGCTCTCCACACCCTGGGCCTGGCTCTGGCCAGAGGCCGTGCCCTCGATCGAGCTGCTCGAGCGCACGCGCTTCTTCCGGATCGCCTCGCAGCCGGCGCCCGGCGTACCGCCGGAGCTCTACGGTCTGTGGTGGCGCTTCGTGGTCGCCGCGCTCACGGTGTACGGCCTGCTGCCGCGCCTCGCGTTCTTCGTCTTCGTCCGTGCACGCCTGCGCCGCGGGCTCGTGCGCGCGATGCTCGACGCGCCGGGCGCGCGCCGGCTGCTGCGGCGCATGCAGGATCCGCTCGTCGAGACCACGGGCGCGGCAGCCGCCGCAGCCGACGGCGCGCGTGCGGCTGCCGACGCCTTTGCAGAAGGCGACGACTCGGCTCCGTGGCCCGAGGATCCCGTCGTGATCAGCTGGGCCGAAGCCGTCGAATCGTGTCCCGATCCCATCGCCGGACCGACCGGCACGGCGCGAGCGCCGATCGCCGCGGGCGGCCGGCTGACCCCACGTGACGACCTCGAGGCCGCCGACCGCGCGGCGTCACTCGCGGCGGAGCTGGATCGCGCCGTCGCGCTCGTGGTGCGCGCCTACGAGCCGCCGATGCTCGAGCTCGTCGACTTCCTCGCCGAGCTGCGCCGCCGGCTGGGCGACGGTCGCGAGATCGTCGTCGGGCTCGTCCATCGCGACCCCGACCATCGCGACCCCGCCCATCCCGACCCCGACCATCGCGCCCCCGCCGACCCCGCACACGAACGTGTGTGGCGAAGGCGGCTCGCCGCCACCGGCGATCCGTGGCTCCGCTGCACGAGCGACGTGCCATGGGCCGGTCCGCGCACAGCAAGCGACGCGGCGTCTTCGGCGAGCGACGACACGCACGGGAGTCAGGTCGCGGACACGCACGCACGGGAAGGCAAAGGCCGATGACTCGGTCCGATTCGGCCGTGCCCGTCTTTGCCGTCGTGGGTCACCCCAACAAGGGCAAGTCGAGCCTCGTCGCCACGCTCGCGCAGGACGATCGCGTCGCCATCGCTCCCGACCCCGGCACGACCACGAAGGCGACTCGCTTCCCGATGCGCGTCGATGGAGAGACACTCTACGAGCTGGTCGACACGCCCGGGTTCCAACGCGCGCGTAGCGTGCTCGCCTGGCTTCAGGAGGAGGCGGATCGCACGAACGCATCGGCGGCCGATCGTCACGCGCTGGTCGCGCGCTTCGTCGAGGCGTCAGCGCATCGATCACGTTTTCCCGACGAGGTCGAGCTGCTCGAGCCCATCGTCGCAGGCGCAGGCATCCTCTACGTCGTGGACGGCTCGGTGCCCTACGGCGCCGAGTACGAGGCCGAGATGGAGGTGCTGCGCTGGACGGGGCGTCCGAGCTTCGCCGTGATCAATCCGATCGGCACCGCCGACCACGTCGACGCCTGGCGATCGGCCCTTGGACAGTACTTTCGGGCGGTGCGCGTCTTCGACGCGGTCGACGCCGACTTCGACAAGCGCCTCGACCTGCTGCGTGCCTTCGGCGAGCTCGACGAGCGCTTTCGCGATGCGCTGCGCCGGGCCATCGACGTCCTCGGTGCCGACCGCGCGGCCAGGCGCCGACGCGCGGCGATCGAGATCGCATCGCTCCTCGCAGAGGCGACGACCCTCGTCGTCGAGAAGCGCATCGGTCTGGACGAGCGGGCCGAAGATCATCGCGCCGCGCTCGAAGCCGATTTTCGCAGTCGCCTCCGCCGGCTCGAGCGACGCGAGCGCAGCGCCGTGGAATCGATCTACGACTTTCACGACCTCGACGTCCAGGAAGGCGAGGCGCTCGAAGACGACACCGCGCGCGCGCTGCTCGCAGAGGACCTCTTCGACCGCGACACCTGGCTCGTCTTCGGGCTGCGCGGCCGCGATCTCGTGACAGCGGGCGCAGCCGCAGGCGCTGCGGCGGGCGGCACCCTCGATCTCGCGCTCGGCGGTGCCAGCTTCCTCGCCGGTGCGGCGGTCGGAAGCGTCGTGGGCGGCGCGCTCGGCTGGTGGGGCAGCGATCGTCTGGGCAGGCTCGAGGTGATGCGGCAGCCGATCGGCGGCGCGCTCGTCCGCTACGGGCCTGCCAAGAGCACGAATTTCGTGGCGGTGCTGCTCGGTCGCGCCTGCCTGCACGCGGAGCTCGTGGCTCGGCGCGCGCACGCGCGGCGCGATCGACTGGCGCTCGGCGCGACCGGGAGCGCGATTGTGCGCGACGCCGGCGCTCGTCCCTCGGGCGCTGCCGAAGAGAGAGGCGAGCCGAAGAAGCTCGATGCGCGCCAGCTGAAGCCCGTCATCGACGCGCTCACGCAGCCCGAAGGTCCCGAGCAGGCCACGCTCGCCTCGGCGGTCGAGCGGCTGCTCGAGTGAGGAGCGAGTTCGGTTCGCGCCTTCGTGTCCTCCAGGTCTTCCGACTGGAGCGAGTCGAGCACGGCCAAGAAGAGCTCGTCCTCGTTCGCGACGTACCAATGGACCACGTTCGCGTCGATACCGGCCTCATCGGCCGGACCTATCGGCTCCGCCCCGACGTGCCGTAATCGAAGAACAGATCGGCGAGCCGCTCCGCTGCCGGCGACAAGAGCCGCCCGCTGGACCGGATCAGGCTGGCTTCGATGTCCGGCCCCTCCAGAGACCAGGGCATCACCTTCAAGCGTCCCACCTGCTCGTAGCTCGAGAGCAGCTGGCGTGGGCCGAAGACGATGGCGTCGCCGCGTTCGGCGAGCTGAACGAGCACCTCGTAGTTGTCGCAGATCAGGGATGGCACGAATGCGTGCCCGAGGTCGCGACGGCCTCGCTCGGCCCGCCATCGTTCGAATCGAGGCGCCGTCGAGGCACCCGCGAGCGGATACGGAGCCACATCGGCGGGGAGCGGAGCGCGCTTCCGCGCCAGCGGATGGCCTCGCCGAACCGCGACTGCGATCGGATCCGGGGCCAATGCCTGGACCTCGAGGTCGTCGCGGTCCGCAACGACCTCGGCATCCGCTGGGTCCTGGACAACCCGAGCGTCTCGTGTCTGGTCATCTCGCTATGGCAGTCGGAGCAGCTCGACGAGTTCCTCTACGCCTCGGGCACATCGCTCGAGCGCTCCGACCTGGCGGTGCTGGAGCGCTACGAAGAGCTCACCACCGACGCAAACTGCCGGCCGCATTGCGGGGTCTGCCTCGACCGATGCCCCGAGGACGTCCCGATCCACGATGTCCTGCGCCACAAGATGTACTTCGAGGGATTTGGAGCGCAGAAGGAAGCGATGCGGCTCTACGCACAGCTCGAGGTGCAGGCAGATCGATGCACGGCCTGCAGCGCCCCCTGCGCGGGAGCATGTCCTCACGGGGTCTCCATCGCGGACGAGACGCGAGAAGCACACTCGCTCCTGACGATCGGCTAGTCCGTTCCCGACCCCTCGCAGCGCTCCACACCACCGCTGAATCCGCAGCCGGGAGGTCGGGAGGTCGGGAGGTCGGGAGTCATTCGGCGTCGCCCGCGATCTGTCGACTGGAGCGCCGGCTCGACGAACGCCGTAGCGTCGGTTGGAGCTCGTTGCGAGACGAGAGGAGCCCACGATGCCCACGCCCTACGACCTCTACTACTGGCCCAACATCGCCGGTCGCGGCGAGTTCGTCCGGCTCGTCCTGGAGGAGGCTGCGACGCCCTACCGAGACGTCGGACGGCTGTCCGCAGAGCAGGGTGGAGGCGTCGAGGCCGTGGTGGCGTTCTGGGCGGGCAAGCACGAGGGCCATCCCATCTTTGCGCCGCCTGTGCTGAAGCAGGGCGAGCTCGTGCTCTCCCAGACGGCGGCGATCTGTCATTTCCTCGGTTGCCGTCACGAGCTGGCGCCCCTAGACGAAGCCACCCAGGCACAGGCGCTGGCGCTTCAGCTCACCATTGCCGATCTCGTCGTGGAGGCACACGACACCCATCATCCCATCAGCGGCTGGCTCTACTACGAGGACCAGCAG
>CAYYSY010000197.1:0-3856 GCA_964474355.1 uncultured Spirochaetaceae bacterium | reverse complement strand
TCACACCGCCCTCGAACGCGCCCTCGATCGCGGCGTTCGCGTCGAGGGTCATGAGCCGCCGGTTGCGCTCGAAGTCGATGCCGGTCGAGGCGACGTCCGGCCAGCGCACGAGGCCCGAGATGCCTTCCATGTCGACGCTCAGAAACAGCTTCATGCCCCGACTCTACCACCGCGGCGGTCGATGGGCGCACGCAGCTCGGGCGGCGGCGGAGCCGGGCAGGGATGGTTGGTGGGCCCGACCCTCGATCCCCGCTCCACGTGACGCGGAGTGGTGTCGTCGGCTGAACGTCGGAGCGCGAAGTGGTACCGTCGAGCGCCCGGCATCGGGTAGATGTGTCGTGTCGATCGAGTGTTCCGTTGGAGAAGAGCTGCCGTGTCCTTTCGTTCTCGCCTCGAGGCGCTGTCGCGCTGGCAGAAGATCGCCATTGCGTGCGGCCTGGGCCTCTCTGTCTATGCGGCCTTCGGGTTCCTCGCGCTCCCGCCGCTCGCGCGTGACTTCGCGCTCGAATCACTCCATGAGACGTTCGATCGCGACGCGACCGTCGGCGAAGTCCGGTTCAACCCCTTCCTGCTGACCCTCGACGTCGAACGCTTCTCGCTCCCCGACCGCGACGGAAGCGGCTTCGTGCGCTTCGCGGGGCTCCACGCCGACTTCGAGCTGGCGTCGATCGTGAACGGCGCGTTCACGTTTCGCGAGCTGCGGGTCGTGGAGCCCTTCGTGCACGTGAAGGTCCTCGAGGGCGGCGCTCTCAACTTCGCCGACATGCTCGAGATTGCGCTGGCCGAGGACGAGAGCGCCGCCGACGCGCCAGGGGAGGAGGAGCCGGGCATACCGCCGCTGCTCGTCCACCTCGCGTCGATCGAGGCGGGACGGATCGTGTTCTCGGATCTCTCACGTCCCACCGACTTCGAGCACGAGATCGCGCCGCTCGACGTGACGGTGCACGACTTCGGCACGAGGCCCGACGACGAGTCGCCCTACAGTTTCAAGGCTACGACCGGGGCGGGCGAATCGCTCCAGTGGGAAGGCAGCGTGTCTGCGGTTCCGCTCTACTCCAGGGGCAGCTTCGCGCTGACCGGCGTGCGGCCTCGGACCGGCTGGCTCTACGTGCAGGACGACGTCTTCTTCGAGGTCGTCGACGGCACCGTCGACGTCGAGGGGAGCTATGACCTCGACGCGCGTGACGGGCTCAGGCTCCGCCTCGATGAGGGTGAGATCCGCGTACGCGACTTCGCCGTCGCCGATCGGGAGAGCGGGGCGAACGCCATGTCGATCGAGGCGCTCGACGTGACGGGCGTCGAGGTCGCCTACCCGGAGCAGACGGTCCACGTCGGCACGATCGCGAGCCGCGGCGGCCGACACCACGCTCTGCGCCTGGAGGACGGGGCCTTCCGGATCTCGCAGCTCGCGGAGACGCGCGGCGCACCCGTCGCGGGGGCGGCGTCCGACCGGGAGGCGACGCCGGAGCCTGCGGCGACACCCGTCGCCGATCGAGAAGCGGGCGACCGCACGAATGCGGAGCAGGCCGCCGATCAGGACGAGGACGCAGCGGCATGGTCGCTCCAGGTCGCCGCGATCTCGATCACCGACCATCGCATCGACTTCGAGGATCGATCGACGAGCCCGCCCGTCCAGATCACCATCTCACCCGTATCGCTTCGACTCGACGACGTGCGCTCGGATCTCACGCACCCGATCCAGGTCGACCTCGAGCTGGGCCTCGGGGAGGGGCGCGTCTCGCTCGCCGGGCCGATCCAGGCCGAGCCGCCGGGGCTGGACCTGGCGGTCGTCGTCGAGAAGCTCGACCTACGGGCCTACGAGCCCTATTGGCTTCCGGCGGTCGATGTCGATCTCACGTCGGGTCTCGTCGCCGCGGAGGGGCGCCTCGACGCACGGCTCGCCGGCCCTGCCGATCCCGACGTCCGCTTCAGCGGCGACGTGCGCGTCGATGCGTTCCGTACGCTCGATCGCACGCATCGCTCCAGGCTCGTATCGTGGTCGGCCCTCGAGCTGTCGGCGCTCGAGGTCGACACGGTGCCCATGTCGGTGAAGCTGAAGCAGCTGCGACTCGTGGAGCCCGCTGCCCACCTGATGATGGCGAGCAACGGCTCCACCAACTTCTCGCACCTGGTCATCGAACCGGCGACGTCGCCAGTCGACGCGTCGGCACCCTCGTCGAACACACCCACGCCGGTCTCGATCGGGGCGATCGAGATCGTGGGGGGCGAGGCGAGCTTCGAGGACCGCACCGTGACGCCGCGTTTCCAGGCGGGGCTCTCGAGCTTCGACGGTCGGATCGTCGGGCTCTCCTCGGATGCGGCAGCGAGGGCGACGGTCGACCTCGAAGGCCGACTCGACGGTACGACGCCGATGAAGATCGAGGGGGAGGTCAGCCCCCTGGCCGAAGAGACCTACCTCGACCTGCGGCTCGCGTTCGAGAACTTCGAGCTTTCACCGCTCACGCCGTACTCGGGCCGGCACATCGGCCAGACGATCTCGCGGGGCAAGCTCTTCGTCGACCTCGAGTACGTCCTCGACGGAAGCTCGATCCGGGGCGAGAACGTGCTCTTCCTCGATCAGTTCACGCTCGGTGAACGCGTCGAGAGCGACGAGGCGGTGAACCTCCCGGTCGGCCTCGCCATCGCCCTGCTCAAGGATCGCAACGGAGAGATCCGGATCGATCTGCCGGTCGAGGGGCACGTCGACGACCCCGACTTCAGCGTCGGCAAGCTCGTCTTCGGCGCACTCGGCAACCTCATTACGAAGGTGGCGCTCTCGCCCTTCGCGATGCTCGGGGGGCTCGGGGAAGGGGGCGACGAGACCCGCGCGATCACATTTGCCGATGGCAGCATCGTGCTCGATGCGAGCGAGACAGCGAAGCTCGATGCCCTCGCGAATGCGTTGAAGGACCGTCCCGGACTCGTCCTCGAGCTGACCGGCAGTGCGAGCGTTCCGCTCGATCGCCCGGCCCTGCAGGCCGAGGCGCTGGAGGTCGATCTCCGTCGCGCGCGGTTCGTGGAGCTTCAGGCGCGCTGGTTCGGCGACAAGCCCGAGACCATCGACGAGGTCGCGCTCGAGCCGAAGGATCGGCGGCGACTCCTCGAGCGCCGCTACGCCGCCTCGTTTGGCGAGAAGCCCCGCGAGCTCTTCGTGCCCCTGCTCGAGGTCGACGTCGCGAGCGGTCCTTCGGTGGCAGCGGTTGAAGACGCGCAGGTCGCCGCGTGGCTCGAGCAGCTCGAGCGACGCCTCGCTTCCGAGATCGAGATCGACACGGGCGCCCTGCGCGAGCTCGCACGCCAGCGGAGTCAGGCGGTGCGCGACTACATGATCGAAGCCGGCGGGATCCCCGCCGAGCGGATCTACATGCTCGATGTGGCGATCGAAGAAGCAGGACAGGGCGACGGGCCGAGCGCGATGCTGTCGCTCGCGGCGCACTGAGTCGGCTCGCGCTCGCACGTGCATGGCCGCGTGGCCGCTCGCTTCTGGTCGGCCGCGCCCCTACCGTCTCCACTCCGACGGAGGCGCGGCGCATGGCACCCATCGAACCCCGAGACCGCTCGGCGATCCTCATCCACTTCTATCGTGCGATGGTCGGCCGCGCCGACATGTGGCGCATGCGAATGGACACGACCGCGAATTGGGCCATCGGCGCGACGGCGGCGGTGATCTCGTTCGCGATCGGCAACGCGTCGGTGCCGCACTATGCGGTGTTCATGGCGCCGCTGCTGACCCTCTGCTTCCTCATGCTCGAGGCGCGGCGGCTCACGTTCTATCACCTCTGGCAGCAGCGGGTGCTGCTGATGGAGCGCGGGCTCGTCCGCCCGGCGCTGTGGGCGGGAGAGGACGATGCACCCG
>CAYYSY010000196.1:0-24959 GCA_964474355.1 uncultured Spirochaetaceae bacterium | reverse complement strand
CGCCATGCCGGCCGCGCCCGGGCCGCCGCTCCAGGCCTGGTACAGGAGCACGCTGACGAGACCGGCGCCGATGAGCCAGTTCGGGATCTTCCGGTACCGCGTGTCCTGGTGGACCACGAGCGAGAGGAAGACCACCGCGATGCCGTAGGCGGTCGAGAGGCTGCCGGCGGCGGCGCCTGCAGCGACCAGTGCGCCCGCGGTGACGACCGCGGCGATCGCGGCGCCGACCGGCCCCGCGTGCAGGGCCTCGACGCGCTTCGGCGACGCCGTGGTGCCGTCGCCTGCGCGCTCGCCGACCGTTTCCGCCGCCGCCTCGAAGGGCGTCGCTGCCATCGAGTCCTCGCTCATTGGACGACCCGCACCGTCAGGTTGTTGTTCAGCTCCCCGATCAGATCCTCGAGGTCCGACTCGGTGGGCTCGGAAAGTGCCCTCTCGACGAAGCCGCGCGCGAGCGAGTTGAGGTAGCCGGTCGGTTGGCCCGGCGAGCGAAACGCGAGGGGGATGTTCCGGCAGTAGTCGCCGTCCGCGGGATCCCCGCGGTCGATCCGGACGGGCGCGATCGACACGCCGAGGGCGTCGGCCCGCTCAGCGGCGGCGACCGCGTCGGCTCGCGTGCCGCCGTAGTAGGGCGTGGCGAAGTCGCCGACGGCCGGGCCGAACACCGCGCAGGGCATGCCCGACGTGATCAGCACGATCAGCCGCTCGCGCGAGACGCTGCAAGCGTCGATGCCCATCTGGTCGAAGAGGTCGAGCGACTGGTCGATGCCCCACTGATCGCCCTTGCCCGCACAGCTGCCGCGCCCGCCGCCCGGCAGCGTGTCGCGGAAGCTCTCACACTCGCCCTCGAGACCGAAGGCCGTGAGCCCTGCGTCGATCTCCGCGCCGCTGTCGGAGAGCAGGCTGAGATACGACGGTGCGCCGCCCGCCCAGAAGGCGCCGCCGCCGCTCGCGTACTCGCCGAGGGTGGCCCCATCGGCTGCGTAGAACGTGAGGCCGATCTTGTCGCCGGAGCGGGGCGCCTGCTCGAGCTCCCGCTTGATGTCGCGTGCGATCTGCAGCGCCGCGTCGAACTCCTCTTCCATGCCGAGGGAGGTGTCGATGGCGATGACGATCTCGCGGCATCCGAACGTCGCGATGGACATCGCCGTCAGCTCGAGATCCTGCTCGCCGTAGAAGAGGCTCACGGCCATCTCGAGCGGGCCGTTGAACGAGGAGGCCGTTCGGCGCGCGAAGACCTGGACGGCGGGGGCCTTCTCGTCGCCGCCCGGGGTGAAGGTCTCCGAGTCGAAGTCGTAGTCGCCGAAGGTCACGTCATCGTTGACGAGGAAGATGCCCGGCTCGATGGCCGTCGTCCGGAGCGCGATCGTGCTGGCGATGTCGCGGCCCGACAGCTCGAAGCCGCCGTCGCGCACCACCGCCACTGCCGCGCGCGCAGCCGAGTCGGCGATGATCTGCAGCTGGTTTCGCGCGATGAAGCCCTGGCCGAGGGACAGCGAATACGTCGCCACCAGGAACAGGACGAACGACATCGTCAGCAGGAGCAGGGTGGCGCTGCCGCGCTGCCTGCGATCCCTGCTCGTGTCGGCTCTGCGCAGCCGGCGCTGCGGTCGCTCGTTCGATTTGGTCTGGGGAGTCATGGCGTCAACGACACTGCCCCCGGTCCAGCCGCAATCGCGACCGGGGGCAGTGCCGGTGAGTGGAACGGACCGGGTACGAGGCCATCTCGGCGAGCCGTCGTGAGGGAGTGCCCCTCACTCTCGGCCGTTCGAGCTTGCTCGATGTGGATCACCGGTCCCGTTTCCTTCCCGAGGCGCCAGGCACCTCGGGGCTTCACGCAGGGCTCTACGGGGTAGCGCCCGTGATGATGCCGCTGACCGCACCGAGAGCGGCCGTGACGTCGCCACCGAGCGTCGTGAAAGCGGTGGCGCCCGCGCTGGTCACGAGGGCCGCGACAACCGCCCACTCCACCATCTCGAGACCGTCTTCGTTGCTGACGAAGTTCTTCAGGACCTTCAACATCGCTTTGCTTCCTTCCTCTGCACAGCCACACGGGTCACCGCGACTCGGAGGGCTGAGGGCTCTGCCGAGCTGCTTCAACGCAGCCGGCCATTCGTTGTTATAAACCCTCCCCGCGTGCCCTTGGAAGAAAAATCTCAACCTTTACAGAAAGGTCTGATTCTCCTCCCTTCGGGCGCACGACGAGATCTCAGCGCAACACTCTCTCCAGTAGCTGCGCCACCTCCGTCGCCTCCAGATTCGCGAGGACGACGCCTCGGTCCGACGGGCCGAGCAAAAGGGACTTCTCGAAATAGGTAATCGCCAACCCATAGTCTCCGTTGGCGTGACAGGCGAGTCCGAGGTTGTTCAGGGCGTCCGCTTCGCCCGAAGAGAGTCGGAAGTTGTCGAGGGCCTCGCGGTACAGACGCATGCGCGCCAGGGCGACACCCAGGTTGTTGTAGACGGCGGGATCCCGCGGGTCGATGTGCACCGCCTCCCGGAACGCGCTCGCCGCGCCCTCGAAGTCCTCGCTCATCAGGCGGGACATGCCGAGGTTGTTCTGCACCTCGTACCGATCGGGCTCCACGGCGAGAGCGGCCTGGTAGTGCCGCTGAGCCTCCGCGTAGCGCCCCTCACCGTCGGCCACGAGGCCGAGGGCGATGTGCGCGATCGTCGAGTCGGGATCGAGCTCGATGGCCCGCTCGAGCGATTGTCGGGCCCCGGCGAGGTGCCCCTGGGCGACCAGCGCCAGGCCCCTTCCCAGGTGCGCCGACGCGAGCCTGGGATGCTCTTCGATGACTGATTCGAAGATCTTCTGGCCTCTCGGCGCATCGTGCGAGAGGTGCAGCAGCGCGACCCGCTGGCGGGGCACCGGGCTGGACTCGTCGAGATACAGACCCCGCAGGTAGTGGAAGACCGCCTCGGACTCCTGCCCCTGATCGCGGAGCTGATCGCCGATCGCCACCTCGTCCGCGAGCGTCGGCTCGATGGGATCCGGCGGCTGAGTCAGGACCTCGTCGATGCGCGCATCGCCGTAGCTGACGGGCGGCTGCTCCTTGGGCTGCTTGCCGGCGCAGCCCAGAGCCAGACCCAGCATCAGGACCAATGCCGGCGCACGCCACGCGAGGCGCCCGCGGCTGCCCGGTTTCGGGTGGGAGCGCCCGCGGCTACCCGGTTTCGGGTGAGAGCGCCCGCGGCTGCCCGGTTTCGGGCGAGAGAGATGCGGCTTCATCGGTCTACGGCTCCGGGCAGTGCGTTGGTGACGACCATCATTGCCGGCCCGCCGAGGATGATCAGGATCGCGGCGAAGATGAGCATCGAGGGGGCGAGCATCTTGATCGGCGCCTTCTGGGCGGCCTCCTCGGCCATCTGCATCCGGTTGAAGCGGATCGAGTCTCCCTGCATGCGCAGCGTCTCCGCGACGGGCGTGCCGAAGCGGTCGGTCTGGATCAGCAGGGATACGAGCGTGTTGAGCTCTGCGTTGGCGGCGCGATCCGCCATGCCGCGGAGCGCGCGCAGCAGGCCCCGGCCCGCCTCCGCCTCGGCCACGGCCGCGCGGAACTCGTTCGCGATGACCGGCTCGCGGTTCCGCAGCTCGACGGCGATGCGGTCGAGCGTGGCGCGCAGGCCGAGCCCCGCTTCGATGCAGATGACCATCAGATCGATGGCATCTGCGAGTCCGCGGTCGATGTTCTCCTGCCGGCGCCTCCGCGTGCGATCGACGATCGCGCCGGGCAGCAGGTAGCCGAGCATGGCGGGCAGCATCAGGGTGAAGATCGAGGGCGGCGCACCGAGGCTCGTGGAGACGACGAGCGACAGGAAGGAGAGCCCGATCGCGAGGGAGACGCGGCTGCCCATGTAGATCGACAGGGCATTCGGGTTGCGGAAGCCGGCCTCGACGAGCCGCTGCCGCACCGACTCGTACACGTCGCGATCCGACTGGCGCCGGCCGATGCGGGCGACCATGTTGCCGAGGCGCTCGCGCCAGAGATCCATGGTGCGGTCCCGAATGGTCTGCTCCTGGATGGTCTCCTCTGTGACCTTGTCGCGCGTCTGGAGCCGGTCGAGTCGCTTGGCTGCGGCGGTCGAGCCGCGTCGCGTCGAGAAGGCGAGCAGCAGGAACAGCACCGTGAGCGAAACCGCGATCAGCGTCCCCATGCTCGAGCCTCCGTGCCTGCGTTGGCGTACGACATCATCAGATCTTGATCACCGCGATGCGGCGACTGATCCACCAGCCGCCCACCGTCAGGCCGGCCGCGATGTACAGGGCAAGTCGACCATTGGGGGACTCGATCATCGGGTTCAGATACCCGGGCGCCACGAAGCTGATCAAGCCAGCGAAGATCAGCGGAAACAGGGCCAGGACGTTGGCCGAGGCCGAGGTCTGGGCGACGAGCACGCCGACCTTCGATCTGAAGTTGACCCGCTCTCGCGTCTGATGGGCGAGCGCATCGAGCACGCGCGGCAGATCGCCGCCCGTCTCGCGCTGGATCAGGACTGCGTTGACGAAGAACGAGACCTCCTGCGTTCCGAGGCGGGTGCGGAGGTTCTCGAGGGACATGCGCGTGTCGAGGCCGAGCCCGATCTCCTCCACCACCTGCGTCATCTCGGTGGACACCGGCTCGGAGCACTCCTCCGACATGATCTGGAGCGCCGTCGAGAGGGGGTGGCCGGCCCGGAGCGACCGCCCGAGCAGGTCGATCGCGTTCGGGAACTCGGTCTCGAACGCCTGCATGCGCTTCTTCTCGAGCCGCCGGATGTGGAAGGTCGGGATCAGGCCGAAGAACATGAAGAGCAGTGCAGCCGCCGGCACGCCCGTGGCGAACGCGCCGATCGACATGCTGCCGAGGGTCATCGCGACGGTCAGGCCCGTGAACACCTCGAGCGGCATGGGTGCGCCGGCGCGGTACAGCCAGAGGTCGAGGGGGCGCCGGTCGGGGATCAGGCTCGTGAGGTACTGAAGAATCGGACCGCGCTCGCTCGACTCGAGGAGGATCGAGGCGGCGTCGCGCTTCTCGCGGGTGCGGATCCGGCTCGCGTGCCGCCGCATGCGGTCGCGCGCGTGATCGCTCCGGGCCTGCGCGCGGCGGTTGCTGCGGGCCAGGTACAAGCCTTCGAGGAGCGCGAACAACCCCGTCGCCGACCAGGCGAAGACGAGCAGCGTACCGGCGCTTCCTGAGATCTCCATCAGATCCCGTCTCCCAGCGCCGGTGCATCGAAGTTCGACATCGACACATCGAAGCCCGAGAGCTTGAAGCGCTCGAGGAACTTCGGCTTCTCTCCAGTCGCGACCAGATCGCCATGGACCCGGCCGCTGCGATCCGTCTCCGTGTGACGGAACTTGAAGATCTCCTTCATGACGACCTGGTCGCCCTCGGTGCCCTGGATCTCCATCAGGCTGATCAGCCGCCGTGAGCCGTCGCTGAAGCGCGTCAGCTGCAACACGACGTCGATCGCCGAGGCCACCTGCTGCTGGATCGCGCGGCGGGGCAGGTCGAGGCCGGACATCGCGACCATCGTCTCGATGCGGCCGACCGCGTCATAGGCGGAGTTCGCGTGAATCGTCGTGAGCGAGCCGTCGTGGCCCGTGTTCATCGCTTGCAGCATGTCGAGCGCCTCGTCGCCGCGGACCTCGCCGATGACGATGCGGTCGGGGCGCATGCGGAGGCAGTTGATGACGAGGTCGCGCTGCGTGACGCGGCCCTTGTTCTCGACGTTGGGCGGGCGCGTCTCGAGCCGGACGACGTGATCCTGCTTGAGCTGCAGCTCGGCCGAGTCCTCGATCGTGACGATGCGCTCGGTCGGGGGAATGAAGGCCGACATCACGTTGAGCATCGTCGTCTTGCCGCAGCCCGTGCCGCCCGAGATCAGCACGTTGCAGCGGCTCCGCACGATGCCCTCGAGCACGAGCGCGCACTCCTTGCTGATCGTGCCGAAGCCGATCAGGTCTTCATGGGTGAGCGGGTCGGCGGCAAAGCGGCGGATCGAGACGGTGGGGCCGTTCAGCGCGAGCGGCGGGATGATCGCGTGGACACGCGAGCCGTCCTCGAGGCGCGCATCGGCGTAGGGCGTGAGCTCGTCGATGCGTCGTCCCACCGTCGAGAGCATCTTCTCGATGATGCGAAGCAGGTGGTCGTCGTCCTTGAACTCGATGATCGTGGGCTCGATGACGCCGCCGCGCTCGACGAAGACGTCCCTCGGGCCGTTCACGAGGATGTCCGAGACGGTCGGGTCGTGGAGCAGGGGCTCGAGCGGGCCGAGGCCGAAGACCTCGTTCTGGATCTCGACGACGAGCTGCTCGCGCTCGACCTTCGTGAAGGGGTGGTCTTCCTCGTTGAGGATGCGCCTCGTGAGGGAGGACAGGTCTTCCAGTACGCGGTCGTGCGAGATCTGCGACAGGCGCGAGAAGTCGATGTACTCGAAGAGCCTGTTGTGGACGCGGAACTTGAGCTCCTGGTACTCGGCGGCGACCTCGGGGCTCATCGCCGAGATGAGACTCGACCCGGTGGTCTGGCGTCCACCGCGAGTCTGATCGTCTTTGAAGATCCGGTCGAGGAGTGCCATCTCAGCCTCGTCCCATCCAGCCGCGCAGGCGCTTGACCAGGCTCGTGTCGTGCTCTTCCTCGACCTCCGTCAGGTCGAGCTGGAACCACTCGGCGACGGCTGAGCGGAGCTTGTGAACCGCCTGGACCACGGGCTCTCCACCCTCGACCTCACCGAACGTGAGCCCCTCGTCCGCGCACTTGCTCGCGGCCTCGTAGTCCTCGGGCAGGCTGGCGACGATCGGTGCGCCGAGGTGCTCACCCATCTGCTCGACGGTCAGCGTGGCGCGGTCGCTCAGGCGGTTGAGTACGACGCGGATGTGATCGCCCGAAACGCCGAGCCGATCGAGAGCGGAGCGCTGGATGCGCGCGTGCGTCAGCGAGAGCACCTCGGGCGTGGTGATCTGGAGGATCTCGTCGGCGACGCCCGCGGCGCGGATGCTGTACTCGTCGAAGTCCCAGGGGACGTCGAGAATCACGCAGTCGTAGTCGACGCGCATGAGCTTGAGTGCGCGGTCGAGCTTGGACCACGTGAGTGCCGCGACGTCTTCGATGTCGTTCGACGCCGCGAAGATCGACACCCCACTGGA
This sequence comes from uncultured Spirochaetaceae bacterium, assembly GCA_964474355.1. Classification (GTDB taxonomy): domain Bacteria; phylum Myxococcota_A; class UBA9160; order UBA9160; family UBA4427; genus CAYYSY01. Next base: position 17,830 of record CAYYSY010000196.1, on the reverse strand, counting down.
GTGCGCAGCAGCGACGGCATCGAGGAAGTCGCTGTCGAGCTCGCCGGACCTGCGCGCGATGTCGGCGACGCCGTTCGGAGGCCGCAGGTCGAAGTACATGGCGACATCACCGATGCGTCGGGACAGATCGACGACCGAGACCTGCATGCCCTTATGCGCGAGTGCGATCGCGAGCTCGCACACCACCGTCGTCGCGCCGACGCCGCCCTTGGCGCCGACGACCGCGATCACGGGGGCCGCGCCGATGCCCTGGGTCGACTCGAGCTCCTTGCCCTTCAGGTGCTCGGCGATGCCGATCAGGTTGTGCTCGAAGAAGAAGTCGCGGGCGCCGAGCCGCATTGCGCGGATCAGCAGCTCGGCCTCGTTCCTCGAGCCGCCGGTGAAGAGGAGGGTGCCCGAGCGGTCCGTCTCCTCGACTGCATCGAGCGCGAGCGCTGGTCGGGAGTCGAGGTCGATGTAGACGCCGTCGAGTGCCTGGCCGGTGATCGTGTCGAGCAGCTCGCGCACGTCGGCGACCACGGCGACGACGCGGATGCGACCCGTCGCGCTCAGCTGTTCGCTGACGACGTCGACCGTCTTGGGGTTCTCGGAGTAGATGAGGAACGAGAGTCGACGCATGGGATCTCAGACTTCCGCTTCAGGCGTTCGTGTGGGTTCTCGGGTCACTTGGTGTCGTCGATGCGGACGAAGCCGGCCCGCTTGGAGCGGGTCTTCTGAGCTTCGGCCTGCTCGTTCTCGTGGTAGTTCTCGGCTACGCCGGCCGCCGTCGGTCCGTCGAGCGGGCTCGGCTCGCGCGGTGTCCCGTCGGCCGTGTGGCCCGAGGCGATCATCTGCTCGGTGTTGTGCCTGGCCGCCTTGCCGAAGTTCTTCTCGCTGCTGGTTACGGGCGTCTCGCAGGCGACCAGCGACGTGAAGGCGGCTGCGATCAGCAGCACGTGGAGTGTCTTCGGGTTCATCAGTGCTCCTCCACACCCACGGGCTTCGGAACCCGCAGTCGATGTCCGAAGGGGCCGAGGAAGCCTCCGGTCGATGTCGTGGGCCGATACGCCGCGGGCTGCGCGCCATGAGCCACGTTGATGAGGTCACGCGCCGCGCCGAGCTCGAGGCCCGGCGGGGGACCCTCGTTGATGCTCCAGGCGTCTTCTTCTTCGCCAGAGGCACTCGTCGAGTCGTCGTCTTCTTCTTCGTCGTCGTCGTCGTCATCGAGGGGGGACCGGCCTTCGATCCGCCCGTCCCAGTAGAACTCGGCGAGCGTCGGCTCGATGTAGGCATCCGTCGGCAGGGCGAGCTCGGTACCCGGCTCGAGGGGCTGCACGAGATGCGGCGTCACGAACAGGACCAGCTCGGTCTGCTTCTTCTGGAAGGCGCGGCTCTTGAAGAGCTGCCCCAGGATCGGGACGCTGGCCATGAACGGGACCTCGTCGAGCTGGGCGATGATGTCCTCGCGGATCAGGCCCGCCAGCGCGAACGACTCGCCGTCGCCGACCTCGATGCTCGTGTTCACGCGGCGCGTCTGGAAGGCCGGCACGGATGTGCCGAGCACCGTGAGGCCCAGCGTGAAGTCCGGCTCGCTGACCTCGGGCGTGACGCGCATGTGAATGCGGTCCTTGCTCAGCACCGTCGGCAGGAACTCGACGTTGACACCGAAGGTCTTGAACTCGATCGTGAAGTTCGTGACTCCGCCGACGCTCGCGTTCGCGATCGGAATCGGGACCTCGCCGCCGACGAGGAAGTTCGCCTCCTCGCCGCTGCGAGCGACGAGGTTCGGCTCGGCCAGGATCGTGCCGAGCTGGCTGGCCTCGACCGCCTCGAGGAAGAGCCGCAGATCGAGTGTGCCCGGCGAGAAGTACGAGCCGGCGAGCGTGACCGCCTCGGTGACCGTCGAGGCGCCACCACCGCCGAGGTCCGGATGGGACGTGAGGCCGCTCAGGGTCTGCGCGAACGTGCCTCCACTGCCGCCGCTGCCGGTCGCCTTGCCGGCGATGTTCACGCCGAGCGCCCGGCTGATGTTGCGCCGCAGCTCGGCGATCACCACCTCGATCATCACCTGGTGGCCGCCGCCGACCTCGAGCAGGTTGATCACCTCCGGGCTCGTCGCCACATCCTGCTCGCCGCCGATCGACTTGACGCCGCGCGAGAGGAACGCCTCTGCGATGCGTCCGGCGCTCTCGAACGCCGAGAGGCTCGGCACATGGCCGCGCAGGATGACCGAGCCGCCGGCCACGTCGACCTTGATCGAGTCGTTGTCGAGGATGCGCGTGAGCTCGCGGACGATGTGCGGCTGCACGCCCTCGACGTGGATGTCGATCACCGCCTGCAAGCGTCCTCCGCCCCAGACCAGCATGTTCGTGTCGCCGGGCTCGCGGGCGAGGATCGAGATCTCGCGATCCGAGATCGCGACGAAGTCGGCGGTCTTCGGGTCGCCCACGGCGACGCGGCTGACGCGGAAGGCCGTCTCGACCACGGTCGTCTTGCCGCGCTGGATCGCGATCGCGTGGACGCTCTTGCCGAACTCGGAGTCGGTCGCGAGGCTGAGCCTCGACGTCGCCGACTGGTAGCGGGTCGGCGGGGGCTCCTCTTCGTCGTAGGCCGCTGCGGGAAGGGCCAGGGAGGCTGCCGCGAGGAGTGTGATCGACGTGGCGAGCAGGCCGCGAAGTCGCGTCGCGGCGGTCGGTTTCAGCCGCACGGGAATGCGGGGCGCCCGTGCCGCGCTCCGTGTCGCGCGTGCATCACCACTAGGGAATTTCGATTGCATCACAGGTAGTCCCGACCCACGTCCGTGCCGCGCATGCTCTCGATGGACGGGCGGGGACTACTAGCCCTGCGGACCCGCTTGGGCTTGGGTGGCACGGGGTCGAGGAAGTCGTCCGGATTCGTGTTGCGAAGCGCGAGGACCTCCTCGTCCGAGCGACCACGAAGGGCGAGCGCCAGCTTGCCCTCGGCGGCGGCGTACGCGAGGCGCTGCGCCTCGTCGGGCAGCACCTGGAGCGTCACGACCGACGCGAGCGCGGCCTCGGTGGCGTTGACGCCCGAGTACTTCTGGTCGATCGCAAGCACCTTGACGTTCTGGAGGATCGTGCGGGAGTGGGGCGTCACGCCGCGCTTGACGTCCATGGTGCGGAGCTGGGCGAGGACGTCGACGCGCGAGCCGGGCTGGATGAAGCCGCTGACGCCGACGACCGCGTTCACCTCCACCGACATCGCGCGGTAGTTGGGCTCGATCAACGCCTGCAGACCACCGGGCTCGCCGATGCCCAGGAGCGCCGTCGACAGGACCGGCTCGCCGGTCCGGATGGTGCGGTGCGCGACGCGATCGACCAGCCCGTCGTGGGAGGCGAACGAGTCGGGCGGGATGAAGTCCTCGGGCCACTCGACGATCCGCAGATCGGAGGCGTCGATCGGTACGCCCGGAGCGATGTCCTCCGCAGCGAGCACGACCGTGACGGTCGGCATCGCGTTTGGCGCCGAGCTGACCGGAGGGGGCGTCGCCTGTGTCCGGAAGACGCTGACGGCGATGAGACCGCAGCCGACCGAGAGGAATAGGTACAACAATGCCCGCCGATTCATGACTTCTCTCCGGCGGATCCGGTCGCTCTCAGGTCATGAATGTCGGCTCTCGAGCACGCCCCTCCGGTGCGCTTCGAACCCCGTTCAACCATCACCGCGCCGCGAGCCACCAATCCGCATTCCAACTTTCGGGCTTCGGCTACCAGGGCATTCGAGACACGTAGTGCCTCGTCCGCTCTCGTTCGCCCACTAAAAACCTGCCTGCTCGACCCTCTGCACGCTGTCCTCTGTCCTCTTGTGCCGTCTGCCCGAGCCTGCACGACGCGTGTGCTCGCCGTACCGGGCCCGTGCGTCTCGCGCATCGCCTTGCCCCGTCGCGCATCGTCTGGCCGCTTCCCTGACGGCCGATGCATATGACGGTCACACCTGATGCCCGTTCGACACAGAGGGAGTCGAGTGAAGATCCATCCTGGGAATCGCGAGGGTTCGAGTCAAGGAAAATATTCTGGATGAAGAGAGTCGGGTGAAACCCGAATCCGCAACGAACCTCACACCTTGACGCATTTCATGCGCAACACGGCACAGCCGGCGGCGGCGAGTGGGACGAAAGCCCACAGGCCGGGCCCCGGCAGGGGCTCGGGGGCCGTTGCGAAGCTCGCCGTCACGTCCCAGCCCGAGAAATCGGTCGCCTCGACCGCGAACGCCACGAGCCCGGTGCCCTCATCGGCATCGATGCCATGCACCGCCCAGAGCGTGCCAGCCGCCAGCGAGAGCTCGTCGTCGAGCTCGCGGACCTCATGCGTGCGGAGCAGAACGACGATCGCTCCGCCCGCGGCGCGGGAGCCGCCGCCGATGCCGAGGCCGTCGCGGTCGACGGCGAGCAGCTCGCCGGCGAGGGGGGCGCCGCCGAGCTCCTTGGCACCGAACGGGATCCAGGTGCCCTTGACCCGCCGCCACCACGACGCCACGCCGTTGCGAACGCCCACGGCGTACGGCGGCGCCACGGCGCGGATCCGTCCCGGGAGCGTGTCCTGATAGACCACGGCGCCGCTCGCATCCCAGATCGTCGCGACGTCGCCTGCGCCGAAGTCCGCCGCGCCGCCCAGCACGCTGCCGTCCGGGGAGATCGAGAACACCTCCGAGTCGACCGGGGACGTGATCGCGAAGGAGGGGGCGCCGTCGGGGGCAACGAGGCCACTCGCGCCGTCGACGAGCCCCACCGCGGTCCCGAGCCGGTTGATCCCGCGCACCGTGACGAACGTGCTGGCGCCGGGCAGGGGGCCGAGGATCTGCGTCTGGACGACCCCTCCGCCCGCGGACCAGTCGAGCACGTGGGCCGTCGTCGCGAGGACGCCGTCGCTCTGGGAGACGGCGACCCAGTGCCGCCCGCCGCCCTGGCTGGCGATGCTGACCGCGACGCTCGGCTCGACCGTGAAGCCGAGATCGTGCGTTCCGAGTACGCCGCCAGGCGGCTGACTCGTGCTGAAGAGCGTCGCCGTGAGCTGCTGCGACATCGAGTCGAAGAGGTAGCCGGCGTGGATGCGCTCAGAGCCGTTGATCGTGACGTCGGAGAAGAAGCCGGTGGAGGGGCCGGCCGCGCCCTGCCACCCGTAGAGGTCGTCCACCGTGTCGGCGGGCTGGGCCTGTGCGGTGGTCGCCAGCAGCCACGCCGAGCCGAACAGCGCCAGGGCGCCGCGCCATGCACGCTCTCTGCGGCCCATCGGAACTCGTGCGCGCATCCGCATCTCCAGCATCGACTTGCGAGCTCGACGCGCAGGATCTGCACTCCCATGTGCGACCGGCCGTGCGCGTACGACTCTGCCGCCTGCGACCGAACGGCGTCCGGGCGACAGGCCACCCTATCACGAGCGTGGCCGCGCGCGGCACTCGAGTGACGCGCATTCCTCCTTCCTTCGATGAAAGGTGCTTCTCAGCCCCGGGCCGCCTCTGATAGGGTGGTCTGCCCGACTTGTCGTGGGCGCAGAGAGAGAGCTGAGAGCTGAAGGCGAGCTGAAGATGGTTCCGAAGCGAGTGCAGCCGCGGGCTTCGCGTGCGTGTAGGTCGTGCCGCGCGTGGGCAGGGCATGGGGTGGTCTCCCGGGCTGCGCGCTCGCGCGTTCGGCCGTGGTCTTCGGGGCGCCGCGCGCTCGTCGTGCTGGTCGCCCTGCTCGGTGCGTTTGGTCTCGCGTCGGCCTCGTCGGCCCTCGACCTGCTGATCGACGAGGACGGTGCCGGCACGGGCCTGGAGCTCTTCACGCCCTACTCGATCGCATGGGATCCGATCGGCGATCGCGTGATCGTGCCCAGCTACGAGAACTCGCTCGTGTTCGCGATCACGCGCATCGGCGGTGTGACGCTGAGCATCGAGGTGCTGATGGACGCCACGGGCGACGGGACCCATGCCCTCGACGGGCCTTGGGGCGTCGCGGTGGGTCCCGACGGCTCCGTCTACGTGTCGGGCGACAACAGCAACAACGTCTTCCGCATCACGCAGGGAGGCGTCAAGAGCCAGATCGTCGACCAGACCGGCACGGGGGTGGGGCAGCCGTTGCTGTCGCCGCGCGGTCTCGCCATCGCCCAGAACGGCAACGTGTACGTCGCAGGGCACGCGAGCCACAACGTGCTCGAGATCGAGCCCGGCGGCGCCGTCTTCGGGATCATCGAGACGCTGGGCGACGGCATGGGCAACTCGCTCCTGGCCCCGCTCGACGTCGTGGTCGACCTCATCGGCAACGTCTACGTGACGGGCCACTTCAGCGACAACGTCTTTCGCATCGACGACCAGGGCGTGGTCGAGGAGATCATCGACTCGACCGGCGATGGGCAGGGCAATGGTCTGTCCCGACCCTGGGGCATCGCCATCGCGTCGCAGGGCGAGGTCGTGGTCGCGGGCAATGCGTCGAACAACGTCCTCCAACGCGAGGCCAACGGGAGCGTCGTCGAGATCCTCGACGTCACGGGCGACGGCGGGACGCAGCTCGTCGGGCCCGTGGGTGTCGCAACGGGGTTCGGCGGCGTCGTCTACGTGACGTCGTCCATCACCGACTCGGTCTTCCAGCTCCGTCCCATGGAGCCGCCCACCCTCGCGGCGACAGGCAGCGGTGACGGGATGGGCAACCTGCTCGTCGGGCCCTGGGGCCTCGATGTCGACGGGGACGGCGACCTGCTCGTGGCCGGCGTCTTCAGCTACAACGCCTTCGGCGGCTCTCCGCCGCCGTTCCAGCCCGTCCCTGGTCTGCTGGCGCCCGGCGTGGGCGCCGCGCTGGCGCTGCTGCTCGGCGTCGGCGTCCGGCGCCTCCGGCGCGCGCACCCGGCCTGAAGGAGCGACACGACAGCGTGTCGCCGACTCCCTAGTGACCGCTTCCGTTCGTGTCGGCGCGCACGCGCTCGATGAGCGTCTCCTCGATCGCCTCGTGCTTTGCGCTCTGCTCGGCGAGCGCCTCGAGCGTCGAGCGGGCCTCGTCCGTCTCGTGCGCGGCCAGCTTCGTGCGGATGGCGTCGAGCCGCTCGCGCAGCTCGCGATGCTCGTCGGTGAGCGCCGTGAGGTCCGGGTCGACCTCGGGCAGCAGACCGTGCAGCGCCGGAAAGTAGAGCGTCTCCTCCACCCGCATGTGCGCGTCGAAGGCGTCTGCGAAGTGTTCGAACGCACCGCGGATCATCTGGACCGTTCCGGTGTCGAAGACGCCGCGCAGATCCTCGAGCAGAGCCGACAGCTGCGTGTGCTGGGAGTGGACGCGGCGCGCCTCACTCGCCATCCGCAGGCGCAGCCCGCGGTCGTTGTGATGGGCCGTGCCGGGCGGATGGTCGGTCGGGTCGTTCGACATCGGGGCTCCGGCTCGGCTCGCGTGCTCTGCGAGCAGGGTGCGACGATGCGACGTAGAGGACGCAGCGCGTCGGAACAGGGTGCCACGCACGGCGGCCCTTTGCAGGCGCGCCGGCCAGACGCTCCGTTCGGGCGTTTCGGGGGCGTCGCGCGTCAGGTGCCGAGCCGGTGCTTCTGCACCTTTCCGGATGCCGTCCGCGGCAGCTCGGTCTCGGCCACGAAGCTGCGCGGGATCTTGAACCGCGCCAGTCGATCCTCGGCCCAGCTCTTCAACGCTTCTGCATCGAGCGCGAAGCCCTCGCGGAGCACCACGTGCGCCCGGCCGATCTCGCCCCACCGCGCGTCGGGCTCGCCGACCACCGCGATCTCCTCGATCGAGGGGTGCTCGCGGTATACGGCCTCGACCTCGGCGGGGTACACGTTCTCGCCGCCCGAGATGTACATGTCGCGCGCGCGCCCGACGAGCGTGATGAAGCCCTCGTCATCACGGCTCGCGAGATCGCCGGTTCGGAGCCAACCGTCGACGATCGTCTTCGCCGTCTCCTCGGGCCGTTCCCAGTAGCCGAGCATCGTGATGTCGCCGCGCACGACGATCTCGCCACGCTCGCCGGCGGGGGTGTCGCGCCACTCGGCGGGCGGCCGCTCGAGGTCGTCCAGTCGGACGACCCTGATCTCGCCGTGCTCGACGGGGCGACCGACCGAGCCCGCCTTGCGGAGCGCATCGGCATCGTCGAGGCAGGTGAGGGTCGAGGTCTCGGTCTGTCCGTAGCCCTGCTTGACGAGCACGCCGTCGCGGTGGAAGGCGTGAATCAGCTCGACCGAGATCGCGGAGCCCGCACTGAAGACGAAGCGCAGCCGTCGTGCCGCGCGCAGTGCCTCCGGCGACCGGACCAGCTCGTCGTGCAGCCGCTGGTGCATTGCGGGTACGCCGCCGAGGTAGTCGATGGCCTCGGCCTCGACGTCGTGCCAGACGCGGGCGGGGTCGAAGCGGTCGTGCAGGATCACGGCTGCGCCGGCGTGCAAGGCGGGCAACGAGAGGATCTGCAGTCCGAGCGAGTGGAAGAGGGGCGCGGCGACGAGCACGTGATCGTCGCCGTGCAACGCGAAGGTGATCTCGGCGTTCAGCGCGTTGTAGAGCGCCTTGCGATGGGGGAGCAGCGCGCCCTTCGGCTCGCCGGTCGTGCCCGACGTGTACATGATCATGAACGGGTCGTCGGGCACGACGGGATGCGATGCGTGACGAAGCGTCGACGCTCCGAGCGCCGACTCCCATGTGTCGGGTGCGCCGCCGACCTCGACGCGATTCGAGGGCGGTTCGCTCGCTGCGGCGCACGCCTTCTCCGCGGTGTCGGAGAGCTCGGCCTCGAAGAAGAACGCAGAGGGCCGGCAGTCGTCGAGCTGGAAGGCGATCTCGCGCGGTGAGAGGCGCAGGTTGATCGGCACGATGATCGCGCCGATGCGGGCCGCTGCGAAGCAGAGCTCGAGGGTCGGCGACCGGTTGCCGAGCAGCATCGCGACCCGGTCGCCGTAGCCGATGCCGCGCGCTGAGAGCCAGCCCGCGCTGCGGGCGACGCGATCTTCGAACGCGGACCAGTCGAGCCGGTGCGTCGCGTCGACGACGGCCAGGCGCTCGCCCGCGGCTCGGGCATGGCGCGCCGGCCAGTCGCCCACGTTCGTGCGCGCATCGGGCTGGATCGGGATCGTCGGAGGAGGGGGCGTCATGCGAGAGCGCTGTGGATAACGGACGCGTCACAGCGGCGCCAACCACGCGCTGCCGACCGGCCACGTCAGGCGGCGCCAACCACGCCCCGAGGATCGGCCACGTCACGGCTTCGCCAATGCGCGTCCGGCTCGCGCTGCTGCGGCTGGCTACGCTCCCCGCATGATCCCCGAGCGCTTCGAGCAGGCCGTGTGCGGGCCCGGCATCGCAGGACGCCATGTGCTCGTCGCTGTGTCCGGGGGCCTCGACTCGGTGATGCTGCTGCACGGCCTGCATGCGCTTCGCGAGCGGGCCGGGCTCGAGCTCACCGCGGCGCACGTCCACCACGGACTGCGGGGCATCGAGGCCGACGGCGACGAGGCGTTCGTGGCCGAGCGCGCGAGCGAGCTGGGGCTCGCGTTCGTGCGGGCACGTGTCGAGCCGGCGCGCCTCCGCGAAGACGAGGGCCCGAAGCGGGCGCGCCCGACCCTCCAGGAGGCGGCGCGGAGCCTGCGCTGGGAGGCCCTGGAGGCGCTGCGCGAGCAGGTCGGGGCCGACTGCATCGCCACTGCCCATCACCTCGACGACCAGGTGGAGACCGTGCTCATGCGTCTGCTGCGGGGCACGTCACCGGAGGGGCTGGGCGGCATGTCGCCCGTCTCCGAGGACGGACGCCGTGTGCGTCCGCTGCTCGACGTGTCACGGGCCGACATCGAGACCTGGGCCCGCGCCGAAGGCCTGCGCTGGCGTGAGGATGCCAGCAACGAGAGCGACGCATACACGCGCAATCGCCTGCGCCGGCACTGGATCCCCGGGCTTTCCGCCGACTTCAACCCGCAATTGCTCAGGGCCGTGGGGAGACTTGCCGAAGCACAGAGGAGGGAATCCGCCTGGATCGGCGCCGTGGTGAGCGAGATCGAGCCCGATTGGGTCGCGCCCGAGCATGCGACCCGGGTGCTCCGTCTGGAGGGATGGCGTGATCTGCCGGAGGCCCTGGCCCGGCGCCTGATCGTCCGGGCCGTGACCGACCTCGGAGGCGGACGCGATCTCAGCCGAACGCACATCGACCGGGTGCTCGCATTCCTCTCCGAGCCCGAGCGCCACGAGGGGGGGCGCAGCCTCGAGCTTCCGGGTGGCCTGCGCCTCGATCGCGAGTCGAAGCGCTATCGGCTGCGCCGGGCGGCTCAGCGTGAGGGCGACGCAGAGCCTGGCGACGGCTGACCGGGGCCGTGCCCACACGCGCATGCTAGGCTACGCCGCTGTGCTGGCAGACTTTTTCGCCGCTCCACCCCACGGGGTCAGGGGATCCCGCGCGAGGCGTGGGCGAGCCACCGGGTTGAACCCGCGACCGATCCCGAGCATCCATCCCACGAAGGATGGTGGACGCACCTTCCTTCGGCTCCCGACCGACGTGGCCGGGCAGCGCTTCGAGGTCGGGGGGCTCCGTAGCCCCGTCGCTCGAATCCCCGAGTCGTTCAGCGCCCCGGACGCCTCGAGCACGACGCGCGTCGCTCTCGCGAGCGGCACTCCGAGTGCAGCAGAGGAACTTCAGTGAACCAGCAGCTCTACAAGAACATGGCTCTGTGGGTGGTCATCCTCGTGGTGATGCTCCTGCTCGTGACGATGCTCCGTCAGGATCAGGAAGCGCCGCCGGATCTCGCCTACAGCGACTTCATCACCGCCGTGCGCGACGGGCAGATCGACGAGGTCACGATCGAAGAGGGCGCCGTCGACGGCAAGATGGTCGATGGCAGCGAGTTCACGACCTACGTCCCGGCGGTGACCGAAGAGCTGCTCACGCTGCTCGACGACAAGGCCATCAAGGTCACGGCCCAGCCCAAGGACGAGGGCAGCTTCTGGCGCCAGCTGCTGATCATGTGGTTCCCGCTGGTGCTCTTCATCGGCCTCTGGATCTTCTTCATCCGCCAGATGCAATCGGGCGGCGGCAAGGCCATGAGCTTCGGCAAGAGCCGGGCGCGGCTGCTCACCGAGAACCAGCAGCAGGTGACGTTCAAGGACGTCGCCGGCATCGAGGAGTCGAAGGCGGAGCTCGAGGAGATCATCGAGTTCCTGAGGGAGCCCAAGAAGTTCACGCGCCTCGGTGGTCGCATCCCGAAGGGCGTGCTGCTCGTGGGGCCGCCCGGCACGGGCAAGACGCTGCTCGCGCGCGCGGTCGCGGGCGCGGCGGGCGTGCCCTTCTTCTCGATCTCGGGCTCCGACTTCGTCGAGATGTTCGTCGGCGTCGGCGCCTCGCGCGTGCGTGACCTCTTCATGCAGGGCAAGAAGCAGGCGCCCTGCATCATCTTCATCGACGAGATCGACGCCGTGGGCCGCCATCGCGGCGCCGGCATGGGCGGCGGCCACGACGAGCGCGAGCAGACCCTGAACCAGCTGCTCGTCGAGATGGACGGCTTCGAGAGCAACGAGGGCGTGATCCTCATCGCGGCCACGAATCGGCCGGACGTGCTCGATCCCGCGCTGCTGCGCCCGGGCCGCTTCGACCGCCGTGTCGTCGTGCCGCGACCCGACCTGCGAGGACGCCTGCAGATCCTCAAGATCCACACCCGCCGCGTGCCGCTCGACGACGACGTCGACCTCGACACGGTCGCGCGGGGCACCCCCGGCTTCGTGGGGGCCGATCTTCAGAACCTCGTGAACGAGTCCGCGCTGCTCGCGGCGCGCCGTGACGCCCAGCGCGTCGCGCGACGCGACTTCGAGTCGGCCAAGGACAAGGTCATCATGGGCACCGAGCGGCGCTCGATGATCATGAACGAGGAGGACAAGCGCATCACCGCCTTCCACGAGGCAGGCCATGCGCTGATCGCGCTGCTCATGCCCGAGGACAGCGATCCGGTCCACAAGGTCACGATCATCCCGCGTGGCATGGCTCTCGGCCTGACCTGGACCCTGCCCGAGGAAGATCGCCTCAACTACACGCGCGACCAGATCTTCGCGATCATCCTTCGAGGCATGGGCGGACGGGCCGCCGAGGAGCTCGTCTTCGACCACTTCTCGACGGGCGCATCGAACGATCTGCAGCAGTCGACGCGCTGGGCGCGGAGCATGGTGACCGAGTACGGCATGAGCGATCGGCTGGGTCCGGTCTGCTACGCCGATGGCGACAACGACGTGTTCCTGGGCCGTGACTTCGTACAGCGTCGCGACTTCAGCGAGAAGAAGTCGGAGCAGATCGACGACGAGGTCGCGCAGATCCTCAACCAGAAGTACGACCAGGCGCTCTCGATGCTGCGAGAGCACCGGCAGCAGCTGGACAACATCTCCGAGGCGCTGCTCGAGCGCGAGACGCTCGAGCGGGAGGATCTCGAGGCGCTGATGCGCGGCGAATCGCTGCCGCCGCTGGCGCCCGTGACCGAGCCGCCGACCGATGGCGACGAGCCGAAGGCAGAGCGCAAGGACGCCGGCGACGAACGGCCCGAGCCGGGCTTCGGCGGCAACCTGCCCGATCCGGAGCCCTTCCCGAGCTGAGTGCTCGACTCGATCGAGTGGCGTCGCTGACGCGCGACACGACCTGACCACACATGGCCGCCCGGCCGACGGAGGACGATCCCTTGCAGAGCGCGTCGATCTTCCCGCCGGATCGAGTGACGGTCATGGGGGTCGTGAACCTCACGCCCGACTCGTTCTCGGACGGTGGACGGCTGACGCATGCGAGCGCGGGGACGGACGTCGACGCGGTGCTCGCCCACGGGCGCGCCCTCGGCGATGCGGGCGCGCACGTCCTCGACGTGGGGGGCGAGTCGACGCGGCCAGGCGCGGCCGAGGTGCCGGCCGGTGAGGAGCGGGCGAGGGTCGAAGCCGCGATCGAGGCGCTCGCCTCCGAGCTCGACGTCCCGATCTCGATCGACACGCGCAAGGCCGAGGTGGCGCGCGCGGCGCTGGCCGCCGGCGCGAGTGTGGTGAACGACGTCTCGGGGCTCGCGTTCGACCCCGAGCTCGCGAGCGTCGCCGCGGACGCCGGCGCCTGCCTGATCCTCGGTCATGCCCGGGGCACCCCCGACGTCATGCAGAGCCGGGCCCACTACGACGACGTGCTGGCCGAGGTGGCGAGCGAGCTCGAGGCGTCGATCGATGTCGCGCTTCACGCGGGCGTCTCGCGTGACCGGCTCGCGATCGATCCCGGCATCGGGTTCGGCAAGCAGCTCGACGCCAACCTCGAGCTCATGGCCCATGTCGCCTGGCTCAAGAGCCGCTTCGAGCTGCCTGTGCTCGTGGGGCCGTCGCGCAAGTCGTTCCTCGGGCACCTGACCGGCGCGCCGGTGGAGGAGCGCGACGCGGCCACCGCCGAGGTCTGCGCGGTGCTCGCCTTCGCGGGCGCGGATGCGGTTCGCGTACACGACGCGAGGTCGGCCAGTCGGGGAGTGAAGCTCGGGCGCGCGCTCCGCGATGCGCGACGCAAGGAGCTGTCGTGATCCAGGTGATCCTCGACTTCCTGCGCGAGCTCGCCGCCTTCTTCCAGGCGAACTTCGATCCGTGGCGCGACAGCGTCGACATCCTGCTCGTCACGGCCGGCATCTACTGGCTGCTGCTGCTGATCCGTGGCACCCGCGCGGTGCAGATCCTCGTCGGGCTGATCGTGCTGATCGCGCTGAGCCTCGCATCCGAGCTCTTCCAGTTCGTGACCACGAAGCTGATTCTCGAGAACTTCCTGCAGTCGGCCGTGCTGATCATCATCGTGCTGTTCCAGCACGACATCCGACGGGCGCTGGCGCGCGTGGGCCGGGGCTTCTTCCCGTCGGTCTCCGCCCAGCAGGAGTCGCAACTGCTCGAGGAGCTGGTGAGGGCGGCGCAGTCTCTGGCAGATCAGCGCGTCGGCGCGCTCATGGTGATCGAGCGCGAGAGCTCGCTCGCCGACCAGATCGACGCCGGTACGCCCGTGAACGCCGACCTGAGCAAGGATCTCCTCGAGTCGCTCTTCAATACCAGCTCGCCGCTGCACGACGGCGCCGTCGTGGTCCGCGACGGCCGCATCGCCAGCGCCGGCTGCATCCTTCCGCTCACCTTGCGCTCCGATCTGCCCGATGGCGTGGGCACGCGCCACAGGGCGGCCGTGGGCATCACCGAGGAGACCGATGCGGTCGTGATCGTCGTGTCGGAGGAGACTTCGAAGATCGCCGTCGTGATGGGCGGCGAGATGATCCACGGCCTCGATGCCCCGCAGCTGCGCCGCGTGCTCTACGACATCATGGCCGGTGATCGCCGCGACCTGCTCGGCGAAGGCGAAGGCGAATCGGGCGAGCCGGGCGAATCAGGCGAGTCGGGCGGAGCGGCATCGGTCTCGGAGATCGAGAGCGCCGACGCACCGGTCGGCCGGACTGCGGGCTGACGCGCATGCCCGTCTGCATCGACACCTACGCCGACGCCCGGGGCGGAGCGAGCGCGCCGCGATGATGCGCTGGTTCCTCAACCTGCGGCCCGGGCTGCTCCTGCTCGCGTTGGCGATCGCGACCTTCCTCTGGGTAATCGCCCACGAGTCGACGAGCGTCGAGCGCACCTTCGACATTCCCGTGGAGCTGCACCGCCTCGAGGAGTCGCTCGTCGTGACGGATCAGAACGTCGACGGGATCAACGTGCGCGTGATGGGCAGCCGCGCCGCGCTCAACAACCTCGACGAGAAGGGCCTGCGCTACGCCATCGACGTCTCGGGCGCGAAGCCGGGCGTCGCGGTCTTCGACGTCGAGCTGTCGCGCCTCGACCTGCCGACCGGCGCGCGCTTCATCAGCCGCTCACCCTCGCAGGTGAAGGTGCGCTTCGAGAAGAGCGGCCGGAAGGCCGTCCGCGTGAACGCCGACGTGGTGGGCACACCGGCACCCGGCTACCACCTGGCCGGCCTCGTGGTCGAGCCCACGAAGGTGTGGCTCGCGGGCGCCCGAAGCCAGGTGATGCGTCTCGAGGAGGTCGCGACGGAGTCGATCGACATCGAGGGCCTGAAGGACAGTGAGACGCGCGAGGTCAGGCTGGTGCTCGGTGGCGGGACGCTCTGGGTCGAGGACGACGCGCCCGTGAAGGTGCAGATCCGGATGGAGCCCGATCTGCTCCCCGACGAAGAGCCGGGGCTCGAGGCACCCGGGGGTGGCGTAGAGCCGATCGCCGAGGGCTGACACCCGAGGCGGCTCCAGGGCCACCCACCTGGGACGCAGAACGGCGGGCGGCGGTCGGCTGGCGAGCGCAGGGAATCACGGAGCGGGGGACACATGGCGGACAAGCGAAAGCTCTTCGGAACCGACGGCGTGCGGGGGCGGGCCAACGTGCACCCCATGACGGCGGAGCTGGCGCTCAAGCTCGGTCAGGCGGTGGCGCGCCACTTCCGCGGCAGCATGCCGGGCCGACACAAGATCCTGATCGGCAAGGACACTCGATTGTCGGGCTACATGTTCGAGGACGCGCTCGCCGCGGGCATCTGCTCGATGGGCGTCGACGTCATCCAGGTCGGCCCCATGCCGACGCCCGGGCTCGCGTTCCTGACGACCGACATGCGCTGCGACGCGGGCGTGATGATCACCGCGAGCCACAATCCCTACCAGGACAACGGGATCAAGTTCTTCGGCCGCGACGGCTTCAAGCTCGACGACGACATCGAGCTCAAGATCGAGGGCATGGTCGCGAGCGGTGAGCTCGACGACTGTCGCGCCGGCGCCGACGAGATCGGGCAGGCCCGCCGCATCGAAGACGCCGAGGGGCGCTACGTCGTGTTCCTGAAGAACACGTTCCCCCAGGACTCGACCCTCGAAGGCATCCGCATCGTCCTCGACTGCGCGAACGGCGCCGCCTACAAGGTGGGACCGACGGTACTGCAGGAGCTCGGCGCCGAGGTGTTCCCGCTCGGCGTCAGCCCGAATGGCCGCAACATCAACGAGGATTGCGGGTCGCTGCACCCCAACAGCACGGCGAGCCGGGTCCGCGAGGTGCGCGCCGACATCGGCATCGCGGTCGACGGCGACGCCGACCGCGTGATGATCATCGACGAGCGCGGCGAGGTGCTCGATGGCGATCTCGTGATCTCGTTGTGCGCCCGGCACCTGCAGGATCGGGGTGCGCTGAAGGGCGGCGGCGTCGTCACCACCGTGATGAGCAATCTGGGTCTCGAGGAGGAGCTGGAGAAGCTCGGCCTCGATCTCGTGCGTACCCAGGTCGGCGACCGCTACGTCGTCGAGGCCATGCGTCAGGGGGGCTACAACCTGGGCGGCGAGCAGTCGGGACACGTGGTGTTCCTCGATCACGGCCGCACGGGCGACGGGCTCATGACGGCGCTCCAGGTGCTCGCGATCCTGGCGCGCTCGAGCAAGCCGCTCTCGGAGCTCGCTGCCGGGTTCCAGCGCTATCCGCAGGTGATGGTGAACGTCGGTGTGTCGGCGAAGCGGCCGATCGAAGACCTGCCGCGCGTCCAGGAAGCCATCGCCGAGGTCGAGTCGAAGCTCGACGGTCGCGGCCGAGTGCTGATCCGCTACAGCGGCACCGAGAACAAGGCCCGCGTCATGGTCGAAGGCGAGGAGGAGCGCGCAGTCAGCGAGTACGCGAACACGCTGGCCGCCACGCTCAAGGAGTCGCTCGCTGCCGGCTGAGTGATCGCGCCGGGTTGACCCGGCGCAGGTGGGCGGCACCTTCTCCGCAGGGATCGCGTGGAGCCTCGGGGCCGAGCGTGTCGGGGCACGGGGTCCCTGGGAGACGACGATGATCGACGCCGGCCTCTGGCCCCTCGTCAGCGCCAGCCGCATGCGCGCGCTCGACGCGCACACGATCGAGAACCTCGGTGTGCCTGGTGAGGTGCTCATGGAGAGCGCCGGCCGAGCGGTGGTCGAGCGGCTCGTGGCCTCGGTCGCCGGTCGCGTGAGCGCGGGTGCCCGCATCGACGTCGTCTGCGGCGGCGGCCACAACGGGGGCGACGGGCTCGTCGTCGCCCGGCATCTCCAACAGCTCGGCTGGCCCGTGCGTGCGCACCTCGTCGGCGATCGAGTCCGGCTCGGCGACGTCGTGGCCGCGCAGCTGCAACGGGCCGAGGCGGTCGGCGTCGACGTCGTCGACGCGGTCGAAGGAGCGGTCGAGATCGGGGACGGCGCCGTCGTCGTCGACGCGCTCTTCGGCACGGGGCTCGCGCGCGCCATCGAAGGCGCAGCGGCGCGGGCCATCGGGTGCATCGGCGATGCACGCGCACGCGGCGCCTACGTGGTTGCGCTCGATCTGCCCTCGGGCATCGACACCGACACCGGCGCGGTCCTCGGCGTCGCGGTCGTGGCCGACGAGACCGTGACGATCTCGCTGCCGAAGATCGGGCTCGCGTTGCCACCGGGCAGCGCGCACGCGGGGCGCGTGAGCATCGCGCGGATCGGCATCACCGACACGCTGCCTTCCGATCCGGAGCCCGTCGCGGACGCTGCGGCGATGCACACGCGGGGCGGTGTCGCCCGGCTGCTGCCCGATCGCCCCGACGACGGTCACAAGGGGCGCTTCGGTCACGTGCTCGTGGTCGCCGGCAGCGAGGGCAAGACCGGCGCGGCCGCGCTCGCCGCGCGCGCGGCGATGCGTTCGGGCGCGGGGCTCATCACCCTGGCCTGCGCCGCAGGCCTGAACGACATCCTGGAGGTCAAGTGCACCGAGGCCATGACGGCGCCGGTGGGTCGCGCGGGTGCGCGCGCGCTCGGCGACGACGCGGCGGACGAGGTGAGGGCGCTGGCCGCCGACCGCGACGTCGTGGCGCTCGGTCCGGGTCTCGGCACGGCGGATGCGACCTGCCGCCTGGTGCGGGCGCTGTGCGAGACCGTCGAGGCGCCGCTCGTGATCGATGCC